>DATLTA010000226.1:0-10003 GCA_035533775.1 Candidatus Dormiibacterota bacterium | reverse complement strand
ACCAGGCCAAGATTCAGGTATGCCGGCTCCATTTTGGGGTCCAGGGCAACGGCACGGGAGAATTCAGACAGGGCATCCTGCGAACGCTTCAATCCGGCATAGGCATAGCCAAGTTGAAAGTGCGCATACGCGTCGTTGGGGCGCTCGGCGATATATTTTTGAAGCGGGTCCAGCGCTGCGGCGAAATCCATCTTGTCAATCGACTGCACCGCCTGTTGCAGCAGAAGCGCGAGTGGATCTTCGGCATTTTTCGACCCCGCGGAAACTTTTGGCTTGGCCGGTTTTTTTTGTTGCGGCTGGGCATGTAAAGCGCCGGGAGCCAACAGCAGCAACACGGCCAGCATCCCGTGGAAATGCCGGACCGTTTTGTGGCTGCGTGTGCGGTTCATCGGGATGATTTTAACGGACGAGCGGGGCGTTGCGCCGTCCGATCTTGATTTGTCTTGCGATTGGGTTGCTGCAGCGCGCGCGCAAGGAATTTCCCCGTGTACGAACGCGAATTGCGCGCCACCTGCTCGGGGGTTCCCGTGGCCACCACGTGGCCGCCCCGCTCGCCGCCTTCCGGGCCCAGATCGATGATCCAGTCTGCCGATTTGATGATGTCGAGATTGTGCTCGATGACCAGAATCGAGGCGCCCCCTTCGATCAGTTTGCGGAACGCGGTCAGCAGTTTCTGAATATCGTCGAAATGCAATCCGGTGGTGGGTTCGTCAAAGATGTACAAGACGCCCTCGCTCGCGTGCGTGGTGAGATGCGCTGCGAGTTTCAGGCGTTGCGCTTCGCCCCCGGAAAGCGTCGTCGCGGATTGTCCCAGGCGCAGGTAGCCGAGTCCCACTTCGTCCAGAATCCTCAGCTTGGAAGTGATTTTCGGGATGCCCGCAAAAAAGACCAGAGCCTCGCGAACCGTGAGTTGCAGCACTTCATGCACGTTTTTGTCATGATAGCGCACTTCCAGAACGCCGCTCTTGAACCGCGTCCCGCGGCATTCCTCGCAAATCAGCTCCACGTCGGCCAGAAACTGCATTTCCACCGTGACGATTCCTTCTCCCTGGCACGCTTCGCAGCGCCCTCCGGGAATATTGAAGGAAAAATGGCCGGGCGTGTAGCCGCGTTTTTTTGCTTCCGGCGTGCCGGCGAAGACTTCGCGGATCGCGTCAAACGCTTTCAGGTAGGTTGAAGGATTGGACCGCGGCGTGCGCCCGATCGGCGATTGATCGACCAGGACCACATTTCCCAGCAGCTGATCGCCCTCGACGCGATCGCACAATTCCTTGAACGTGCCGCCCGCGCGGCGCGCCGCCAGCGTCTTGTAAATCACCTCATGCACCAGCGTGGATTTGCCCGATCCCGAAACTCCCGTGATCGCCACGAGCATCTGCAAAGGAATCATCAGATCGATATTTTGCAGGTTATGCGAGCGCGCGCCATAAAAGCGCAAAAACCGGCCTTTTGGCTTGCGCCGCATTGCCGGAACGGGGATGCGCAATTCACCGTTCAGATACCGCGCGGTCAGCGATTCGCGGCTGCCGGCAAGTTCGGTGCGCGGTCCGGCGAACAGCAGGCTCCCGCCATGCTCGCCCGCTCCGGGACCCAAATCGATCACGTAATCGGCGGCGGCAATCGTGTCCGGATCGTGCTCGACGACCAGGATCGTGTTGCCGAGGTCGCGCAGGCTTTTCAGGATGTTGATCAGGCGGTGCGTATCGCGCGGGTGCAGCCCGATCGACGGCTCATCCAGGACGTAGAGCGCTCCCACCAGATGCGACCCGAGAGAAGTGGCCAGTTGAATGCGCTGCGCTTCGCCTCCGGATAGCGTGGATGCCAGGCGATCGAGCGACAGGTACTCCAGGCCCACCTCGTCGAGGAACAACAGGCGCTGCCGCACTTCCTCGAGAATTTTGCCGGCGATGGCAGCCTGCCCGGCGCTCAATTCCAGGCTCTCCACGAACTGCCGGGCCTCCGCCACCGTCATTGCGCAAACCTGCGTGATGGATTTCCCCGAGACGCGCACCGCGCGCGCTTCCGCGCGCAGCCGCGCACCGTGGCATTCCGGGCAGACGGCGTATCCGCGGTACCGGCTCAGAAAAACACGCACGTGGAGTTTGTATTTCTTTCGTTCCAGCCACTTGAAAAATCCGTTCACGCCGTTGTAACCGGATTTCGGTTCGCCTTCGATCACCAGGTTTTGCTGCGCCGGGGTGAGGTTGCGGAAGGGAGCGTCGAGCGGGATATTTTTGGCGCGGGCAAACTGTTTCATCTCCAGCAGCAGGGCGCGGAACCTGGGCTTGGTCCAGGGCTGGATCGCGCTTTCGTTCAGGGACTTGCTCCGGTCGGGAATCACCAGGTTGATATCGAAATCGACCGTGTTGCCGAATCCCTGGCAGCGCGGGCACGCCCCGTAGGGGCTGTTGAACGAAAACAGGCGGGGTTCCGGCTCCTGGTACACGGCGCCGCACGTCTTGCACTCGAACCGCTCGTTGAACACCATGCGCTCGGCCGCGCCCCCCGGCGTTTCCGGAACAAATTCCAAAATCGCTTCGCCGCGCCCTTCGCGGTAACAGATCTCCACCGAATCCACCAGCCGCGAGCGCATGTCGGGACCGATCGCCAGGCGATCCACGACCACGCTGACGGGCTGCGAGAAATCAATATCGAGCAGCGTTTCCGGGGAAGAGAATTCGTGCATGCGGCCCGCTTGATACAGTCGCTGAAAACCTCGCCGCTGCAGGACGGTGAGGGTCTGGCGCACGGTTTCCGGCGAAGGCTTAGCTTCCTTTTTTGGCGGGGTTTTCCGGCCCGTTGCCGGAGCCGGCGCGGGGACGTCGAGCGTGTACAGGACATAGAATCTTCGGCCCTCCGGCAAGGCCAGGACGCGCGCGGCGATTTCGTCCATGGTGTCTTTGCGGACTTCGCTGCCGCACTGCGTGCAGTATGTTCGCCCCGCGCGCGCGTAGAGCAGGCGGAGGTAATCGTAGATTTCTGTGGCCGTGGCGACGGTCGAGCGCGGGTTTCGCGTGGAGTTTTTCTGCTTGATGGCGATGGCCGGCGCGATGCCTGTGATTTCGTCCACGTCGGGCTTTTCGATGCGCTCCAGGAACTGCCGCGCGTAAGCCGAAAGCGATTCGATGTACCGCCGCTGTCCTTCCGCGTAAATCGTGTCAAACGCGAGGCTCGATTTGCCCGACCCGGAAACTCCCGTGACTAGCGTGATGGCGTTGTGCGGAATGTCGAAACTGATGTTCTTCAGATTGTGGACGCGCGCGCCACGCACACGGATCGCTTCCCGTTCGGAGGCGGCCACGGCTGTGTCCGCGATTGTCTGGTCGCCGATGATTTGCTTCGTCATGATCTGTCCCGTTTGGGCCTGCTCTGACGCGCACTCTTGTTTCGATGGTCTTGCGGGCCTTGCCTGTCTTGTGGGCACGCGCGCCCGCTCTCAGCGTCTTTGGAAACGCCTGTCTAAACTTGCCATTATACGTTGCTGCTGGAAAACGGGCAATCCGGCCGCCAGGCCGCGCGCGTCACGGGCATTTGTTTGCCCCATCGTTGCCAGGCTGTATACTTTTTTGCGAGGCGGCCATGGCACCATTCGAACGCATTATCTGGATCGTTCTGGACAGCGTGGGCATCGGGGCCCTTCCCGACGCGTCGGAGTATGACGATGTCGGACGCGACACGCTCGGCCACATCGCGCAATCGCGGCCGCTGGCGCTTCCAAACCTGGTCCGGCTGGGTCTGGCCAATATCGCTCCGCTCGCGCACCTGACGCCTCCTGTGGCCCCGGAGGGCTGCTATGGCAAGGGCGCCACGCATTCCCCGGGGAAGGACACCACCACCGGCCACTGGGAGATGGCGGGGATCTGGCTGCCGCAAGCCTTTCCCGTCTATAAGCAGGGATTTCCGCGCGACCTGATGGAGCAGTTCGAACGCGCCATCGGCCGCAAGACGCTCGGCAATAAGCCCGCCTCCGGCACCGAAATCATCAAGGAACTGGGCGAGGAGCACCTGCGAACCGGTTTTCCGATTGTGTATACGTCCGGCGACAGCGTTTTTCAGATCGCCGCGCATGAAGACGTGATCCCCATTGCCGAGCTGTACCGCATGTGCGAAATCGCCAGAAAAATGCTCGATGGTCCGCACAAAGTGGGCCGCGTGATTGCCCGCCCCTTTACCGGCGCGCCCGGAAATTTCCGCCGCACCGAGCGCCGCCATGACTATGCCGTCGAGCCGCCGCACCCCATGCTGATGGATGTGCTGGTGGCGCGCCATGTGCCGATTTTCGGGATCGGAAAAATTCACGACATCTACAACGGCCGCGGCGTCGACCGCTACGTGACGACCAAAAACAATGCCGACGGCATGAGGAAGCTGCACGCGACGCTCGACGAACAGAAAAGCGGGCTCGTCTTCGCCAACCTCGTGGATTTCGACATGCTCTACGGGCACAGGAAAGACGTGGAAGGTTTTGCCAGGTCACTGGAAGAATTTGATCTGCTTCTTGCGCCGCTGCTGAAAGCCATGGCGCCCGGCGATCTGCTGATGATTACCGCCGATCATGGTTGCGACCCAGACCCCGCTTGGCCGACCACGGATCACTCGCGCGAATATGTGCCCATCCTGACCTGCAGTCGGGCGGGGAAGCGCGGCGTGAATCTCGGCATCCGGGACACGCTGGCGGACATGGGCCAGACCATCGCCGAAAATTTTGGCGCACAGATTCCTCACGGAAAAAGTTTTTTGCCCATGATTTCCGGGAATTAAGTAGGACAGGCTTCAGCCTGTCTTCTTTTGAATTTTGTGGCGCTGGCAGAGATCAAAACAAGACAGGCTGAAGCCTGTCCTACCATGCGTCCCGCTTCAGCACGCGATCCACAACGCGCTAATTTCCAGACGCCCGGGCGCGCGGGGCGTAATAGCCGGTGCGCGTGCGCACGCTCAATTTTCCGGTTCCGCGTGGGGGAGTGACCTCCACATGCACCTGCCGGAAGGTGCCGTCATGGGCCGTGTTGGTGGGATAGTAGGCCAGAGTGTACTGGTTGCGAATGTCGTGAGCGATCTGCGTGCAGATTGCCTGGGTGTCGCCGACATTTTCCGGGAAGAAAGCTATTCCGCCGGTGGCTTCGGCCAGTTCGGATAGCGCCCTGCGAGCCTTCTTCATGGCGCGGTGGTCGTGCTTCATGTCATCGTCGCTGAAAAGGCCGACCGCATAAATTACGGCGTTGCTGCGCTGCGCCTGCTCGACCGCGTTTTCGAGGGTGTGGCGGCTGGCGTTATCCTCGCCGTCGGTCACCACGAGAATCACTTTCTTGTCGCGTTTGCCTTTTTTTAGATGATCGAGCGAGCCGATCACGGCGTCGTAAAGAGCCGTGCTGCCGCGCGCGTCAATGCGTTCGAGCGCCGCTTTCATTTCATTGATGTCGCTGGTGAAGTCGTGTTCGGTGTCGAGGTAGTAGTCGTCGTTAAAGTTGACGACGAAGCCTTCGTCCTGCGGGTTGGAAGTCTTGACGAACGTCAGCGCGGCGGCGTTGACCTGGGGGCGTTTGTCCCGCATGCTGCCGCTATTGTCCACGACCAGTCCGAAACTCACGGGCACGTCTTCTTGCTTGAATACGGAAAGCTTCTGCTCGACTTTGTCTTCATAGACGTGGAAATCTTCCTCTTTCAAGCCCGGCACGAATGCGCTGCGGTCGTTCAGCACCGACACATGCAGGACCACCAGGCTCACCTGCGTCCTGATTTTGTACGATCCCTGCGTATCGATTTGCGAGGGCTGCGGCGGGGGAACGCTGGGTGCCGCCGGCTGCTGGGAGGGCGAAATAGGCGCCTGCTGCTGCGCGGACGCCGCCGTCGCCAAAAACAATCCCGCACCTGCCAGAAACAATGTGAGTAGAAATGCCGTGAAGCGGCCGCGGCTACTGTGTCGGTGCGTAGTAGCCGGTTTTTGCATAAACACTAAGGGGAGGGAGGCCTCTGGGTGGCCGCAGTTTGACCTTGATTTTCCGCCACGCGCCATTATGTCGCTTGTTGCTTGGTCTGTATCCCAAAACATATTGATTTCGCAACTCCATCCCGATCTTTTCGGCTATGTCGGGTAATTCGCCAATGTTGGCGACCGGGAAGACTCGCCCTCCCGTCATCTCCGTCATCTCGGAAAGCAGGGAAGGTCCGTTGAGTTCCTCTGCCGTTCGGGCACGCATGCCGATTGGATCGTAAATGCCGATTGCATACAACTGGCAATCGGCCTCCTTCAGAAAATCCCTGACGTCGGTCTCACTGTAACGGCTATGATTATCGCCCCCGTCAGATATGATGAGCAAGGCCCGTTTGGCGTTGTGTGCACGTCGCATTTGGCTGAGTCCAAGATAGATGGCGTCCAGCAGCGCGGTGCGCCCGCGTGAGGATGTGAACATCATGCGATTCTGCAGCTCGTCCACATTAGTGGTGAATCCGCTGGTCAATTCGGCGCGATCGTTGAAGCTCACCAGAAAAAATTGATCGCGGGGGTTTGCCGTGCGCATGAATTGCACGGCGGCCTGTCTGGCCTTGTCGACCTTGTCGGACATGCTGCCGCTCATGTCGAAAATCAGGCCGATGGAAATGGGAACGTCTTCGGTCGACATCGTCAGCACTTCCTGTTCGACGCCGTCTTCAAAGACCCGAAAATTCTTGCGCTCCAAGCCCGTTACCAGCCGGTTCAGCGGGTCGGTCACCGTGACATTGACCAATGCCATATCGACGTCGACGTTGATCCCTTTGCCGGGTTTGACTTGCATGTCGGGGGGCTGCGGGGGAGGCTTGACGGGCCCCGGAGCCTGGCCATACGAGGAGGAGGCGATCAGTGCGCACACAACGATAGCGGCGAAACGCAGATAAAATGGTCTTGGCCCCGCCATCACCACATTGCCTGCCTTCGCCGGCGCTGCCCGGGCGCTTCCGGCAACTCCGGCAACCAACTTTGATTCATTCTACCACCGGCGAACTGCTCTGCAAGGCTCGGTGAAAATTTCAACCATTCCATCGATTTTGGATGTGCGGCAGGCGCGTGGATTGGCGTAAAGCCGCGCCGCGCCGGGAGGTTTGCGCGGTGTGGTAGCATGATTTCATTGCGTCGCGCGCGTCGCAGCGCGTATCCTTGCCGGCGCAGACAGGAAAAATGTGATGGCCATTGCCGTGATCCCCGCGCGTTACGCCGCCACCCGCTTGCCGGGCAAGCCGCTGGTTGCGCTTGCCGGGAAACCCATGATCCAGCGCGTCTGGGAACGGGCGCGGCAGGCCCAGAAGATATCCAGGGTCATCATCGCCACCGATGACGGGCGAATCGTGCAGGCGGCGGCCGCCTTCGGCGGGGAAGCGGCCATGACCCGCTCGGAACATCGCTCCGGCACCGAGCGCGTTGCCGAAGTTGCCGCCACCATTGGCGGCGGCCAGGATGAGATTTTCATCAACGTGCAGGGAGATGAGCCGCTGGTCGAGCCGGAAGCGATCGACACGCTCGTCGAAGCCATCGAGTCCGACGAGAGCGTTGCCGTGGCGACGCTCATGGTTCCCATCGCCAGGCCTGCCGACATCATGGACCCGAATATCGTGAAGGTGGTTCTCGACTTTGACGGCAACGCGCTCTATTTTTCACGCGCGCCCATTCCCTGGGTGCGCGACCGCAACTCCCCCGTGCACGTGCAGCATATGAAACATCTCGGCCTGTACGGATTTCGCCGCGCCGCGCTGCTGGATTTTCCGACGCTGCCGGTGGGCGACCTCGAACGGATCGAACAGCTGGAACAACTGCGCTGGATGGAAAACGGCTACAAGATTCGCGTCGCGGAAACCATTCACGATTCGATCAGCGTGGATGTTCCGGAAGATGTTGCGCGGGTTGAGCAGTTGTTGCGCGGAACTTAACCATTCCTTCCGGCAATTCGCCTTGCGCTCGAAGCTCAATATTTATGATCTCGATCCTATCGAAATCGGCGAGTGCCGGGGCGCGCGCGGCGCAGGAATATTTTTTCAGGTTTGACGATGCAGAAACCCCCGCCTAGTGTGCTGTCCCGGAAATGAGTCGCAATTCCGGATTCTGGGTCAGGGCTTCAGCCCTGACAAAATAAGCTGAAAACAAAGGGGCTTTAGCCCCTGAAGACGTGTTCCACTTCGTGAAGGAATTTCCGGGACAGCACACTAGAATTGCCTGAATAAAGAGCCGGCGGCGATCCGATTGGCGTCGATTTCCACCAGAAAAACCTGCGTGGCGCTCACGACGTATACGGCAAAATTGCGCGTCTGCGCGGTGGGGCTTGTGGCCAGGCTCAGTGTAAGGGTGCCGCGCTCCGCCGAGGATGATGCGGCATAAGAGCCCGTCGTAATTGCGACGCCCGGTGCAAGGGTACCGGCGGTGTTCATATCCACAGCTCCCGATGGGACGGCTCCCGCGCCGTCTGCCGCCAACTCGCCGGCGATTGTTTCAACGGAGGAAGCGGAAAGGCCGGCCGTGCTGAAGGCGTAGTTGCCCGCAATTTGCGATTGCGCGAACGACGCATTCTGCTGCGCCTGAAAGGCTCCGTCGATTGCGACGCCCGAATGAATCGAATCGGTTTCCTGGAAAACGGCGGTTCCGGAGGGTCCAAGATAAAATACGTACGTCCGGCCTCCCGTAAATGCCGCCGTGCCCCGCCCATTCGCGTCTACCGTGTAGGAGCCGCTGATGACGAGATTCGCCGTGGGCGTGCCGCCGGCGTTTTCGTCCAGTTCACCCGCAGTAACATGGCTGTTTCCGTCCGCGGAAAAACTTCCCGCCGCCGCGTACGTGCTTGCGCCGGACCCGGCCAGCAGAAATGCGTAGTTTCCGTTGAGGGAGGCGGCGTCGAAGACGGTGTTGGGAGCTTGCTGGGAAATCACGCCCGTAACCTGCCGCGCGGCGTCGGTTTCCACAAGTTTCGCCAATCCCGGCGATACTAGGTAATAAGAGAAGTGCAGCGTCGTGCTCAACGTGTTCAGCGTAATGGTTCCCCGGCCATTAGAATCCGCCGATGCCGAATACGCGCCGCCCGTGATGGCGGCTTGAGGCGTAACCACGCCGCCGTCATTCACATCCACCATGCCGCCAGTCACATTTCCCGCGCCATCGGTGGTGAATTCACCAATCTGGGAGAGGGCATTCGATCCGTGCACGCCGGTGAAGTCGAATACGTACTTTCCCGAAAGGCCGCCGATGAATTTCGATACGTCCTGCAAATTTGCCTGTCCGGACGAAGTGCCGCTTGCATCGAACCCGGTGATCTGCAGCTGTGTGCCGTTCACCAGGACGAAATCGAATGAGACGGGCGTGGATGCCCGGCCGTCGTTGAATGCCATCGTGCCGCGCCCATCCGGACCGACCGTATATGTGCCGGCGAAGGAAACCGGATTTGTGGTTACTCCCAAAGCATCATTGATGTCTTCGACGCCGCTGTCCATGTGGCCGCTGCCATCGGCTACAAAGCTGCCCGCGCGAAAGAAAGGGCCTGCGGAACTCCCGGAAAGATTTCGTCCGGCCACGGTGAAGGCGAACGGCCCCTGCAGGGAGGAGGTCGAATAGCCGGCAATCTTTACCGTGGCGCTCGCCGTGGACAACGGAAAGTCACGCGAAATGGCTGTGACCGTGACTGTCGAGCCGATCGGCGGGGTTTTGGGAGCCGTGTAAACGCCCGCGGCGGAAATCGTGCCGAATGTCGAGTTGCCGCCCAGGATGTTGTTGACTTCCCAATCGACATTGGTGGTCGTTGTGCCCGTTACCGTGGACGTGAATGTTTGCGTATTTGCCGTGCCCGACGTGATGGTCAATGTCGTGGGAGAAATCGTAACTGTGGGAGCCGGAAGAATCGTTACCGTCGAAATGGCGGACACGTTCTGATCTTCGAACGATGTGGCCGAGACGCTGATGGTTGACGGAGAGGGAACCACCGGGGGGGCGTGATACAGCCCGTTCGAATCGATCTGCCCGATGTTGCTATTGCCACCCGTAATATTGTTT
>DATLTA010000225.1:0-9551 GCA_035533775.1 Candidatus Dormiibacterota bacterium | reverse complement strand
GACCACATCTCGCACTCAAAGGAAAAACACCTGCGGAACGAGTTCGCGAGCTCGTTCCGTCCTCCGAGCCTGTCAGGGATCTCTCTTGACTAATACACCAAGCACGAGTCCGTGGAACAGCACGTAACGGAAAGCATCGAGGTGTCGCCTTGACCTGATGGGGTTTTGTACCAGGCGAGTGAGAGATTTACATCGCAGCCTCAGGCCGTGAAATCGTTTTCGTTGGGACCAAGAGACTATAGGCCGCCCGCAGGACGACTCTTAGAAAGCAATTTTCGGCTTGCAGCCCTTACAACCGGCCGCTTCCTTCCACGAACCCAATTATCCGAATTTGCTTATGAGGTAATTCAAACGGCGCCGCATTGTAACAAGCATCCCTGGACGCACCGCCGACGATCGTGTGGGAATCATTTCTCAAGGTTGGCCATGTACCCCATAGAAGTCGAGGTCCAGACCAGGAGCTTCAATTCACACGGGCATTCATGGCGACCATGTCTTCTTCCACGGCGAGGATCAATTCTTTTCGGACGTCCATTTCCCATCCGGGCCGGATGCAGACGCGCACTGCTGCGCCAGACTCGCTGACGATCCAGCATGGCATTGGGACATGGCATTGACGGATAACAACAAGCAAAACAACCGGTTTGCCGAACCATTCGGAAAACGCGGGCGAAAAGTTGACTCTTCCCTCAGTGATCATTTCGGGCCACCCTTTCAGGTTGGGCCACCCTCTCAGGCTTCGTTTGGGGCCGAAAATCCGTGTCCAAGAGAGCGAAGAGTCTTTATAGCCCGAAGGAAGCACAATAGCTGTTCGGTTTTGAACATCTTGATAATGCGTAACCATTCGGTTGGGTGGTTATTTCGATTCCGCAAGGCAGGTGTTTCGGAGCCGAAACGGACTGGAAGGGCCGGTCATTTGCAGTTTGGTGAAGGGGTTATGTGCCGGAATAGATTCCAGGATTGCCGTTTATGAGGATGCGGATTGCCACTCCCCACTTGCCCTCCGCGAGCCTTTCCATGCGCACGATGTCGCCAATTTGTTCGCGGTGCATGGGATCGTCGGGACCGAAATTCAGCGACACGATGACATTCATGCCGACGCTATAGTACTCGGCGGTGGTTGTGAAATAGAAGCCGTTGCGCGATACGTTTATGGTCCTGCAGACTTCTTCCGGATACTGTGGATCGCAGGGACGCACGCGTACCGGTTCAGACAGCGTCTCTCGGGGTGTTAAGCGGGATTCCTTCACTGCGGTCTGCATTTGAATCGCTCCTGAGAATTTTGACCGGGCGGAAAAATACAGGAACTCCCCCAGTCGATTTTCAAGTCGAGGATAGGAGAACCATCCGGGGATGTCCACACGCATCCGGTTCGTGTGCTTTCTCAGGCAACACGCCGCCGAACCCGGGGCTCATGGAAGAGTCTGCCGGAGGAAGGCTCAATCTGCTCATGGCCTGGATTCCCCCGAGGCTTGTAAGAAATTCCAGTGTTTTCGTTCGAGGTGGTGAATTGGAATATTGAATGTAAGGATGCTTCGCGCTAAGCGCGCAGAAAACGATTGTACACCCGGGCTGCGCATCCAGGTTACGTTACGCGGTTGCTATGCGACTGCCGATTTACGTTGTCTTTCAAATTTTCGTGGAACGTTGAGATCCATCTCCTTCTCGGGACGAATCGTTTTTCCACTGGAAATGTCAATGGCATAGAACTGGTTTTCGGATTCTCCGGACAATTCCTGCAAATGAGAGCGTGTGCTTTTCAATCCTAGAACGCAACCGCGCCAAAGCGAGGAACCATCGGAGAATTTCTCGAAGATATCGTATTTTCGATTCATGGGAGTCCCCCCCCTTGCGGACTAGCTGGTGACTCTCTACCTCCACGGTAGTCCCATGCGGGCCAAAAGTCCAATGAATTGCTGGAAACTTCCCGGTCAGAATGAATCGCTTCGGTACTTAGCATCTCGCCGCGTCCCTGTCGTAGAATACCGGTGCCGGCTGCAGTTTTACGCTGAATGCCCCGGCCAGGCCGGTGCACGAAATCCGCTGGAAAGGGAACTGTTGCCCGCTGCATCTCAACTCGCCCGTCTGCATGTGGTTCTGGTATCTGCGCGCAACCCTCTCAACATTGGCGCAGCCGCCCGCGCCATGAGCAACTTCGGATTCCGCTCTCTGCGCGTGGTGAACCCATTTGAACCATCGTTTCGCGAGGCGCGCTCGGCCGTGGGGGCCTCAGGCATCCTCGCCAAGGCCGAGGTGTACAAAGCAGTGGCCGAAGCGGTGGCCGATTGCTCGCTGGTTGTGGGAACCACGGCCGTTCGCAACAGGGAATTGCAGCATGCGGTGCGGCGCCCGGAGGCTGCGGCGCGTCTGATTCGCAAACGGTTGGGGACGGGCGACGTGGCGCTGCTGTTTGGGTCGGAGAAATTCGGGCTGTCGAACGAGGACATGAGCCACTGTCACTGGCTCATTCGCATTCCCACGTGCGATGACAATATTTCCATGAATCTGGGGCAGGCTGTGGCCGTCTGTCTTTATGAACTGATACGCGATGTCAAGCTTGCGCGTGCGCCAAAGCAAGTGGAGCTTGCCGCGTCGGGCGAAGTCGAGCGCATCACGGCGCTGCTGCTCGAAGCGCTGCACACCAGTGGATTTTTGACCCGGCGGCGCGTTACCGACGCCGACGAGAGAATCCGGCGGCTCGTCCGCCGCCTGAATCTGCCCAAGCGCGACGCCGTGATCTGGTTGGGTATCCTGCGGCAGATGCTGTGGAAGATGAATGCGGGGAATCAGGACCATTAGGACAGGCTGAAGCCTGTCCAAGCTGAACCTATTCAGCGGCGCGAGGAAAAAAACGACTGCAGCAGCTGTATGGACTCTTCCGCAAGAACTCCCCGGGTAACTTCCACGCGATGATTGAGCGCGGGGGCGTCGAGCACCTGCATGCAGGTGCGTATGGCGCCGCCCTTGGCGTCGTCGGCTCCATAGACGAGCCGCGCGATGCGGGCCTGAATCAGCCCTCCGGCGCACATGGCGCACGGCTCGATGGTTACGTAGAGCGCCGCTCCCGTGAGGCGATGGTTGCCGAGCCTGTGCGCTGCCTCGCGCAGGGCCACGATCTCCGCATGCGCCGTGGGATCGCAATCCGTGATGGTGCGATTGCCGGCGGCGGACAGGATACGGTCTTCCAGCACAATCAGCGCTCCCACAGGGACTTCTCCCCGCAGCGCGGCGGCTCGCGCCTGGTCGATGGCCAGGTGCATGTATTCGGAATCGGTCACGTCTGCGGCACGGTCTCGGAGGGAATCAGGAACTCCGCCAGAATCACATCCTGCAGGGTGTCGTTCAACCGTGCGTGCGCCAGATGGCGGCCCACCTCGCGCCAGCCTGTCGCGCGGCACAACAGCAGTCCATCGTGGTTGGCCACCAGGATTCGCCCGATGAGTTTTCTGTATCCCAGTTTTTTTGCGGCTTCCTGAATTTCGCGCATCAGTTGCCGCCCCACGCCATAGCTGCGAAAGGACCGGCGCACATAGATGGATACTTCACCGATATCGTCCAGGGAAATCCGGCTGTCGTAGGGAACCAGCGCGGCCCAGCCCGCAATCCAGTTGCGCACCTCGGCGACCAGGATGGGATGTTTCGGGTCCTGCTCGGCGGCGGCAATCAGCAATCGCTGATCGTCCACCGAACGCGGGTCGGATTCAAATGTTTCGAACCGATCCTGCACGGCCTCGTTGAAAATTTCGCACATGGACGCGGCGTCGTCTTCGATCGCTTGGCGAATCTGCAGCTGCGGCCGTGAACTGGCTGAATTCATCGTTCCGGGATTTTATCACTAGTATTGCAACCGCGGCACTGTTGCCCGCAGGATTCGTGCCCGGCCGGTTTCCATAGACACAATCCGATGCGCCTTTTGGCGGGAGGCTCAGGTGAAATTAAGTAGCACAGGCTTCAGCCTGTGTGTTTTTGTTTTTTGCCTTTCCAATCTAACCGCAAAAGCAACCCCGACAGGCTAAAGCCTGTCCCACTCAATCCACCGGGATAAACGATTGCCGCCCGCGCATGTCTGCAGTCCGCTGGTTGACTTTATCGTTCGTCCTCGACAGACTAGCGCCATGAATTCTTTCTTCAAGCGGCTGTTTCTGGCGGATTTCTGGAACGGGATGCTTCTGACGTTCCGCACGCAGCATCCGAAGAACATTTACACCGAGCAGTATCCGCTTGAGCGGCCCATGGTGGCCGAGCGGTATCGCGGGGCGCCGCGCCTGAACATGAATCCGGAAACGGGTGAGACGCTTTGCATCGCGTGCAATCTGTGCGCGCTGGCGTGCCCGGAAAATCTGATCGTGGTCGGCTGGCAACGCGATGACGCCACGCGCCGCAAAGTGCTCACCACGTTTACCTTCGACACTTCGCGCTGCATGTTCTGCGGGCTGTGCGAGGATGCCTGCCCGACCGATTGCCTGGAGCTGACCCAGGATTTCGAGTTGGCTTCCTACACCCGCGAAGGCGCGATCTGGGACCGTCACCACCTCGAAGAAGGGCCCACGCCCGCCCGGTACACGCGGTAATTCCCCGCGGCCGGATGTATTTCCGCGCAAGCGTATTCCCTTTTCCCCTGCAACTTAAATTCCCATGCTCATCCGCCGGCAATTCTGAAAACCGCATGGGGCACAATGATCTCTTCTGTAATCGGCCGCGCTGACATAAAATTCGCCCATGGAACTTCGTAAAGATCCCATTACGCGCAGTTGGGTGGTCGTGGGGCACAGGGAAGACACCTGCGAGACCTCGGGCGGCTGTCCATTTTGCCCTGCAAAAGTCGATTCCAAGCCCGCGTTGTTGCGTCTTCCTCCGCAAGGGCCGTGGCAAGTCATGGTTCTGCCGCATCCGGACCCGCTTTACCGCGTCGAGGGCGATCCCGGGCGCCGCGCCGACGGTATGTACGACATGATGCAACCGGTCGGCGCCGACGAAATCGTGATTGAGACGCCGCAACACGACCAAAGGCTCGAGGACTTGAGCGAAGACCAGATTGTGATGGTGATGGAGGCCTGGAAGCAGCGGATCGAGGATCTGAAGCGCGACCGCCGGTTCAAATACGTTTCCGTCTACAAGAATTATGGCTCGCTGGCGGGCCAGGAAGGGTCGCACGCGCATTCGCAGATCACAGCGACGACGTTTGTTCCCCGCAGGCTCCTGTATGAGCTGCGCGCGGCGCGGGAATGGTACAAGGAAAAGGAGCGCTGCGTATTTTGCGACATCGTGAAGCAGGAGGAGCGCCAGGGAAAGCGCATCGTGGGTACGCAGGGGAATTACGTCGCGCTGTGTCCCTACGCCTCGCGCGTCCCGTACGAGGTGTGGCTGCTGGATCGCAAACATAATCACCTGTTTGAGCGGCCACGCCCCGATGCCAACCGGCGCGATGTGGCGGCGCTGTTGCGGCGTATTCTCCGGCGCATCCGCCAGGTTGCGCCCGCCTACCATCTGGTGGTGCATTCCTCGCCCAATATCATTCATCCCAAGGGAGAAGCTTCTTCTTCCTATTGGAAAACGATCGCGGATGATTATCACTGGCACATCGAAATCCTGCCTATCGTGGAAACGCGAAGCAAGTCCTACAGCATCAAGGAAGTGTATTTCAACGCGTTCCTGCCCGAAGAAGCGGCCGAACACCTGCGCAAGCTGGATCCGAGCTCGTGAGACGCCCCGAACAGGGCGGCATCTTTTTTCGCCTGCTGTTTTTGCTGGTCTGCTTTGCATTTCTCGCGTTTGTCTACGTTCTCCGGCATCCGCTGATGCGTTTTGCGGGGGAGTTCTGGATGGTGAATGATCCCGTCACGCAGGCCGATGCCATCATCGTCCTGGGAGATGACAATTACGCGGGCGATCGCGCGTTTCACGCCGCGGAACTGTATCGGGAGGGCCTGGCGCCGGTCGTGGTCGCCAGCGGCCGGATGTTGCGCCCTAAAATCAGTCTCGCCGAAATCATGGCCGCGGACCTGAAATCGTTCGGCGTGCCGGAGGCTTCCATCGTGGAGTTTTCGCACCGCGCCAGAAATACCCGGCAGGAGGCGGAGGCGCTCGCGGGATTGATCGCCGGCCGCGGCTGGAAGCGCATTCTGATCGTCACCTCCAACTACCATGCCCGGCGCGCCCGCTTTATTTTTCAGCGCGTGCTGCCCGCGAGCGTGAATGTGCAGGTCAGCGGCGCGCGCGACTCCGATTTTGATCCCACGCGCTGGTGGGAAACGCGCCTGGGACAAAAGCTTTTCCTGAACGAATTGCTGGGCTACGCCGTCGCGCGATGGGAGCTGCGAAACAAGGGCTCGTCGGCAAACGGCGCCGCGGCACTGGTCGGGATGCCCGTGCCCCCCGGGGTTATACCGGATCGTCATATGACTCAGGCAACTGGCCCGTATCTGATTGGAAACACACCCGGTTTACAGGCTTGGCCCGCTGTACTATAGTCCGCATTCTACCGTCCTCTCCGGGCTGCTTTGAGACTACCCCAGCCATGTAGCCACGGAGTTTCGGTTGGGGGAGAAATCCATGTGGCGTAAATCAGAAGATCCTAAACCCGTTTCACCCACGAACCAGGTTCCATCATCGGCACCCCGCGTAGAGCCCCCGGCTCGCAGCGTGGCGGGAATGACCGCGGAAGTCGTGCAGCCTTCCGGCGGGGTCGTGACTTCCACGCTGGTCATTAAAGGTGATATCACCGGCAGCGAAGACTTATATATCGATGGAGAAGTGCAGGGTACGATCCATCTCGCCGATGGCCGAGTCACCATCGGGCCGCACGGCAAGATTTCGGCGGATGTGGACGCGCGCGAAGTGATCGTGCGAGGAAAAGTGAAGGGAACCGTGCGCGGCCGCGAGCGCGTGGAAATTGGCCGTACCGGAGAAATTCGCGGCGACATTTCGACCGTCCGCATCGCCATCGAAGAGGGCGCGCAGATTCACAGCAAAGTGGAGATTGCCCGCGCGGATGAATCACGCAACTTTCGCGCTCCCGCAAAAGCCTCCGTAACGGTTCCTGCCGTGCCACAGACCGTGGCCATGAAGGCGGGCGGCGAGGTAACTCACTAAGATGGGTTTTTTCAGTAAATTACGCGCCGGGCAGAATTCCCAGACGCACTCCAGCAGTTCGACGTCCGGCTCGGCGCAAGCGGCTGCGGCGGTCGCCGTTGCCAGGATGAACAGTTCCCGGGCGGTGTCCAGAGATGTGTCCCACTCGGGACGCTCATCCAACGGGCTCAAGGAATTTTTGTGGCAGCTCGATGGAGTCGAGCGCGGCCATTTGCTGGATTTGGGTCCCGCATGGCAGACAACGATCACGTTTTTTATCGAGCGCGGCTTCAAGGTTTATACCGACGATCTGCTGACGACTTGGAAGGACTTCCTGGACGAAGAAGACCAGAAGAAGAAGGAGCTCGCGCCGGATGCGGACCGCTCCGATATGGCGCCTGCGGCGCGCGCGGAACGCTTTCTGGAATCCACATTGCAATATCCGGAAGGCACATTCGATGCAGTCCTCCTGTGGGACCTTCTGGACTATCTCGATAATGAGTTGATGACCAGAGTTGCGGCGCGCGTGACCTCGATGGTTCGGGACGGCGGCGTGGTCTTAGGAATTTTTCACACGCGCAAGCCGGAATTTTTTCATCGTTATCGCGTGCTGGACGCCCAAAACCTGGAACTGGTCCCCGCTTCCTGCGCGTTTGTTCCGCAACGTGTGTTTCAAAACCGCGAAATTTCCAATCTGTTCAGCAGGTTCCGCTCGTCGAAAACTTTCGTGGGGCGCGATCAGCTGCGCGAAGGCCTGTTCGTCAAGTAAGCTTTTTTTGCCGGCTTCCGCGCATTGTTTCGCGGAACCTTGCATTTTTTCCTGCGCATGCAATTGCATTTGCGTCCGGCTGAAAATGGGGCAAGGGCTATTGCCAAATACGAATCGCGAGAGTACAAGGGAAGTGTGGTTCGAATAGCCACGGAGGTGAGGATGACTCCACCGGGCTTAGAACACTGACAGATGACATCACACCGCGCATGCGGTGCGTTCCGCTGGGGTCGCAAAATCTGCGCCGCGACGGAAAAAATAAAAGTGCTGGAACGGGGAGCCGCCAGGCTCCCCGTTCCCGTTTTTAGCGATCTTCTGCGAAGTATGGAGACCCGTTTCCACCCGTTTCAATCGCAGCGGCAGCGGGCGAACCGGGCATTCCGATCAGAAGAAGAAAAAATCGGGCGGCACATGCTTCGTGCCGCCCGCGCTCATTCCCCCCGGGAGGGAAAAAGTACAAACCGGTTCAGATCATTCCAGAAACCAGAAGGAACTTATCCGCCTAAGTGGACGGTCCACAACCATCGGATCACGTCGCGCTGGTATACGATAAGGTTCGACTGCCAGATGATGGCCCAAAGCATCAGGCCCATAGCGGCGGCCGCCACGGCCAGTGCAACCCCAAGTTGAGACTCGCTGGCGGGCACTTTAAGACTGCGAAGCGCTTGAATCATTGAAATCTCTCCTCTTATGCAGAGTTTTATGCAGAGCTTCCCTGTCTTAGGTGTCTCAGGTAGACAGCGCGAAATTTATTGTCAAGCTGCTGCTCCATGCCAACACTATGGCAATCGCAGGGCCAAGGCGGCGGAGGAACCAGGCACCGCGTAAGCCAATGATTTTATTGGAGGCATTGCCATTTTACTGATTCGAGCCAGCGCAAAATGCCCGGGAGTTGGGCAAAAATATCTCTACGGATGGCCACAGTGGGAAATTGCTTGGAGTAATGGGAGTACTGGAACTAGCTGATAATGTTCAGGATAGCTGCGTTCCAACCGGCTGGTCCGGGCGTGTCACCGGCCGTCATACCCTTGGTTGACCCTACTTGTGCGGGATCGGAATCCGCATCTCCGCCAGGAAGCAGGATCGCGTGATCCACTGCTCGGAGCCAGGCAATGTCTTCGGCGTTGGCGGCAATCCCCACGGCCTGCATCTTGGTATGAGTGGCTTCCCGAAACAACTGCGTGACAGAGCGGACCGCGCGCGCTGGGTCGCACCCCGCGGAGAAGTGCCAGAACGCCCCCCCACGCCGCACTTTGAAACCATGTTGGTTGGCTGTTTCCACGAAACGCGCGATCGCGGGTTCGTCGGCGGAAGTAAAGAAGAAAGGCTCGTCAAAGTCCCGGTTGCGCGCAAGTTCGGCGTCGCGGGGCCGCAACCCAAGATTGTCGGCAACCTCTCGCGGGCTCATATGATGGAAACCGGCGACGCCGACGCCGCATTCCCCGGCGATGTCGTCGAGCGCGGTGCAGACTTCTTCATAGGGAAGGCCCTGAGCGATGCAGAGGTAACGCCCGTTCCGCACGGCGCCCGGAATTTTCACGTTAAAATAACCGTCGGGAAAAAAAATACCTCCGCCGCTTTCTGTAATAAAGGGCTGGCCATGCTGGAGCTTGCGGCGCAACGGCTCGATTTCCGCGCGTGTGCGCGAGGTGATGATGACCCAGGGAATTTTCTGCTGTTCGAGCTGGGACAGAGATTCCTCGGCAGCGGA
>DATLTA010000224.1:0-9457 GCA_035533775.1 Candidatus Dormiibacterota bacterium | reverse complement strand
CGGAGAGCGAGCGGCGAAGGTGTCCGAAAAGCCACAATCCGAGAAGACGACTTCTCGGGACTTGGCCCCCCGGGAGACGCAAACTGAGAAGCGTGCTTCCAGTTTCCATGCTATATACGAGCAATGAACTCAATCGCAGATTGGCGGTATGAAAACGTAAAGCATCTGCAAGGGGCGGTATTTCGCTACGCCAAGTACAGAGCTCCGACGATTGATTGGGACCACGACCACTGCAACGGTTGTTGGGCAAAATTCGCTGAAATTGATGACACGGACATTCACCACGAAGGCTACGTAAGCGCCAAGCCCTACGAACCGACACCGGAACCGGAATTCATCACCCAAGCACGGCAACAAGGGAAGCACCCCATTTCGCAACCGGTGCTGGATGGATTTACATGGCAATGGCTTTGCCCACGCTGCTTCGATGATTTTTGTGGAGTCCTCGGATTCAGTTTGGAGCGAGATGCAGATAAAACTGCTTTCATCAGGGATTGCATCATAAGCATCGTTTCGGACGATTATGAGAGTTTCGAAATCATCATGAAGGACATCAAGCCACTCATGGATGCGAAGGGAAGGGCGGCGAACGAGGCTGAAGTGGCTGCTGTTCTCGCAACGGTCATTGTTGAGGGTTTTGTGGACGCCTATAAACTTTCAACTCGCCAGCCATACGCTGTTAAAGTTGCATTCGACCCTAGTCGGCTTGACGAGCTGTGGTATTACGTGACAGACCGGGGTAAAGCCAACGCCAAAGGGATTCCGTCACTCAACGGTGAGGATGATTCACAAGCCAAGTCCTGAGAAACGGACTTATCGTCATGTGGGAAATTGCGTCAATGAAGGCGTGGATCACATTCCACTAAGAGGGGCTTCCTTGGACTTGTGCCGAAGTGGTAGTGCTAAATGAGAAGTGCATCATTGGAGCTGAATATGAGTCTGTGACAGTCATGCCTGCGATCTGTTGAACTCCTCGACAGTCACCAAATTGTCACTATAATCGGCACAAAATGGGCCAAAATCAGCGAACTCCAGAGTATTGAATTTCACGCTATCGGATGGCTGGCAAAGGGATTTAGTTGGATTTTGTATCAGATAGTGAAATTACGATTTAATTTTTCAGGGCGGTTGGTAGAGACTGCGGCAGGCGCGGAGGAGCGGGGTTCGTACTTCGCCTGAATATAATCGTCAACCAGTTTGCGGAACGCGGCGGATAGTTCGTCGTAGTTGCCGTGCAGGGTGACGAATTTCTGGCCGTCGATGTAGACCGGGCAGCTGGGTTCTTCTCCGGTGCCGGGAAGGCTGATGCCGATGTTGGCGGCTTTGGATTCGCCCGGGCCGTTGACGATGCAGCCCATCACGGCGAGCGTCATTTCCTCAACGCCTTCGTACTGCTGCTTCCATTGCGGCATGCTGTCGCGGATGTAGGCCTGAATTTTCTCGGCCAGCTCCTGAAACGTGGTGCTGGTGGTGCGCCCGCAGCCGGGGCAGGCCGTCACGCTGGGCGAGAAAGACCGCAGGCCGAGCGCCTGCAGCAGTTCGCACGCGGCGTAAACTTCCTCGCGGCGGTCGCCGCCCGGGCGAGGCGTGAGCGAAACACGTATCGTGTCGCCGATGCCTTCCTGCAACAGAATGCCGATGGCCGCCGCGGACCAGACAGTGCCTTTGGTGCCCATGCCCGCTTCGGTAAGGCCCAGGTGCAGCGGCTGTTCGGTCTTGCGCGCCAGGTCGCGATAGACGCGGATAAGGTTCTGCGGCTTGGAAAGTTTGCAGGAGATAATGATCTGGTCGTGGCGCAGGCCGCATTCCAGAGCCAGTTCGGTGGACTCGATCGCGGACTGGACCATGCAGTGGTTGATGATCTCATCGGAATCGAGGCCCAGGTCGCGGTCGGTGTTTTCCTGCATCCTGCGCATGACCAGTTCCTGGTTGAGCGAGCCGCCATTGACGCCGATGCGCACGGGCTTGCCGTTGTCGACCGCCACCTTGCAGATGGTGGCGAACTGCTCGTCGCGCCGCTTGCCCGCGCCCACGTTTCCGGGGTTGATGCGGTATTTGTCCAGCGCCCGCGCGCAATCGGGATATTTGGTGAGCAGGACGTGGCCGTTGTAGTGGAAGTCGCCGATGATGGGCGCCGTGCACCCCAGGTCGCGCAGCCGCGACACGATTTCAGCGACCGCCGCCGCCGATTCCGGCATATTCACCGTAATGCGGACCAGTTCCGATCCGGCGTCGGCCAGCTCCTTGCACTGCGCCACGGTTCCCGCAATGTCTGCGGTATCCGTGTTGGTCATCGATTGCACGACGACCGGCGCGCCTCCGCCGACCTGGTAGGGGCCGACTTTGACGCCGTAGGTCTTGCGCCGCGTGATGGGAGAGATCTGCATAGCCTCTTTTTATATCTTCACTATCATAGCAGTCCGCTGACCGGCCGCAAAAGGCCCCCGGAGATTGCTGTGGGCCTCCAGTAGAACAGGCTGAAGCCTGTTCTACTCTTCAGGCGCTGGCGGCTTGATTGCCGCGCAGGCCGATTGCGTCCGCGACACCGCGCATGGCGGCAACGCAGAATGCGATGTGTTCCTCGAGAGGGATGCCAAGTTCCTCAGCGCCCTTGCGGACGTCGTCGCGATTGACGCCGCGCGCGAACGCTTTGTCCTTCAGCTTGCGCTTCACCGAATCGGGCTCGACCTCGAAGATGCTCTTGCTGGGCTTGACCAGCGAGCACGCCGTGAGGAAGCCGGCGAGTTCGTCGCAGGCAAACAATGTGTGTTCTAGCGGGGTCTCGCGCGAGACTCCGCAGTAATGGGCGTGCGACAGGATGGCGCGAATCATTTCTTCCGGATAGCCTCGCTCGCGCAGGATCGCCGATCCGCCCGCGGGATGTTCTTCGGTGGGGCTGTGCGCGTCGTTGGGCCAGCGCTCGTAGTCGAAGTCGTGCAGCAGCGCGGTAATGCCCCAAAGTTCCTCATCGGCGCCGCTTTTGCGCGCATAGGCGCGGACGCAGGCTTCGACGGCCAGGGCGTGCTTGCGCAGACTTTCGTTTTGCGTGTACTCGCACAGCAAAGTCCAGGCGTCGTCTCGTGTCAACATGGATTCTCCCCCCTCCTATCGCATAGATGTCACCGGAAAGGATACCTCAATCCTGGCTGTCCGGGCGGGTTGTTCGGCCGGGCCTTCCTGAGGGAACCTGAGGAAACTTGAGGAAAAAAAGCAGCGGGGCAGGCTTGCCTGGAACAATCCGCGGAGCGAGGCTGAGCAGCCCTGCCGGATGAGCCACGGCCAAAGCGTGCAATTCTGGACAGACATGATCCAACATTCGATTCAGACTGAAAGGAAGCTTCATTCTGGAAGATTTTTAGGGGTGACACGCAGCAGCCCAGGCCAAATTTTTGCCTGAAGTCCTAAAGAGTTTCCATGATTTGCCGATTTATTCATCGAATGTAGAAAAAAGCCTTGACACCGGAAGCGGATACCCGCAATATGTCGGTCGCGCCAGCTTCTGCCTTCCCCCCGATCGTAGTTCCTCTCATCCGCATGCCGGAATAGTCTGCGAGGAGTACCGGTGTCGGAACAAACTAGTATGAATGGAATGAACGGAACAAACGGTAACAAGGCCAACATGGACGTGGACCTGGACCGCGAAGTCATACGTTGTAAGACCTGCGGGCTTGTGCAGTATCGCACCCGCACGGGGAATTGCCGCCGGTGCCTGCACTTGCTGCCCCCGAAGGTGGAATTTTTGATTCCCCCTCCGGAGCCACAGGAGCTTCCGGGCGACGACCGGCAACTCTTCGAGAAATGGCCGAACCGCGAGACAGTGGAGAACATAGGGCAGCGTATCCGGCAGTTGCGCGAATCGCGCGGGATGACGCAGAGCCAGCTCCAGGCGCGCTCGCGGGTATCCCGGTCGTACCTGTCTCGGATCGAAAGCGGGCAGATGACGCCCAGCCTCGGAACGCTCGAAAAGATTTCCGAAGCACTTGGCGTTGGCTTGAACCGTTTCTTCGTCCCCGAAACGAATGGCGAAGCGCTTCTGGAGGACCCGTTCATCCAGGGGTTGCGGCCGTTCCTGCGACAGCTCGACTGGGAACAGTGGCAATCGATTTTGAAGCGTCTGGCCGCGATCAGCGACCATGTCTCCTACGGCAATGGCAATGGACTGGTGCGTTCGCTAGCACAGCCCCAGCCCGCTCGTATGGAGCAACTGGCGCGGCGGATGCATCCATCCGCGATGGGCCACCGGTAGCGGGTCTGAAAGAAAATTGAGCAAGACGGCGCGCACGCCCCCGGCCGGGGGGCGTGCGTTCCGCCTTGCCATGCGGGCTTTGCTCCGGCGGATAGGGAAACAGGAACGGTCCGCGCCCGAAGCGCTCACTTCGTGGCGCGAAATTCCGTTGCCAGTACGCCGTAGTTTTCCACGTCAATCCACTGGTCCCACTTCAACAGGTGTTGCCGGGCCCGCCCCTCATGGAGCATTCCTATCTTTTCCAGGACGCGTTGCGAAGCCGCATTTCCCGTGAAATGGGAGGCGTGGATTCGATGCAACGCCAGAACGCCAAAGCCGAAAGTCACCACTGCGGTAGCCGCTTCAGTGGCAATTCCTTTTCCCCAAAATGGTTTGCCGATCCAGTAGCCGAGTTCGGCGCGCTGATGCTGCGGCGCGAGAAACAGCCCCACGGCGCCGCAGAGGTTGCGGCTCGGCGGCACGGTAACGGCGAAATGGACCGCTCGATCGTTCCGAAAATCTTCAATGGAGTGCGCCAGGAACATGCGCGCATCGGCTTCGGTGTAGGGATGAGGGATGTTAGTAGTGGTGGCGGCGATATCGCGCGCTCCGGCCAGGCGCACCATGAGGGGCACGTCTCCGCGCTCGAATGAACGCAGCAGAAGCCGGGCAGTCCGCAAGTCCTGCGGAGCAGTCATAAACGAAGTCTAGGAGAAACGCACTTTCACGTCGGGCCGTTTATCGAGCGTCACCGTATCGACGAAGCGTACCTGCCGCTCCTCCAGCGTGAGGATGAGCGACTGCGTGCGGATGCCTTCGCCGAAGAAGCGCACCCCGCGCAGCAGGTTCCCGTCCGTCACGCCCGTGCAAGCAAAAATAATTTTCTTGCCCGGGGCCAGGTCCTCGGTCTGATAGATCAGCTTGCTGTCCTTGATGCCCATTTTTTCTATACGCTCCTCGTGCTCGGGCTTGGACACCATCAGTCGCGCCTGGATTTCCCCGTTCAGGCAGCGAAGCGCCGCTGCAGTCAGCACGCCTTCGGGCGCGCCGCCGATGCCCATCACGGCGTGCACGCCGGTGCCGATGACGGCTGCGGCGATGCCGGCCGAAAGGTCTCCGTCGCCGATCAGGCGGATGCGCGCGCCGGTGGCGCGGATTTGCGAGATCAGTTTCTCGTGCCGCGGCCGGTCGAGCACAATCACGACCAGGTCTTCCACGTCGCGATCCAGGCGCTTGGCGATGGCGCGCAGATTGTCGGCGGGGGGCGCATCCAGGTCCACGGCGCCCTTGCAGGACGGACCCACGACAATTTTTTCCATGTACAGATCGGGGGCGTGCAACAGGCCGCCTTTTTCGCTCGCCGCCAGTACCGTGATCGATCCCGGAGCGCCCGTGGCGCACAGGTTGGTGCCTTCCAGGGGATCGACGGCGATATCCACGGCGGGGAAGTTAAAGCCACGGACGTGCTGAGCCGCGCCAACTTTTTCACCGATGAAAAGCATGGGGGCGGCGTCGCGCTCGCCTTCGCCAATGACGATCGTGCCGTCCATGGGCACCTCGTCCATCACCTTGCGCATGGCTTCGACCGCTGCTTGGTCGGCTTTGTGGCCGTCGCCCAGCCCCATCGTTTTGGCCGATTCAATGGCCGCCTGCTCGACAACGCGCAAAAATTCCAAACTGAGTTCGATTTCCATCGGATCTCCCGGTTGATCTTGGGCCGTTTTTGTAGAGCCACCGGCCCTGGCGGCATTCCAGATTGGAGCACATGCCTGTCCGCAGCGTCGCTGGAAACCCCGCGTAATTCCGAATCTGGCGCGTGGCCGGACACGCTTCACGCGCGCGATGCGGCAAACTGCATGCACCCTATCCTAAACCAAGCGGTGCGGAGCGCCTAGTGGAACAGTCTGAAGAAGCTTACTTGATCCGAAACAGTTGCGGTCCGGCAGTGCTACGGAAGCCGCTGAATGACCGTGTTCACCAGATTCGGATCGTCAAGCGAAGTCAGGTCGCCGGGCTTGGCTCCGGCAATGGGCAGCAGGCGCGCGCTCAATGGCTTGGATAATTTCGCCGAAAGATTCGCCACGTCGCCGATGATGCGTTCGAGTTGCTGCGTGCTGACGTCGCCCGGCAACGGAATCGTGTCGAGGCCCGTGCCGCACACGGCCGAATAGGCGAGCAGTTGATCCATGGAGAGCGCACCCTGTCCCCAGAGTTGAGCCAGGCGCGTGTCTTCCAGCACCGGCATCATTACGCCCGAATATCCCACTTTTTTCACCGAAATGTCGCCCAGCGCCGCGGTGATCGTGGCTACCGCGGTAAGCGTTCCGCTGGTGCCGAACTGGCCACCGGTAAAACCCGCCGTGGCATCCGCGATGGAGGCTTCTTTCATGGGCGCGGGAGAAAGGTCCATGCCCATGTACGTCCATCCGGTCTGCTGATCGATCTGGTTCGCAATGTCCTCCACGGCGCGCGCGTACATTCCCAATTCGGCGACCAGGGCCTGCCGCGTGGCGCCCTGATCGCGTTGCACGGCCATCACCGCAGCCACCACGTTCGCCGATTGTAGCGCGATGGCGAATTGGTGTCCCAGCCCCTGATGGTACGAAGAGGGATAAAACGGCGTGTAGGCCGGCACGTTGGCGATCGCCGCGAACCGGAAGTTGCCCAGGCTGTGATCGGAATGATCTTCGAGATATTTCATGATCTCCGCGGCTGCGTGAACGCTTTTCCAGTGCACGCCGTCGCTTCCGGCAACGACCACGCTGCCGTACAGGTTGCTGGTAAGCCCCAGAATCTCTCCGAGCAGCTCCGCCTGTGCCGGGTTGTCATTGTCCGTCATCAACGCGGGGCCAATGCTGATGACGACATTTTCTTTTTTTGCCAGAGCGTCGAGATTGTGAAAAAACGCCAGCGCCGCCTGCTTCGACATTCCTTGCGTATATTCCGGGAAGGGCTGCGTGGTGATGCGGATGGATTGCACTTGGTAGCCGGCCAGTTCATAGCGCGACTGCGCATTGCGCAGCATGGCCAACGTATCCGCCACCTGCTGAGCATACTGGCCGGCATCCAGGCGGATAAATGCCGTGATGGCGCGGATTTTCGGCTTGGCCTGCGCCGAGGCGGGCGCAACGGCCACGGCAAACAGGAAAAACGCGAGCAGACCCATGTGCCAGACACTCTGCAGAACGTATGCGGAATTGCCATGATTGCGAATCATCGGGCCCTCCTGGGGCTTCAATAGTAGGCGGAAATGCCCGTAATCTGCTCGCCGATGATCAGGCGATGAATGTCATGCGTGCCCTCGTACGTGTAGACGGCTTCCAGATTATTCATGTGGCGCATGATGCAGTAATCGTCGACGATGCCGTTGGCGCCCAGAATGTCGCGCGCCTTGCGCGCCGTTTCCATGGCCATCCACACATTGTTCATTTTCAGCATGGAGATGCGCGCGGGTTCCAGGCGGTTCTGATCTTTTTGCCTGCCCAGATGCAGCGCCAGCAATTGCGCTTTTGAAATTTCCGTGATCATGAACACCAGCTTATCCTGAACGAGCTGGTGGGAAGCAATCGGCTTATTCTGAAACTGTTTTCTTGTTTTTGCGTAGGCCAGCGCGGTGCTGTAGCAAGCCATGGCCGCGCCGATCGCGCCCCATCCGATGCCGTAGCGCGCCTGCGACAGGCAGCTGAGTGGGCCTTTCAATCCCGCCACGCCGGGCAGCGTGTTTTCTGCCGGAATTTCGCAATCCGTCATCGCCAGCCCCGACGTCACCGAAGCGCGCAAGGACATTTTCCCATGTACGTCCCAGGTCTTGAAACCCTTCGTGCCCTTTTCCACCAGAAAGCCGCGAATCTTGCCGTCCTCGCATCTGGCCCACACCAGGGCGACGTCGGCGATCGAGCCGTTGGTGATCCACATCTTCTCGCCGTTCAGCACGGTGCGGTCGCCGCGGCGCTCGGCGCGCGTCAGCATGCCCGCGGGGTTTGAGCCGAATTGCGGTTCGGTGAGGCCGAAACATCCCAATGCCTTTCCGCTCTGCAGCAGAGGCAGCCACTTATTTTTCTGCTCGGGGGAGCCATACGCGTGGATAGGGTACATAACCAGGGCGCTCTGCACGGAAACGAAGCTGCGCAAGCCGGAATCGCCGCGCTCCAGTTCCTGCATCACCAGGCCGTAGGCCACGTTGGACATTTCGGCGCAGCCGAAGCCTTCCAGGTTGGCGCCGAAAAATCCCAGGCCGGCCAGCTCCGGTATCAATTCCTTCGGGAAGGTCGCTTCACGATTGTGTTTTTCGATGATGGGAAGCACCTGCTCATCGACGAACTGCCGCGCGGTCCTGCGAGCCATCAGTTCCTCGTCGTTGAGTAGGGAATCGAAATCCAGGAAGTCCACACCGGCAAACGCGGGCATCAGGCGCTCCTTTTCCGGTTGCGCAAGAGAGAAAAAACTGGCGAGGAGCGCTGGCGCGAAGATGAAATGGCCGGCCCACCACCGCAAGCATTCTAGCGCGCCGCGTCCGGAGGCAACAAGCGCGTAGGCGCTCCTAAATTTTCAGGAAAGTGCCTGCCACTGCGCGAGTTCCCAGTTTTGCCGCCTACGGGCAGGCCTGCGACGGCGGGGCCGGCAGGAAATCCGGCCCCACAACGAACGGGGTTACCGTGACCGTTCCGCCAAAACTTTTTGGAGCCAGGCAGCGAAACTTCGGCGACTTTTCCGCCAGATCGGGCCCCAGGCTGGGCCCCCACCCGGATTGGTAGACCCAGACCTTTTCGCCCGGATGCAGGCCGTGGTCCCGCGCCATTTTTTCGAATTGCAGCGGGAAGCCTTGGGCGATCAATTTCCATGCCTGTAGGGGAATGACGGGGTATCCGTTGCAGCTGAATTCAAAATATTGATTGCGGAAAGCCTGGATGGGAATGATGTTTTTCGGGCCGCAGAGATAAAACGAGAGTTGCAGGCTGCTCTGGTAGTCCACCAGGATCAGATCGCCGCGCGGAATGGTGTGCTCCATATAATTCACGGCGGCGGCCATGACGGCGGGACTATGGTTCCCGCTGGAAAGCTCCAGTTCATCTATGGGGCTGGCAAATGAGTTCGCCACGGTCATCAGCAACGCGACTGCCAGCAGGCCAACCCAAAGCTTCTTGCCGGAGACGGCGGCCAGCAGATAGCTCACGCAGGCGATGATAAAAGGCGCAAGAAAAACGGTGTGGCGGCTGCCGATATAGGGATAGA
>DATLTA010000223.1:0-5384 GCA_035533775.1 Candidatus Dormiibacterota bacterium | reverse complement strand
CCCTGAAATGCTTCCGGTGGTGGAAGGTGCCCGCCCGCGCCCTTCCATTCCGGAGTACGCGCAGGCCTCCGACATTTTGCAGCGCTGGATCAGCGCGGCTCTCACCGGCCGCGTCAGCAGTGAGCAGGCCGTGAAGGAAGCGGCAAAGGAAACTTCGCTGCTCTTAGCCAGATAGGAAGAATCCGTATCGTGAAAGATCCCATGCAGAAGCGCGGGGGAAGAAGCCTGGAAATATTTTTCTATCTGCCCGCGGCGGCGTTGCTCGGCCTGGTGGTGGTTTACCCGATGGCCCGCACGGCCTTCCTGAGCTTCACGAGGACGAATTTGGCCACGGGGTTTCACTCCGAATTTGCCGGGCTGCAGAACTACCGCCGCCTGATCGCGGATTCCCGGTTCCACAATGCCCTGTGGGTCACCACAACGTTCACGGTGCTCTCCGTCGCTCTGGAATTTGCTCTCGGGCTGCTGCTGGCGCTGGCGGCGGAGACTTTCATTCGGGGCAGAAGTCTGATCCGAGCGATTTTCCTGGCTCCCTGGACGCTTCCGACGGCCATCGTCGCGGTACTTTGGGCCTGGATTTTCAACGATCAATACGGCGTACTCAACGCGCTGCTCCTCCGCGCGCATATCGTCCAAACGCCCATCGCCTGGCTGGCCTCGCCGGTCAGCGCGATGGCGTCCATCATTATCGCCGACGTCTGGAAAACCACGCCGTTCGTCTTTCTCGTGCTGCTCGCGGGCATGCAGAATGTGCCGCGGGAACTGTACGAAGCCGTGGAAATGGACGGCGGCGGGGCTTGGTCAAAATTCCGCCATGTTACCTGGCCGTTTTTGCTGCCCTTCGTGTTCATCGCGCTAGTATTCCGGCTGATTCAAGGTTTTGCAATCTTCGATCTGGTGTACGTGATGACGGGAGGCGGCCCCGGAGGCTCTACCGAGACGGTGTCTGTCTACTCGTATCAGACGTACATGCGCTATCTGGACATCGGCTACGGCTCCGCGCAGGTCGGAGCCGTCGTCATTATTTTGGCCGCCGCCGCTTACCTGTTGTACCGGCTGCTTCTGAGGCAATATGCGCACCTTAGCTAAGATTCTTATCGTAGCGTTCTGCGTGCTTGCGGCAGCGCCGATCGCCTGGCATGTGCTTTCCTCGTTAAAAACACCCGGCGAGCTTGCCAGCATCCCGCCCACGATCTGGCCCCGATCCGCGACGCTTGACAATTACAGGGAATTGTTTACCCGGCGTTCGTTCGGACGCTACTACGCCAACAGCTTTGTCATTGCGGCGCTATCCAGCCTGTTGTGCGTCGCGGCCGGTTCGCTTGCCGCCTACAGCCTGGCTCGAACCAGCACCGTCGTCCGCAAGCTCACGACCTCAAGCCTGTTGATTGTGGCTTTTTTTCCTCCGATTGTTCTGCTGTTTCCGCTGTACGAAATGGTTCGCGCGGCCGGCCTGATGAACCATGCCTGGGGATTGATCCTGCCCTATGCCGCGCTGAATCTTCCGCTGACCATCTGGCTGCTCACCGGCTATTTTGAACAGATTCCGTACGAGATCGAAGAAGCGGCGGCCATGGACGGCCTCTCCCGCCTGCAAACCTTCGTGAAGGTTATCCTGCCTCTATCCGCTCCGGCGCTGGCCACTACGGGAATGCTCGCCTTCATCTTTGCCTGGAACGAATTCCTGTTCGCCCTGACCTTCATGAACCGGGAATCCTCCAAGACCATTACGGTGGGCGTGGCCACGTTGAGCGGAGCCTTTACATATGAAATTCCGTGGGGATTGCTGGCCGCCGGCGTGGTGGCCAGCTCGTTTCCGCTCATTCTGCTGGTGACGGTCTTCCAGCGCAGGATCGTTGCGGGGCTGACAGCGGGCGCGGGAAAATAAATTTCAAGAATTTAGGAATTTTAAGGATTCAGGAATTTAAAGGATCAAAGATTGAGTATGAAAGAGGCGCATGGCCACTGGCACGGCTTCGGTAAAGGAAATATCGCGCGCCACAGGAAAATGCGAGGCCGGCAGCGCGGCCCGCTGAACGCCGCGGCTCTGAAAAATTCTTGCTGTGCCGATGTCCCGGTTCAAGTTAGGATGGGGTCGCCGGCTTTTATTCCGAGTTCTCGCTTCGAGGACGGAAGGATACCGAAAACAGCACAATGAGAATAACTTCGAAGTGGACGCCAAAGATTCTCATCCTGGCGGCGGTTTTGCTCGCCGTTTCCGCGACCGGTGTCGCGGCGCCTTCCCCGGCCGGACTGTGGGATGCCGTCGTCGTCGTGAACAAGGTCGAAATTCCGTTTCGTTTCGAAATTGATGTCACCGGGAAAAAAGTGCAGGGATTTTTCTTCGAGGGCGACCGCAAGGTCGGCTCGACTTCGGGAAGTTTTTCCAATAACGTGCTGACGCTGAACTACGATTTCCTGAATACCACGCTGCAAGCCACCTTCAGCAATGGCCAGCTGCACGGCACGTACCTGAATCACCGCCCCAAAGCCATCCCGCTGGAGTTTAGCGCCCGGCGATTCACTGCTCCGCCGCCCGAACAGACGGACGCACCCAAGGTTGCCGGCAGTTGGGATCTGCACCGGACGGCGAAGGACAATTCCAAGCTGGACGTTTCCTGGAGGCTTTACTTGCGCCAGTCCGGCGCGGACGTTTCCGGCGCCATCCTGAGGACTTCCGGAGATACCGGCACATTGACCGGCCGCTGGAAGGACGGCGTCCTAACGCTGAGCCATTTTGCCGGAGAAAGGCCGCTGCTATTCCAGGCGCGGCTCAATCCGGACGGCACGCTCAATATCACGCTCGATCACCGCTTCACGTACCGCGCCGCGCGTACCAGCGAGGCGCGCGCCAAAGACATTCCCGAGCCTCCCGACCCGACGCGCTTTACCAGCGTGAAGGATCCGACCGATCGGTTTCATTTCAGCGGACTGGATCTCAACGGAAAAATGGTTACGGATGCGGATCCCAGGTTCCGGGGCAAAGTGGTCCTGCTGACGGTTGGCGGGAGCTGGTGCCCAAACTGCCACGACGAAGCGCCTTTCCTCGTGTCTCTTTACAAAAAGTTTGCCGCGCGCGGGCTGGTGATTGTCGGGCTCAACTTTGAACTGTACGGGAATCTGGCCCAGGACCGCCCGCGCGTTCTCGCTTTCATCCGGCGCTACGGCATACGCTATCCGATGCTGGTGGCGGGCACGCCCAGCGAAGCTGCCAAGAAACTTTCTCAGCTCGTCAATTTTGGCGTGTTTCCCACTTCGATCTATCTCGGGCGCGATGGCCGCGTGAGGGCCGTGCATGCGGGCTTTGCAAGCGCCGCCACCGGTGAAGAACACATCCGGCGCGAAAACGAAGATGTCTCACTGATCAAGCAACTCCTCGCGGAAAAACCGTAACTCGATTTCAGATTCGCCCCGGCCGGGGAATTTCACCTCCCGGCCTGACGCTGTTTTCATCTTCCTCTGAGTTTTGCCTCTGAGTTCTGTTGAACGCCTCCACTGCATGTGCTAGCGTTCCTGTGCCGCTCATCCAAAAAATCAACCTTCCGAAGGCGGCGTGGAAACTGATTAAAGATATTGCTGGAAGAAATTGCTGGATGAACTTTCAGGGAGATCGCAAGTTGCGCGCCCCAACAGTAAACGAAATCATCGACCAGCATCCTCTGAGCCGATTTCAAATCATCATCATGGTTCTGTGCGGGATGGTCATCGTGCTGGACGGCTTCGATACCCAGAGCATCGGGTTCCTCGCTCCCTCCATGGCCGACAGCCTGCATATCCCCATAAAAACGTTCGGGCCCGTTTTCGGCGCCGCGCTGTTTGGCCTGATGATCTCGTCCATGGCGGCGGGCCCGATCGCCGACCGCTGGGGACGGAAATGGCCGATCGTATCCTGCGCGCTGCTGTTCGGAACGTTCGCGATACTCACGGCCCAGGCCACGACGTTTCGCGAATTGATCGCCTTCCGGTTCCTCACCGGCCTCGGACTGGGCGGAGGGCTATCCAATGCCGTGGCGCTGCTGTCGGAATACGCGCCGCGGCGTCTCCTCGCCGTCCTTGTGGGAATCCTTTACTGTGGAATGCCTACCGGGGCGCTGCTGGGAGGCCTGGTAAGTTCGGTGATGCTTCCGCGCTGGGGCTGGCAATCGGTCTTCTACGCGGGTGGAATCCTGCCCTTCGCGCTGGCCCTGCTTCTGATCGCGATCTTGCCTGAATCGGTCCGCTATCTGGAAATTTCCGGAGCGGATCAGCGAAAAATCTCGAAAATTCTGGCGCGCATTGCGCCCGAGTTTTCCGATGCTCCCGTGTCGCGCACGACGCACGAGGATCGGCGCAGAAAATCGCCGGTGAAACACCTGTTCACCGAAGGCCGCGCTGCCGGAACGATTCTGCTGTGGATTCCCTATTTCATGAATCTCCTGATCCTGTATTTCACCGTAAGCTGGCTGCCCGCCCTGCTCCGCCAGACCGGCCTGCCGGTTTCCGCAGGGATTACTGCGATCATTGTGTTCAGCGTCGGGGGGATCGTCGGGACAATCCTGGAAGGGTACCTGATGAACTGGTGGACCGCCGGAGGCGTCCTGCTGACCCAGTTCCTATTGACCACGCTGCTCATCGCGTCGCTGGCGTACTCCATTTCGTTTGCGGTCACGATTGCGATCACGTTCGTCCTCGGCATCGTCGTGCAGGGCTCGCAAGGCGGGCTGGGCGTTATCGCCGCCACGTATTACCCCACTTCCATCCGCTCCACCGGCATCGGCTGGGCGCTGGGTGTCGGCCGCGTCGGTTCGATTGTCGGCCCGCTGCTCGGCGGATGGATGCTCACACTTAATTGGGGACCGCGCCAGATCCTGCTTGCCGGAGCAGTACCCGCGGTGTGCTCCGCCGCCGCCATCCTGTTGAATATGTGGTTCCAGAAAAATTCCCCGGCGAACCCGGAGGAAGCCGAAATCATTGAAGAGCAGCCCGCATCTCCCGCATCCTAGCGGCTTTGAGCGCGCGCCCCGGCTTCACTTTCCGCCATATATCCCCCCCCAGACAACTCAGCCGCATGACTCAGCCATCAAATCGGGTATAGGCACTTGAGTAAAGGCCCGGAATTCGCAGGCAGCTTTGCAACGCTGCGCGAGCCGAGGCCCCGACTTTGTACGGAACAATACAGGGGAAGCGCCCGGACCGCCAAAACCGGATCGCGAAGGCAGGAGAACATTTATGACCCGTACGCTGGTGGGCAGAAAAAACGGCATTCTTTCAAATACATTTGTATTGGCAGGATTAGGCCTGGCGCTCTCGCTCGGAACCATTTCCGCATCTGCCCAGCAGAATCAAACCGGCGACGCCCAGGCAACCGTCGAACAGCAACAGGACTCCCCGTCACAAGCGCCGCA
>DATLTA010000222.1:0-3765 GCA_035533775.1 Candidatus Dormiibacterota bacterium | reverse complement strand
CCGCCCACAATCTCTGCGTTCAGAAAAGGCAAATCGAATGAAGACCTTTCTCGCCACAGCGGCATTGTTCACAATGATTGCATTTCACGCGTCCCCGGCGAATTCCGCCGGCGCAGGCGTCCCGGCAAGCGTTCAGTACATTTCCCATGAGAAGGTCGCCGCCACGATGGAAAAAGGCGGGGCCATCGTGAGCGACCCCGGACTGGTCGTGCTGGCAAACCGCCGGGGCGCGGGGGAAGTGGAATACCACGATCATACCAACCACATTTTCATCATGGTCGAAGGGGAAGCGACATTCGTGACGGGCGGCAAGATGGTGGATGCCAGGCGAACCGCACCCGGCCAGATGCGCGCCAAAGCGATTGAAGGCGGCACAACCTACCACCTGAGCAAAGGCGACGTCATCACCATTCCGGCAAAAACGCCGCACTGGTGGAAAGAGGTTTCCACGAAAACGGTCGCCTACTACGCGGTGAACGTCGAAGGGCAATAGCGGGATTTCCGGCCTATCGCCGCAGCCGTGCAAACACGCCGGATTTCTGCCGATCCTTCAACCTCGCTGTGCATGCCCGGACCAGTCTGAGCTAAGAAGCCCCCGACGACGTGCCCGGATTTGCGGGTTTCGCCGGAGTCCATGCCGAACTGCGTCTTCCTGGCGGCGTGGGCGCTTCCTTTGCCTTTTTAGGTTTCTTTGGTTCCCGTCCCCGGCTGTCGCGATTACCTCGCTTGCCCATCGCTGCCTCCCTGTTTGTGCCAGGCACAAACCCACTGCATTTTTAAAATGGTTCGCAAACACCACGGAGCAAGCATACCCTAGTTTCCGGAAAATGAGTTTTTTGTGGGCCTGCCGGTTGAGTCCTAATTCAGAATGACTGATATATGGCTGAAGTCACGACCCACAAAGATTTCAAGATTCTCACACAGACTCCACAGCCCCGCCTAAATCCACCGCCTGATCTGCGTGCCTTCGGTTTTTCCGGTTTAAATGGCGCACTGAAAATTTGCACTCGGCGCTTTCGGCAAACGCGATCCTGTGCTACACCGTTAGAGCCGCAAAATGTTGTCGCGGCACATGGCAATGCGACGCATTCGATGAGGGTAATCATTCCGGGTTACGGCCTGCGGAGGAGAGCACAATGAAACTTTGGGAACGGGTAGAGTACAGCGCGATTGTCGATCGCAAGCCATTGCGCCTTCCCGACAACAAGACTGTGGCGGTCTGGCCGCTGATCACGTTCGAGGTATGGGACCCAGAAGGGCCGTTGCCGCGCACCATTCTGGTGCCTCCGCAGGGAACGCTATTCATTCCCGATGTGCCGAACTGGAGTTGGGCGGAATACGGCGCCCGCATCGGATTCTGGCGCATGAAAGCGGCTTTGGACAAGCGGGGAATGAAAGCCGTTTTCTGCATCAACGGCTCGGTGATCGAGCGCTATCCGCGAGTCTGCGAGGCCGCGCTTAAAGCGGGCTGGGAATTCATGGGCCACAACATCATTCAAAAACCCATGCACGCCATGCCAAATGAGGAAGAAGCCATTGTACGCACCGTAGAACTGCTGGAGAAGTTTACCGGCGCGAAACCCCGCGGCTGGATGGGCCCGGGACTCACCGAGACCCACAACACGCCCGAACTGCTGGTGAAAGCAGGCGTCGAATACACCGTCGATTGGGTGCTGGACGATCAGCCCACCGTCATCAAAACCGAGCAGGGCCCACTGTACAGTATCCCCTATTCGGTGGAGGTCAACGACGTGGTGCTGATGGCCATCGAAAAACATAGCTCGTCCGAATTTTATGATCGCGCCCTGGCCACCTGCGACCGCTACCTCTCCGAAGGCCCGGCGCAGGCGCGCGTGTTGAGCTTGGCCTGCCATCCCTACCTGCACGGCGTGCCGCATCGCATCGGGCACTTTGAGAAATGCCTGGACGATCTGAGCGCCAAAAAGGGCGTAATGTTCACCACCGGGGGAAAGATCCTCGACTGGTACAAGGCCGCGCGCGGCTTGTAATCCCGGCGCGGCCGGGGCGGCCGATTGGCCCGCAACCGAACAATCGTTTTACTGCTTCGGCAGCGGCGTCGCATCTGTTCGGACCGGCAGGATCGGCAACTCAATCCTGGGTTGCACGCCCGTAAGCGTATTCAGGAACGCGACGACAGCGTCTTCTTCGTGTTCGGTCAGCGTCTGCCCGAGTTGGCTGGAGCCCATGATGGCCACCGCCTGCTTCAGGCTCCAAACCTGGCCGGAATGGAAGTAAGGCGCTCGCAATGCCACATTGCGCAGCGGGCCCGCGCGGAATACATACTCATCGCTGGCTGTCTTGGTTACGGCGAAGCGTCCCTTGTCGTTCGGGGGCAGGATGTCCGCGCCGGGCTTTACAACCACGCCAAAGGGGAAATAAGCCATGCCGCCCACGTTGATTCCGTTGTGGCAGATTGAGCAGCCTTTATCCATGAAAAGTTTCAGGCCTTCCTGTTCCTGCGGGTTCAAAGCATTGGCGTTGCCTTCGAGATACTGATCAAAGCGGGACCCGGGCGTAATCAGCGTCGCTTCGAATACTTCGAGCGCCCTGGCGGTGTTGTCGAAGGTAACCGGAGAAGCCTCCTGCGGAAAAGCTTTCTTGAACTGCTCGACATAGCCCGGCATGGAATTCAACGTCTCCTCCACGAGCGCGGGTGTGGCATTCATTTCCACGCTGGCCTGCAGCGGACCCTTGGCCTGTGCTTTCAGATCCTCGGCTCTGCCGTCCCAGAACTGAGCAATGTTGAAAACGGCATTGAAGACGGTCGGGGCCCGGCGTGGTCCCTTTTGCCAGGCGTGACCGATGGATGTGGGTCCGGCATCCACACCACCAGTGCCCAGGTTGTGGCACGAGTTACAGCTGATAATCTGGCTGGCCGACAAACGCGGATCGAAGAACAGCATTTTCCCAAGTTCAACCTTTTCAGGGGTCGCGACATTGCCTTTCAGGGCGGGAGCTGCTGTCGGGATCGGTTTGAAGGTTCGTTGAGCAGCTTGCATCAGATCATCCGCCCGTAATGTCAGTGTTGCACCCAGGAATAGCGCGAGGCTGGCCGCGCACAGGACGATTCGTTTCATGGTAGCCTCCTGGAGGTGTGTATCTCCGTGTATACAGCCTACCTTTTTGATTGAATCCCGCTGTAACCTTCAGCACACGCCTTAGTGATCTTCATCACGTCGCATTCGGCGCAATCGGCAGGTTCCTTTCGCGGCTAAAAATGAGCTGGCGAATATATCTGTTTCCTGAGAATTGGAACGCGGAGGATACCCTGCGGAGTCTCGATCGCTTCGGAAAGAAATTACTTTCGCGTGAGCTAAGTAAAACAGTGCCACGGATCAGCTCTTGCCATAGCAAATCAATTCGCGGCCGTCGGGCAGCACGACCTTCACCAGGCGCAGACGATACATGCCGTCCTTGCTGCGATGACCGATGGCGGTGATCTGATCTCCGGGTATGTGTGTGTTCTTGTCCCAGCCGGTATTGGCTGCGGCTCGGACTGGCCCCCCCGGCGCGCCTGAAGCATCGGCATCCCCTCGGAACACTTCGGCGGTACCAAAGTGCGGATCGGAAGATGCGGCGATTTCGAAAATGCCGTAGAATATAGACAATTGCTGCCGTGGGCGTGTAGCTCAGCTGGGAGAGCACCTGCTTTGCAAGCACGCCGAGCCACTCCAACCTTTCCATTCTGTGCTTTGAATTAGCAACATTTACAACAACTTGGGGAATCTGCTTTTCGCTCAATGC
>DATLTA010000221.1:0-3184 GCA_035533775.1 Candidatus Dormiibacterota bacterium | reverse complement strand
GCGCGTCAGTTTGCGGCGCATCTATAAGGGGCAGGCAGGCTCCGGCCATGCGCGCATTGGCTGCTCCTTCGTGACCTGAGAGTTTCGCAGTGTCGAAAATTCTGCGGCCCGTTAATCCCGTAAACGCACGGCGCCGTTTTCGAGGGTTTTAACCGCCGATTTGCAGTTTCAGCGTCCGCGCCGTAAATAAAAGCGCTTGCAGCACACGCGCCAGCCCCAATCCCCACCGCAATTCCGCTTGCCGTGCCGATTCGCCTTGCGCAACCAGCCGGATTTCCAGGCAAAATCCACGACGCTTCTGATCCGGAAAGTTGCAGGGAGAAATCCGTAGCACTGCGTGCGCTGCGTTTCCCGGATCGCGTTCCAGGAGTTGCTTCAAACTGGAACTGAGGCCGATATACCGCTCCCGATCGAAGTTGAAGGAAGGCTCCGCGAATATCAGGCGCGTCTGGGAGGCAAATTCGTAGGCTTGGCCGGGAGCAGCGGCGGCGGGCGAATCGCATTTTGCCTTGGCGCTCGCGGTGATAAATGCGGAGTCCGCGCGGTTTACGGTGCTCAGGAAGTTGCGGAGCGGAAGGTATTGCCGCGCGGCTGCAATCGCTTCGATGGAACGCGGATTTTCACGCAGGTCCAGATAACCCTCGCCCGGCGGGAAGGCCAGAGCCAAGTCCTGGCCTTCCATGTCTTTCTCCGTGTCTTCCACCGATTCGACGCGCATGCAGGGAACGCTATCGTTTCTCCAGATTCGGCACAAGAGAAATCATGCGTTATTCGATTCGCTGGTGCATCCGTTCGTCAAAGGGACTCCCGAGCAAAGGCAGAACCTTCGCGCGAAAATCGCGGGTGTGGGCCGCCTCGACGTGCGCGTCATAGGCCTGCTTGTTCTGCCAGACCTCGACCAGGGTGAAGTGATTGGGCCGCGAAACTTGCATCAACACTTCAATGCGAACCGCTCCCTTGTCCTTGCGGCTTTCCACGGCGTATTGTTTCACCAGTTGTTTTCCCTCGACCACTTTGTTCGGCACGATGTCCACATGCGTCACCACGTAGACCTTGGCGTCCGCACCCGTTTCCTGCGCCGTGGTGCGCCACGCAAGGCCGGACCCGGCCAGAAGAAGCAGCGCCAGGACTTGAAACACCAGCCGGCGCGTGAAATTGAATCTGAATCGAATCGGCATTTTCTATCTCCCTGAAGCGCAAGAATCGAATCGCCCGAGCCAGCCGGCGATCCGGCAACTCAATATTTATATCATGAGGCGCCATGTTCCCGCGCCCCTGGGGGGAGTGGGGAGGAGGCGGAGAATGAGCAGGCTTCAAAGGGAACCATTGCCTACACCACCCTGCGCTTGGCAAGTCTTGACAGATCACGTATCATTAGAAATTGTCCGCTGACCAAGCGACGCGACCGTAGGCCCGGCACATGACCGGGGACCGCGCAGACCGGCCAGACGGCGGGAGAGTTTCATGAAGCCGAATATCCATCCAGACTACCACGCGGTAACCGTACATTGCGCCTGTGGGCATACGTTCCCGACGCGTTCGACGATGAAAGGCGAGTTCTTGCGGGTCGAAATCTGCTCGAACTGCCATCCATTCTTCACCGGCAAGCAGAAGTTGCTCGATACTGCCGGCCGCGTTGAGCGCTTTACGAAGAAGTACGAGCGGGCAGCCGAAGCGCAGCAAGCCATCAAGGACGCCAACAAGAACAAGAAAAAGTAACCTTTCCGCGCCGCCGATGGGTGGCGCGATTGCTCTGTTCCCGGGGATGGGCCGTCTATCCGAGCCTGCAGCGCTGCCGCGTTGCCCGGGCTTCGCTTCTGCGCGGAACGCTCCGATCCAATCGGGGCGTGGAGCCCGCCAGAATTACGGTGTAGAATGCCGCGCAACACATGGCCGCCCAACCAATGACTTCGCCTCAGCCGGATCGCGTGCCGTTTGAAGCCGCCGCGCCGCGTGTCACGCTGCGCAATCACTTCGCGCATCCCTACGATTCGGCCATTGCGGCGGCGCGCACGTGTTACGCCCCGCGCATCATCGGGCCGGAGGAAATTACCGATAAGCAGCGCCTGCAGATCGGCGCGTCCACGTTTTACGGCGGCCACCACACCGTCTACCAGCACGCGCACTTTGAATTTGGCCTGGAAAACGTCAGCCGGCAATTTGTCTGGTCCTTCCTGCACGGGCATCCGTTCTACAATTCCGAGCAGCAGAGCCAGCGCTACGTGCGCCTGACGCATGCGTCCGCATATCTGCCGCCCGAAGCGCCGGGATTCGGCGCCGCCGAGCGCGCCATCTACGAAGACGCGGTTTCCCGCGCTTGGGGACATTACCGCGAACTCACCACACTGCTGCAGGGCGACGCCCGCGAAATTCTCGCCGATATCTGGCACATCAGCGCGATGTCGCACGCCAAGCGCGTGCAAAAGGTGGACCGGCAGGCGGAAAAACGCGCGATTGAAGTGGCGCGCTACGTATTGCCCGTGGCTGCGGCGACCACCATGGTGCACACCCTTTCCGGCATCGTGCTGCACCGCCTGTGGCGCATGTCCGCGGCGTCGGATACGCCGGCAGAAGCGCGCGCCGTGATTGGCGAAATGGTGGCGCGGGTTCGCGAGATGGATCCGCAGTTTTTTGATCGTTTTGACAACGCCCCGATGGAGCGGGAGGAAATGCCGGAGTGGTCGCCAGCGCCGGTGGCGGCAGACGCGGAAGCGTTTATGCGGGAATTTGACGCGCGCCTGGCCGGGCGCGTCTCCCTGCTCACGGATTATTCGCCGCACGCGCCGCGCGTGGTTGCCGACGCCTACCGCGCCGTGCTGGGGCTCACCGAAAGCGCGTGTTCCGACGAGGAAGCAATTGACCGGCTGCTGAATCCGGCGCGCAACCCGTACCGCCTGGAGACGCTCAACATCGGCGTGCATGCGCCCATCCTGCGCGCGCTGCAGCACGCGAATTTCACCTTTGCGAAAAAAATCAGCCACACCGCCGACAGCCAGGACCAGCGCCACCGCATGGTGCCCGGATCGCGCCCCCTGCTGATGCTGGCCGACACGCGCTCGCCCGATTTTGTGACCCCCATGCTGATCGCGGCAAACGCGCGCGCCCGCGAAGTCTACCAGCGCGCCATGGCCGACGCCTGGAACGCGAAAAACGAACTGCTCGATCGCGGCGTTTCTTCCGAAAT
>DATLTA010000220.1:0-5529 GCA_035533775.1 Candidatus Dormiibacterota bacterium | reverse complement strand
AACCTCGCCTGCGAACCTGCCTTGCGCCATCCTGCCCGCAGAGAATTGCTGATCGACATTTCTTGAAGACGGTTATGGATTCGGCCAAAATACGGTCTCAGGAGCATCTCTCCGGATAGCTTTATGCCGGATCGCATTCGGTTCTCTCCACAGAAACAGATGCCGAGCCATTTGGAGATTTATCATGCCCAGGCGGGACTTGCAGCGGGCCATGTACGAAATCGGCGAGCCTTCCGTGGCGCAACGGACAGCTCTGGCCGCGCTTGTGGGATTGTGGGTCGCGCTCGGGTGGTGGCTGCTGCTGGGGGGAGGACTTGAAACCGCTCACGGCTGGTTCGGCTGGATCAGCGGTTCCAGCGAACTGCTCCGAAGAATTTTTCTGGCCACGGCATTCACCGTTTACTACATTCGAATCCTCTTCACCGAGTTCCTGTTCTTGAAGCGCGGAGTGAGTTGGAGCGAAGTGTTTACGATCGCTCCGTGGCTGTTGCTCATTTTCCTGTTCCTGGCAATCGCGGGCGGAACCAATCCGGCGTTCGTGGGATGGACCTGTGCGGCGGGGATCATTCTATTTCTTGCGGGGTCGTGGATGAATACCTCGGCGGAACACGCGCGGCACGTCTGGACAAATCGCCCCGAAAATCGCGGAAAACTCTACACGCAGGGACTCTTCCGGTACACGAGGCATCCCAACTACCTCGGCGATCTGATCTTGTTCTCAGGACTGTGCCTGATCTCTGGAAAATGGGTGACGGCAGCCATTCCCGCGCTGATGCTGGCCGGCTTCGTATTCGTAAACATTCCGGTACTGGATTCTCACCTGCACGACCACTATGGAGCCGCTTTCGATGAATACGCCGCGCGGACACGGAAATTATTTCCGTTCCTCTACTGAGCCGCAGCGGCGATTTTTCCCGGATCGCGCAAACCCGAAACCAAACCGCTGAAATGAGCAATGCGCTGGGAGTGAAAACGGATCCCCGGTTCCGTTTGCCGGAAAATTTTCGCCAGCGCAGTCGAAACGATTACTCGACCGGGGCGGGCTCGGACGCAGCGGAGAAAAATCCGGACAGGTCGCGCTGTTTCAGTGTGCGAATGCGGTCGCGCAGGGCGGCGGCGCGCTCGAACTCGAATTTTTTGGCGGCATCGCGCATCTGCACGTCGAGCTGCGCGAGCACTTCGCCCAGCTTCTGCTCGCTGGTGATGTCCGCGTCGTCGAAATCGTCGGCGGGAACGGTCACGTAATCGGCCTCGACGATGGCGGCCAGCTTCATGTCCACAGACTTGACAATGGATTGCGGCGTGATGCCGTTCGCAGCGTTGTAGGCGACCTGCTTGGCGCGGCGGCGGCTGGTTTCTTCCATGGCCTGCGCCATCGAGCCGGTCATGCGGTCGGCGTAAAGGATGGCGCGGCCTTCGACGTGCCGCGCGCAGCGGCCAATCGTCTGAATGAGCGCGGTCGCGCTGCGCAGGTAGCCTTCCTTGTCGGCGTCCAGGATGGCGACGAGCGAAACTTCCGGCAGGTCCAGTCCTTCGCGCAACAGGTTGATGCCGATCAGAACGTCGAATTCCCCGCGGCGCAGGTCGCGCAGGATGCGCACGCGCTCGAGCGTATCGATTTCCGAGTGCATGTAGCGGCAACGCACGCCGGTTTCCGTAAAATATTCGGCAAGGTCCTCGGACATGCGCTTGGTGAGCGTGGTGACCAGAACGCGCTCGTTCTTCTCCGCGCGAATGCGGATTTCCTCCAGCAAATCGTCCACCTGCCCCTTTACCGGGCGCACTTCGATTTCCGGGTCCACCAGGCCCGTCGGGCGAATCACCTGCTCGACCACCACGCCGGCCGAGCGCGTCAGTTCGTACGGCCCCGGCGTCGCCGAAACGTAAACCAGCTGCCCGGTGCGGTGCTCGAACTCCTCGAAATTCAGCGGGCGGTTGTCGAGCGCCGAGGGCATGCGGAATCCGTAATTCACCAGCGTCTGCTTGCGCGAACGGTCGCCGTGATACATGGCGTGAAGCTGCGGAATCGTCTGGTGCGATTCGTCCACGAAGAGCAGATAGTCTTCGGGGAAATAATCCAGCAGCGTGGGCGGGGCTTCGCCGGGCAATCGACCGGACATGTGCCGCGAATAATTTTCGATGCCGTGGCAGTAGCCAATGGTGCGCATCATCTCGATGTCAAACATCGTGCGCTGCCACACGCGCTGCGCCTCCGCGTATTTTCCCTGTTTTTCCAGCTCCGGCTTCCACCAGTCCAGCTCCTGCAGGATCGTGCGGATGGCGCGCTCGCGCTGCGCAGCGGGCATGACGTAATGCGACTTCGGGTAGATCGTCAGTTGCGTCAAGTCGTTCTGACCGGAGCGCACCGCCCCCGTCAGCGGATCGATCTGGCGTATGGCGTCGACTTCGGCGCCAAACAGTTCCACGGCGTAGGCGTTGTCCTCATACGGAGGATAAATTTCCAGTCGATCGCCGCGCACGCGGAAAGTGCCGCGCCGCAGATCCTCGGCGCGCTCGTATTGGATGTCCACCAGCTTGCGCAGCAGGGCTTCGCGCGCCGTGCTCTGCCCTTTCTCAATCTGCACGCGCATGCCGAAATACGCTTCCGGCGAGCCGATGCCGTAAATGCAGGAGACCGAAGCGACGATCACGACGTCGCGGCGCTCGAACAACGAGCGCGTCGCGCTCATGCGCAGCTTGTCGAGCTCGTCGTTGATCGTGGATTCCTTCTCGATAAACGTGTCCGACGCGGGGATGTAGGCTTCCGGCTGGTAGTAATCGTAGTAGCTGACGAAATACTCGACCGCGTTTTGCGGAAAAAAGCTTTTGAATTCACTGTAAAGCTGCGCGGCCAGCGTCTTGTTGTGCGCCAGCACCAGGGAGGGCCGGTTTGCCCGCTCGATCATCTTGGCGACGGTGAACGTCTTGCCGGAGCCGGTGACGCCGAGCAGGACCTGATGCTTTTCGCCCGCCTCCAGGCCGCGCGAGAGCTGTTCGATGGCCTCGGGCTGGTCGCCGCGCGGCTCGTAGTCGCTCATGAGTTTGAAGTTCATCGTTGTGAAGGCGCGCAGCGCGCCCGCCGGGCCGCGCAGAATTTCCTATTATAACGCAGTTGGCCGGCAACTAAATAAGGCATGGGGGAGATGGCAGGTGCGGGATGGCCTTTTGTGGCGCAGGCTGAAGCCCGTACGATGAGCGCTTCGGGCCTGCTTAAAAATGGCAGCGAAGATACGCCTCGTTTCGGTTCATTGTTTCTTCGCTGCATCAGCGACCAGCTCCACCTGGGAGCGCGAATCGATCGTGCCCGCGTAGTGCATCGAAGTATTCTGGGTAGTTGTGAAAGTGACGTCCATCTGTTCGGTTCCCGTTTGCGAAACGCTGACGACCGCGCCGGTTGCCAGCGAAATGTATTTTAAACTCTGCGCCGAGCCGCCCCACACTCCGGCGGTGTGCACTCCATTCTTGCGATACGCCTCGGGAGATTGGTCGCGCAACGGCTGCTTGGGAGGGATTAAATTCAGGTGCGTGAGGAGCACAGCGCAGGTCTCCGGGGATTTCGCGCCGGCCTTCGCTGCGCCTTCCGCGGGAAAAGCGCCGCGGGGTAGACCCGGATTGGCGGGATAGCACGGTTCGTTGCGCAAATATTTGGTATCCGTGCGCCAGACCATCCCGGCAAGCGGGAGCGACGCCGCAGGCTGCTCAGAGGACCACGCCTGCCCCACCGTGACGCCGCCGGGAGGCGCGCCCGAGCTGGCGTCGAGTTGAGCGATCCATTCGCGCGCCTCTTGCAAACCTTTTTCCCCGTTTACAATTCCCTCCAGGCCCGAAACCGCTTTCACGTTTCCGGCGGCATCGAGCGTGAATTCCACCACTTTCCCCTGGAGCTTCTGATACCGCTTCCGGGTCGCTTCCGCCGCGGGATCGAACGTATCGGCGTGGATGCTGGCGGTGGATTTCTCATACGTGGTGCGGAGCCGGATATCACCCGGCGCGGTTGGATTACCGGGAAGAACTTCCACGCGAATCGTGGCATCCCAGGTAACCACCAGCGTGGACGGCCCCTGCGGATCGGTGGCCAGGCCTGATTTGGAAGTGGCGGTGGTGGTCTGAAATTCCATGGCATAGCGGAATACCTGGCCGGGAGAGAATCTGGGAGCAAGAGAAACACGCCCGGAAGGCGCAGCCCCGTTCGCAGGAGCCGCCCCCGGCAGCAGATTCGGATCTGACTTCTTTTGAGCGGAAACTACATGCGGCGAAGCCAGCACGGCCGCAAAAACAAACGCCGCCGCATAGATTGACAAACTTCGTTTTCCGGAGATGGGGCGATGACGCAGCACGCTTCGATAGTATGTCGGTGCGGCAAGGGTTGCAACGCAGGGACCGCTGCCGCGAACGCAGGACAGGTTTCAGCCTGTCTGGTTTTGATTTTCGCTGCGCCTGCAAAAGTCAAAAAAAGACAGGCTGAAGCCTGCCCTAGTCTATCTCCCGCGCGCGCCCGGCCGAGGCGCGGGCCTGGCGGCGGAAGCAGGGAGAGTGAGCTTTGGCGCTTCAATGGTGCCACCCAAAAGAAAACCCGGGGACGCCGCCGACGCCGGTGACGTTGCGGCCTGCAAAACCGCAGGTTGGATGCGAATGTGCAGCGCGTGAGAAAAGTCGATCCGTCCCTCTGCCTGGAGCTGCTCGGGGGAGTGGTCCAGCACAAAATTGGCAAGGTCGACCCCTCGGTCATGGATGCGGAAATTTCCCTGCACGGATGCGAACCGATCGCGTGGCCGGGATCGGGTGTTTGCCGGAAACAGCGCGGTTAAATCAAGACCGGGAATCTCCGCATTGCGCGTGTCCAACGTTCCGCTGCCTTCCATCGATCCGATTAAGCTGCCCCGCCCAATGCCGTGCGCAGCAAGCGAGAGCGTCGCGGAGGCCGTCCCGGCAATGCGGTTGTCCAGGAACGGCACGGCGCGCGCGAACTGCGCCAGGTTCACCCGGTCGAAGCGGCCTTGAAATTCATAGGAAGGATCGGCAAGAAGCTGAGCGTCCAATGTGCCGGAAACCTTGCCCCCGAAAAATTCAGCCTGGGCTTTGTGAATTTGAAGGATGCGCCCATCCACTTGAACATCGCCGTCGAATTGTTCGAGGCGCATCGGCGCCATGCTGATTTCGCCGACGCGAAGACGCCCGCGCGCCTCCATCCGGATCACGGGCGGCGGAACGGCCGCGGGAGAAGATCCAAAGTTTATCAGGCGCGCCAGAAAGCCGGGGCGCGCACGCGGCCCGAGCCAGCGGTCGAGTTCCGCCGCGTCCAGATGGTCGGCCGTAAGATCGAAGGTCCATTGCTTGGCCGCGAGTTTCCTCATGATAGCGCCGTGCCAGTTCGCACCCAGGGCTTGCGCGGAGGGCACGGTAATGTTTTGTTGCGCCGCCGTGTATTGCAAATGCGCGTCTGGCAGGAGCACCGGCCGGTTTACATAGGCCGAATTGACCGTGAGCCCCTGAAAATCCATCGTGCCGAGCCAAAGCGTCGCGGGCAAT
>DATLTA010000219.1:0-19093 GCA_035533775.1 Candidatus Dormiibacterota bacterium | reverse complement strand
CCGCCGAAATCAATCAGGCCAAGGACAGCCTGCGCCTCGAAGCCCAGACCCTCGACAGCCACTTCCAGACTTCCATGCAGTCCCTGAGCGCGCAAGCCATGGACGAACACAAACGGCGCCTCGAAAACGCTTCGAATACCTGGCTGTTCACCTCTGTCATCAAGCTCAACCAGCAGTCCGAGAGCCTGATCGACCAGCTGGCCGCGGCCACCGAAAAGCGCCTGCAAACGGTCTGCGGCAGCGTATTCGCCGAAATGGGTGAAACACTGCGCCAGCGACTGGCTGGGCTTTCCGCACCAATGGGAACGCCCAAAACACCCGCTGCCCCTGCTCCCAGTTCCGATTCCTCTGAAGAACAGAAATAGATTCAGCGCCCGACGCGCATCCTTGCCAATCATCCCAAATTTACCGGGATTTCGAATTTCCGGCGCAGACGTGCAAACTCGAAAGATATAGCTTTTGTAGCGCCAACCTTCAGGGTGTCATCGGTGTGACTCTAAAGTGCCACCCTGAAGGGAGGCGCTACAGATACCTGGACCGCGTGTCTCGCACAATCACTGCCATTGAAATCCCTGGCGTTTCGGTCCCACAGCCGGAAGCCTGTATAATATTCGAATGCCTAATCGTGCTTACGCGAGTCTATGGATTAGAGACTTCAGCGAGGAGAACATGCTCACGCACGTTGAGCAATTCCTTACCACTGTGCCGCTTGCGGCGGCGCCGCCGGGATTTACGGGGCTCACGGTTCGCGCGGTGGACTCCAGGGAATCGCCGATTGAGGAACACGACCTGCGCGGCCACATCCTGACGCCCGCGGATATCGTGAACCTTGTACGGGAATCTCACGCCGACGACGTATGTTACGAAGTCGCGGCGCGGTGGGACCTTTGGATTCGCGAGATGGAAACCGCCAGCTGGAAGAAAAAACCCGAGCGGCTCGATCTTTTTTGTTACGGCCCGCAATACGACGGCGGGGTGTGCGCCGAGTCGGGGCATTTCATGGCCGACCTTGGCTTCGAGCACCTGTTTACTGGACACGCCGGCCTGCTGACGCCCGGAAATGCGCGCGTGGCGGAACCGCAGCACCCCGACGAAGCCCGATTCCTGATGTGGATGTCGCAACCGCAGAATTTGCGCGAATATCAGGAGAAAACGAGAGAGAATATTCAGCAATTGATGGCGTGGATGCGCGCGGTGGAAGAAAATATGCCCGTGGAGCGCGTGCGATTGTGGTCGGAGGGAGAAGAGAACTTTGAAGCGCGGCTCGATGAAATTCTGGATATGCGTTAGCCTGGCGCTGGCGGCGTCGGGTTTTTCGACTTCCGGAACGCTTCTGGCTGCTCCAGGAGCCAGGCCGGACGCGGCTCGCCGCATGAATGAGACTCTGCTGGCGGGGTTAAGGCCCGGGCGCGATACGTTCGCGATCGCTGAGAAACGCTTCAAGTCCAAAAAACTCCTGGACGCGCATGATCCGGAATATCGCGTGTGGCGAGACGACTGCACCGGACGAGCCATTCGACTGGAACTCGATGCCAAGTCCGTGATCCAAAGCGTGACGATTACATCCCTGGAACCGCAGCAGGGCCCCTGCAAAGGCCGCCGCGCGGAGTTTTTGGATCCCAGGAACTGGACGACCGGTCTGGGCTTGCGGATCGGCGATCCGCAAGATCGCGTCATCGATTATTATGGCGAGCCGAATTCGAGCGGCCCGGCATCAAAAAATGGCCATGAACTCGACCTGATGTACTATCAGTTTGACTGGTCCGGTCCCGAAGTACCGCAGGTCATGGAAGTGCTCTGCGCGCGGGATACGGGCCGCGTCGTGGAGATTACGCTGGCGTTCCCGAGCCTGTAGCCTACTGAACCATCAATGAAGATTCGAAACTTGCGCGTGGCTCTGGCATTATTGTTCGGAACGTCCGTGTTCTGGGTGGCGGGATGCAATCCCCCGCAACCGGCGGCGTCCGCGAGCGGGCGGGGGCATGCCAGTGCGCCAGGCGAATTGGCGGAAGCGCGGCAGATTGCCGAAGCGGTGCTCGGCCAACAGGCCGAAGTCCTTGCCCACGGCGACCTTGCAAGGAACGGGTTGGAGCAGGTTCTGGCGGTCAATCGTTTCGCGAAATTCCGGAACGGCGGGGCAGGGTCCGCGAGTTCCTCCGCGATTTTCATTACGCGGGCTGCGGTTCTGGAGAAAAATGAAGGCAAATGGTCGGAAGTGCTTCGTTGCGACGAGCACCTGAAAAATCCGCACGGATATCTGGGAGGCACGCCCGTGGCGCGGGCCACCGGATGGCAGCTGGAATATGCGACGGACACAAATCTGGGTTTGGAGATGAAATTTACGCCGGTGGGTCTTGACACCGGCAAACGAGGATCTGGTACGGGTGATCTGGCAGGACGGACCGTTGTTGTGCGATGGAATAAAAAAGCGAAACGCTATCAGTCGCTCGACCGGTCTCATGAGAGGTACCTGATCGAGGTGCCCGCGTTGGAACCTCCACAGTCCATCCTCAAAAGATGAGCGCAGCGGCAAACACGTTGACGGGCTCGGGACCGAAGGCAGCGCACAAGCGCGTCTCCGGATGGGCGCACCTTGCCCGCTTGATTCCCTATGTCGGCCGGCACAGGACAGAAGTGCTGATCGGCATGGCCACGCAGATCGGGATGGGGATCACCGGAACCCTGCTGCCGCTGATCATCGGCGCCATCGTGGACTGCATCAAGGGAGCCGATGCGCCGCTGGCGCAACTCGGGCGGCTGACGCAGATTTCGCTGGGCTTCCTGCTGCCCTACTACCACCCCAAAAGCGCCCAGACCCTGGTTATATTCTGCTCCGCGCTGATCGCTATCTGCACCATCCAGGGAATTTTTTCCTACTGGACCCGGCAAATCCTGATCGGGCTGTCCAGGGACATCGAATACGACCTGCGGAACGACCTGCTGGATAAACTCGTGCTCATGGAGCCGGAATTCTACGTTCGCAACCGCACGGGCGAACTGATGTCGCGCTGCACCAACGACCTGAATTCGGTGCGCATGGTGCTCGGCCCAGGCATCATGTACAGCGCCAACACGTTCTCAACCATGGTGCTTGCCGTAATTCTGATGATCTGGATCTCGGCGAAACTCAGCATGTACGTGCTGCTGCCGGTTCCCATCGTGGCCGTGACCGTATGGGTCTTCGGCCGCCAGATTCATGCGCTCTATGGGAAGATTCAGGCGTCGCTCGCCGTGCTTTCCGCAAAGGCGCAGGAGAACCTGGCCGGAGTGCGTGTCGTGCGGGCGTATGGCCAGGAAGAGGCGGAAATCCGCGGCTTCGACTCCCCCAACCGCGAGTACATCGATCGCAACCTGCGCCTGGTTTATTTCTGGAGCCTGTTCATGCCGCTGCTGCAGATGCTGATCGGGCTGGCGTTCGTGCTGGTGCTCTGGCAGGGCGGGCGCCTGGTGATCATGAATCTGATCACCCTGGGCGAACTGGTCGCGTTCTATACGTTCATGACGCGCCTGATTTTTCCCATGATCGCACTAGGGTTCGTGACCAACATTTTCCAGCGCGGCGGCGCTTCCATGGGCCGGCTGAACTACATTCTCGATTCCGAGCCCAAAATCAGCGATGCCGCGGCAACCATCGATCCATCCACGGAGATTCGCGGGGAAATCGAATTCCGGCACATGAGCTTCACCTATCCAACCGTGCGCAGCGATACGAATGGGCACAGGTCAAACGGGTCGGCCGGAATCAATCAGCCCGTGCTCCAGGACATCTCCCTGCACGTTCCGGCAGGTTCGATCCTGGCGATTGTCGGCCCCACGGGGTGCGGAAAATCCACGCTGGCCGCGCTGATCTCGCGACTGTGGGAGGCGCCTCCGGGAACGCTGCTGATTGACGGGCGCCCCATCCGGGAATGGCCTCTGGAAACCTTGCGGCGGGCCGTGGGATACGTGCCGCAGGATACTTTCCTGTTCAGCGAAACCCTGCGCGAAAACGTCGCGTTCGGCATGGAGCAGGCAACGGACGAGCAAATTCACAATGCCGCCGATGTCGCCAGCATCGCCGCGGAAATCAGCGAGTTCCCCGCCCAGTTCAAGACCATGGTGGGCGAGCGCGGCATCACGCTATCGGGCGGCCAGAAGCAGCGCACGGCCATCGCCCGCGCCGTGATTCGCGATCCTAAAATTCTGATCCTGGACGATTCCCTTTCCAGCGTGGATACGGGAACCGAAGAACGAATCCTGCGCCGCCTGGACTCGATTTTGCGCCAGAGAACGACCGTGCTAATTTCCCACCGCGTCTCCACCGTGCAGCACGCCGACCAGATCGTGGTCCTGCGCGATGGCCGCATCATCGAGCGCGGAACGCACGCAGAACTTCTGTCGCGCCGCGGATATTATGCGGATTTGTACCAAAAACAGTTGCTTGAGGAAGAGTTGGAACGCGAATGAGCGATTTCCGCGAAGAGGAAGCACTAGGAAAAGCCTACGACGCCAGACTGCTGCGGCGACTGATGACCTATCTGCGGCCGTACCGGGTCAACGTCGTCATCGCGGTCGTGCTGACCCTGCTGGTCGGTCCGCTGGAAGTCGTCGGCCCCTACCTGTTCGGATACGGCGTCGATAAATACATCATCCCTGGCACAAACCATACGCTGGCGATGGCGGACGCCCTGCACGGGGTCAGCATGGTTTCGCTGGGCTTCCTTGCGGCGCTGCTGCTGAGTTTTGGGGTGCAGTACCTGCAGGTACGCATCATGCAGGACGTCGGGCAGCAGACGCTTTACGACCTGCGCAAGGAAATCTTCGAGCGCCTGCAGCGCCTGCCGATGAATTTCTTCGACCGCAGCCCTGTGGGGCGCCTGGTCACGCGCGTGACCACCGACGTGGACGCGCTCAACGACCTGTTCGCCGCGGGAATCGCCGCCATGGCCAACGACGCCATCGTGCTGCTCTGTATCGGCGCGGTGATGATGGAGATGAACTGGCGGCTGGCGCTGGCCACGTTTGCCGTGCTACCGCTGATCATGATCTCCACGTGGATGTTCCGCAACCGCGTGCGCGACGCCAACCGGCGCATCCGCACCGCAATCGCGCGCATCAATGCCTTCCTGCAGGAACACATCAGCGGCATGAGCATCGTGCAGCTGTTCAACCGGGAACAGAAAGCGAAGCAAGAGTTCGCCGAACTGAATCGCATCCACATGGAAGCCTACAAGGACGCGATTTTTGCCTTTGCTGTATTTTTTCCCGCCGTCGAATTGTTCAGCACGGCGGCGATTGCCATCGTCTTCTGGTACGGCGGATTGCGCTCCCTCGCGGGACTGGTCGACGTCGGCGTGCTCATCACGTTCATGCAGTACGCGCAGCGATTCTTCCGGCCCATTCAGGACCTGAGCGAAAAATTCAATATCCTCCAGGCGGCCATGGCGGCCTGCGAGAGGATTTTCACGCTTCTGGACGAGCCGCTGCCGGCGCCACCCGCCGAAGCCCCGCTCTCGATCTCCAAACCGCGCGGCGAAATCGAATTCCGCAACGTGTGGTTCGCCTACAATGGCGGCGCGAATCCGCCCGACGACGACTGGGTGCTGCGCGACGTCAGCTTCCATATCGCGCCGGGGCAGACCCTGGCCATCGTCGGCCATACGGGCGCGGGAAAGACGACGCTCATCCAGCTCCTGCTGCGCTTCTATGAAATCCAGCGCGGCGAGATTCTGCTCGACGGCGTAAATATTCTCCGGTACGACCCGCACCAGCTGCGGCGGCAATTCGGCATCGTGCTGCAGGACCCGTTCCTTTTTACGGGCACGCTGGAATCCAATGTGCGTTTGGGCGACCTGGAGATCAGCGATGCGCGCATCGAAGCCGCGCTGCGCGAAGTGGGCCTGGGAACGCTTCTGGACACATTGCCCGAGGGAATCCACACCAATGTCAGCGAGCGCGGCGCAACGTTTTCCGTCGGCCAGCGGCAATTGATCAGCTTTGCGCGGGCGCTCGCTCACGATCCGCGATTCCTCATTCTGGATGAAGCAACTTCGAGCGTGGATACGAAAACCGAAGGCCTGATCCGCGAAGCCCTGGACCGCCTGCTCGACGGCCGCACGGCCATGGTGATTGCGCACCGCCTGAGCACGATTCAGCACGCCGACCGCATTCTCGTCTTCCACAAGGGAAAGTTGCGCGAGCAGGGCTCGCACCAGCAATTGCTCGCCATGCGCGGGATTTACTACCGCCTCTACCAGTTGCAGTACAAGGATCAGGAGATGCGCGCGTCTTTCGAAACTGCCGGAAGCGAGGCGGGCACTTCCCTTTCGGGAAACGATTAGAACGGCACGTTTCACTTTCGCGAAAACATGCCTCCCACTCCAATCCTCATCTCCGCAGGTGAATCGTCCGGAGACATGTACGCAGCGCGCCTGGCCGTTGCGCTGCGCGCTCGGGCCAACGTTCAGCTCTTTGGAATGGGCGGGCCGCGCATGCGCGAGGCTGGAGTCGAACTCATCGCCGACTGCTCCGAAGTCTCCCTGGTGGGAATTGTCGAAATCGCGAAAAAATATCCCGCGCTCCGGCGCGTGTGGAAGCGCCTGCTGGGCGAAACGATCCGGCGGAAACCACGCCTGGCGATTCTCACGGATTTCCCCGGCTTTCATCTGCGTCTGGCGCGCGCGCTGAAACGCCGGCACATCCCGAGCGTCTATTTTATATGTCCGCAATTCTGGGCCTGGCGGCCCTGGCGCGCCAACCTGGTGCGGCGGCGATTTGTGCGGGGCCTCTGCATTTTTCCGTTCGAACAGGAGTGGTACCGGTCGCGCGGCGTGGCGGCGGCATTCATCGGGCATCCGCTGGTGGGAAATGTTGCCGCGAAGCGAACGCGCGCCGAGTTTGCCGCGGCGTATGGCCTCGATGCGTCGAAGCCGATCGTCACGATATTGCCGGGAAGCCGCGCGGGAGAAATTGCGCATCACATGCCAATCCTGATGCAGGCCTGCCATCGAATCGAGCGGGAGAGGCAGGCGCGGCAATCCTCTCAAGTACAATTCGTTCTGGCGTTGGCTCCGGGAATGAGCAAGTCGCAGGTTGCGGGCTACGGCAAGACAGGATCGCCCATGTGCGTCGTGGAAGATGCCACCTACGATGCCCTGGGCGCGGCGGACCTGGCGATTGTGTCGAGCGGCACCGCCACGGTCGAAGCGGCTCTGATGAACGCGCCGATGATTGTCGTCTACCGCCTGGCTCCGCTCACGGCAGCGCTTGCCCGCTGGCTGGTGCGAACTCCCATGTTTGCCATGGTCAACCTGATCGCCGGCAAACGCGTGGTGCCCGAACTGGTGCAGAAGGATTTCACGCCCGAGCGCCTGGCCCGGGAAGCGATTCGCCTGCTGGATTCGCCAGAAGCCCGCGCGAACATCCAGCAGGGCCTGGCCGAGGTTCGCGCCAGGCTCGGACCTCCCGGCGCGATCGACCGGGCGGCGGAAATCATCGCCGCGATGCTCAACGCGGCGAAGACGAAGTCCTAGAAACGCCCGCGCTACAAAGCAGCGAAATCTCTTTCCCATATCGTTGCTGGCAACTCCACGGGCCAACTTGGTATCCTAGTGATTCATCAGGTGATTCACACGTCCTGTGCGAAAGAAAGAGGCGCCCGAGACTCATGCTGAAGCTTCGACTCCTCATGTTCCTGATGGGAATGGCAGGCCTGGCGGCAAGCGGCTTTGCGCAATCGCCGGGGCAACCGCAGGGACCCGGGCGGCCCGTGGCGCCGGTACAGACGACTCCCACAGCCGCTTTCCGTGCCACTCACTACGAAGTTCACGCCTCGCTCGATGATGTCGGCCAGGTGATCAACGCCCAGGCGAAGGTCGATTTCGTGGCCGCCGAAGCCGGGCGCATCGTGGACGTGCAATTGAATCCGAACCTGCGCGTAAATTCCGTCCTCGACAGCGCGGGCAAACCCTTGGCCTACGACCGCGATGACGATTCCAGCCTGACATTGCACATCACGCTCCCCAATGCGGTCCAGGCGGGAGGAACCGTCTCGCTGCAGTTTGAATACAATGGGCCGCTTTCCAGCCGCGTCACCGATCCCTCGCAGGGCGTGCAGTTTGCTTTCTTCGGTAAAACTGGCGGGTATCTGCTTTTGCCCGCGCGCTGGTTTCCTCTGACGGACTTCCCGTCCAACCGGTACACAGGCGTCTTTCAAATTGAAGTGCCCGGCACGATGACGGTCGCAGGGACCGGGGTTTCCTCCGGCCCTCCGGCGGATGTTACTCCCAAATCGGCTCCGGCCCCGGCGCTGGGGAACGCGCCTTCCGCGGCTCCCGTCTCGCCTGCGAAGGCGCCGCCACCGCCATCGATGGAAAATGAGCGCCTTCTCTACACTTTCCGCGTGGATCAACCGGAGGCTGCGGGAACATTTGTCATTTCGCCGCTGCAGCTCAGCCCGGTGCGCGCGGAAGGCATGAATTTCTCCGTGTACACGCCGCCCGCGGCCGTTGCCACGGCGCAGAATTATGCGGATGCGGTTGCGCAGATTCTGGATATCTTTAACGGAGCGTTTGGGCCTCTGCCGCAACCCGGACTGACGATTGCGCAGATTCCCGACGGCACGGTGGACGGTTATGCGGCGCCGGGCCTGCTGCTGGTGAGCGCGCGCCACTGGTCGACGAAGCCCGACACGCGCCTGCTGGCCGACCTGGCAGCGCACCAGTGGTGGGGCGACCAGGTGATGGCCGCTTCCCCATCCGACGTGTGGATTACCGATGGCCTGGCGCGCTATTCCGAGGGACTTTACGTGGAGCAGGCTTACGGCAAGGAAGCCCTGAACAATGCGCTCCAGGATTTTGCCGTGGGCGCCCTGATGTTTGACGACGCGGCCCCCATCGCCGAGGCCCAGAGACTCAAGCTGGGATCGGAGGAATATAACGCCGTGGTGGTGAACAAAGGCGCGATGGTGTTTCATATGCTCCGCGCCGTTCTCGGCGACGCGAACTTCAGCGCCCTGCTCAAGGATTTTTATTCGCAATATGCCGGCAAAACGGCCCGCATCCAGGATTTCGAGAAACTGGCGGAAGCGCACATGGCGCCGGCGGCGCCCGCGGAATTCACGATGGGCAATTCGCCCGCCGCCGCGCCTGATACGCCCGGCCTGCGTCCATTTTTCACGCAGTGGCTGCGTTCCACGGGCGTTCCGGAATTCACCCTGGATTACGTCGTGTACCGCACGCAGAAGGGATTCCGGATTGTCGGCAAGGTAAAGCAGAATCTTGATTTCTTCCGCATGAACGTCGAGATGGAAGTCGAGACCGAGGGCAATCCTGAATTCAAGACCATCCATATCGACGGGAAGGAATCTCCCTTCTCGGTCGAGACGTTCGGTCGCCCCAAGCCCAACGGCATCATCCTGGACCCGCACGACTACATCCTGAAATCGAGCCCGCAATTGCGCGTGCGCGCCATTATCGCGCGCGGCGAATCCCTCGCCGAACTGGGCCGTTACTACGACGCCATCAAGCAGTATCAGCGCGCCCTGTCGCTGGACCCGTCCAACGCCCTCGCCGATTTCCGCATGGGCGAGGCATTCTTCTACCAAAGAAACTACGCCGCGTCGGCGCAGTCCTTCCGAGATACGATGGAAGCGGCCACCGATCTGACAACGAAATGGACCGAGGTGTGGTCCCACATCTACCTCGGAAAAATTTACGATATCTCGGGCGATCGCACGCGCGCCATCAACGAATACAGCAAGGCCAAGCAGACCGGGGACAATACCGGCGGCGCCCAGGCCGAGGCCGACAAATACATGAAGAAAGCCTACACCGAAGGCTCCTCTTAGTTAGGACAGGCTTCAGCCTGTCTGATTTTTGTTTTGCAGCCTCACAGCAGGACGGGTTTCAGCCTGCCTTGCTCGCTCAGTACCCGGATAAACCGGTGAGTTGCGGCGGCTGGATTCCCTTGTGTTGAATGAGGACCTGGAATTTTTCTCCCAGGCCTTCCGGATGAATCAGGTTTTTCAGCAGCAGGCGCGCGCGCAATTTTTCTACTTCCGTTTGCCCGGCCTCATACAGGTCCGCAAATTCATTTCCGCGGCCCAGCGCGACAAGGAATTGCGACTGCGTGACCAGGCCCGTGCGTTCGAGCCCCGCGCGGCGGCCCCACAAATCCACTGCCGTGAAATTCACGTGCGCGGTCAGATCCTGCATTCCCGGCGCATCGAGCAGATTTTCCGTCACTACATGCTCCCGGTAGGCCAGCAGCGTACCTCGATTGTGCCGGTCATCATACAGGGCGCGCACTTCATGGCCATAATCGATGGTCACGACGAAGCCTCGCCCCAGGGCCCGGCCGGCGTTTTCAATCCAGCGGCAGGCTTCCAGGCATACCTCAGCCTGCTGGCCTTGCTGCAATACAATTCCCTGCTCGCAAAAATATTTTTCCAGTTCCGGCGTGGAAGGTTTTTCCAGAACCTCGCGGAAACGATCGCCGTCAAAGTCCACAAACACTTCGCGCAGGGCGCCGCGCTCAAGCACGACGCGGTGCGTGGGAAGCGCATCCAGCAATTCATTCGAGAAGATGCATCCGCATGGAATTTCACTGGGAACTTCGGCGGCGCTGACAAAATGCCCCGCCGCGGCATGAGGCGCGAGCCGCGCCGCATGTTCCGCGCGGCGCGCCGGGGAGCGCTCCACGGCAGTGTATTGGAGCGCCGCATAGAATGACGGGAGCTCGCGCGCGGCAAAATCCAGAATGTGGCCGGCCAGACGCCCGGCACCGGCTCCCGCCTCGAACACGCCGAACGGGCTGGGCGATCCAAGTAGCCCCCACATTTCCGCGAATTGCCGGGCAAGCAGGCGCCCGAAAATCGGGTGCACATCCACGCTGGTGTAGTAATCCCCAAAACGTCCGCCGCTGGCGCGGGAATAAAAACCATACTCGGGATGGTAGAGGCATTCGCGCATGAAATCCGCGAAAGACACAGGCCCGCCGCAGCGAATTCGCGCGGCCAGAATCGCGGCCAGGGCTGTTCCCGGATCAGTTTGCGCCATCATGCGTCGCGCACGCTTCGCGCGAACTTTTCCGGCGCGCCTGGTCATGGGCGGCCTGCCGCGGGCGCATCGTCCAATTCGCCGTTCGCGACCATATCCGCCCGGACTTTCTCAAACGCCGCCAGGGCGGCGGCATCGAACAAGACGAAATATACTTTTTCAAGGGAAGTGGATGTCCTTAAATGCGCGGCTACTTCGCGCAGCATGATGCGGGCGCATGCGGGCAGCGGAAATCCAGCAATTCCGGTTCCCACGGCGGGAAAAGCAATCGAGCGAAGTTGCTTTTCCGACGCGATTCGCAGGGCGTGCGCAGTGGAAGTTCGCAGCGCGCGCTCGGTCGTTTCTCCGCCGAGCTGCATGCTGGCCGCGTGAATCACGTAGCGGGCGCGCAGGTTGCCGCCGGTCGTGATGGCCGCGCCGCCGATGGGAACGCTGCCGATCGCGTCGCATTCCTGCTGGATGGACGGGCCACCCTTGCGGCGAATCGCTCCGGCCACGCCACCACCCAGTTGCAGGTCATTGTTCGCGGCGTTGACGATCGCGTCGGCATCCATTTCGGTGAGGTCGCCCTGCAGGAGGATAATCTTTTCATTGAGGTTCATGAAAAAACCCTCGCCTTCCAGGTTCACATCCTACTTGGCAAGATGCGTCAACGCTTCCTCATCGTAACCGAGCACGATTTCGGACCCGCGCAGCACGACCGGGCGCCGGATCAGATTTGGCTCGGCGGCCATGAGTTTTAGGGCCTCCTCGCGCGATGGAGGATTCTTGCTCATGTTCCGGGAGCGGTAGAGGGCGTTGCGGGTGTTCAGAAACTTGCGATGATCGCGTTTGCCGATGAGCTGGTCGAGTTCCGCGACACTCAACCGGTCTTTCCCCAAATCGCGCAGATCCAGCTCGGCTTTCTTCTTTTCCAGGAAAACTTTCGCTTTGCGGCACGTCGTGCAATTCGGCTTGTGCAGGAATTTTATTTTTGCTTTCGCCATAATCTACCGTCGCTCCTTAAAATTCCAACTTGGCCGGCGAGGAACCCGAAGCGGCCACGAAAATATGAATTCGCCATCGTGAATTGCTCGGGCGACCGCGCCACATCTATCCGTTCCCCCGAACAACGCCCTATTCCGGAGGAATCGATCTGCAACATGAGATAAATTGGCCGCTCCTGCGATGCACGGGCAGGCTGCCCGGATCTATTTCTGCAATTTCGCCAGCACTTTGGCAAGTTGCCGGAAGTACTTGAGCTTGGAGCCGCGACCCGTGGCGTTTTTTGCGCTGGTGGAAGGCAGCACAAACACTTGTGCGCCATACAGCCGCCCCTTTTGAAGCCCCAGCGTGCAAGACCGCTGTGCGAATTTTTCGTAGGCGCCTTTTCCGTTGAAGGCGATCACCTGCGGCGAATACTGCTGCAGCTTCTGCGACAGGATGATGCGGCCTTCGGCAAATTCTTCGCGTTGCAGTTCTTCCATGCCGCGCGTCGGCCGCTTGACCAGGTCGGTCAGTCCTATGCCGAATTCGATCATGCGCTTGTCGTCGCGATGTTCGAGCAGCTCCGGCAGCACGCCGGATTCATAGAGCAATGGCCAGAATTCATTGCCCCGGCCGGCATAGTAATGCCCAACCCGCGCCGAACGGTCACCGGGGTTGCACCCGATGATGATCAGTTTCATGCCGCTGCGTAGATAATCGGGGAGGGTCCGCATCTGCGTTTTTTGAATTTCAGATTTCTTTCGAACTTAATCCGTGTATGTACCGGCCCGTTGTTTGTCCCGGAATCCGGACAAATTCAACTCCTCATATGCCAAGGGAGTAATTCAAGCGACTGATTGTACCATCTTTACGGCTCGTAATCGGCTAGCCACGCTTCGCGAGTTTCTTTGCCAGTGATCTGATCGGACTCCCGTCGGCATGGCCAAATCTGCAAGCAAGCCGGGGAAATTGATCAGGGGATTTAGCCGTTGAAGCTTCAGGGGGTAAAAGCCGCAGGGGAACGGACCTTACAGGTCCGAACCGGCCTTGCAAAGAATTTCGATAAATCCTGCATCGGGACCCCATTTCAGGGCATCCGAATAAGTTGAAGCAGGCTGTGCAGGAAGACAAAGAGACGGACAATTATGATATTCTGCCAATCTAGCGTGGCTGGACGATACAGGCCACCCTTGGGGGCATTACGGATCGTGACCGCGACAGATCCCAAACCGCTGCCATCCACCATCGTCCGCGATGATGAAGCGCAACTGGTGTCCGCGGCGAAGGCCGGCGACGCCGCCGCCTTTGAAGAGCTGGTGAATCGCTACGAACGAAAGATTTTCCGCCTGGGCATGAACATCACGCAGAACCGTGAAGATGCGGAAGACGTGATGCAGGAAGCCTTCCTGAAGTCCTACACGAACCTGGACCGTTTCCAGGGCGATTCGCGCTTCTACACCTGGCTGGTGCGCATTGCGGTCAACGAAGCGCTGATGAAGCTGCGCAAACGGCGGCCCAATCAGGTATCCCTGGATGAACCCCTGCCGGGCGACGATGATTCCGTCTTCCGCGAAATCGAGGATTGGGGACCTTCTCCGGAGAAAAAATTCGCTCAGACCGAGCTCAACGAAATTCTCAACTCAGTTATCGGAGAACTCGATCCGATTTTTCGCGTGGTTTTCCTCCTGCGCGACGTGGAAGGCATTTCGACCGAGGAGACCGCTCAAATCCTGGATATCTCTGAGGCGGCAGTCAAATCGCGGCTTTTGCGGGCGCGGCTGAAACTCCGCCAGAAACTGAACAAGTATTTTCGACGGAGTGAATCGAAGTGAACTGCAAGAAAGTAATCCTCGAATTGACGAGTTATCTCGACGGAGCCCTCGACTCCAGCGTGCGCCTGGAACTCGAGCAACATCTCTCCCAGTGTACCGACTGCCGCATGGTTGTCGACACGACCCGCAAGACCATCCAGATTTTCTGCAACTCCGAACCCGTCCCTCTTCCCGAAGATGTCCGCAAACGCCTGCACACGGCGTTGCTGGACCGCTTTCGGCGAAATGCCAAGACGATTTGACGTTCCGCCCGCATCGGGCTTGCCTTTCCAGGCTCTCAGGGAATGCCGGATGCGGCGCCCACGGCCGAAAACTGTTCCCTCCATCCGAGACAACGCGCATCGTGAAGGCGCGGGCCGAAAAAAAAACGCTCCGGTATTTCCGAACTCTTAAAGCTCGTTCCACGCATGGTGTAGAATAAGGCGCAAGGCTTCGGGCCTCGTAGCCTGCCGCTTAAAGGACCTTCATGGCATCCACAATTCAAACCATTGGTATCGCCAACGGAGGCGGAGACTGCCCGGGCCTCAACGCTGTCATTCGCGGCGTGGTGCGCGCGGCGATTCTCGGGCATGGCTGGAAAGTGATCGGCATTAAAGATGGCTTTGACGGCCTGATCTGGCCGAATCGCACGATGCCCCTGACGGTCGAGTCCATCGCCGGCATTTTGCCGCGCGGCGGCACGATTCTGGGCACCACGAATCGCGGAAACCCGTATCACTACGATGTCGAGGAAGATGGAAAGATGGTCACGCGCGATTATTCCCTGGAGTGTTGTGAGAACGCCAGGAAACTGGGCCTGGACGCGGTGGTCGTCATTGGGGGTGACGGCACGCTGACGATTGCGCGGGACCTCGGACGACTGGGAATCCCCATCGTGGGGGTCCCCAAGACCATCGACAACGATCTCTCCGCCACTGAAGTGACCTTCGGATTCGACACGGCATTGCACGTGGCCACCGACGCCATCGATCGCCTGCACACCACGGCGGAATCCCACGGCCGCGTCATGGTGATCGAGGTCATGGGGCGCAATGCGGGATGGATTGCGCTGCATTCGGGAATCGCCGGCGGCGCCGACGTCATTCTGATTCCGGAAATTCCCTTCACGATCGAAACGGTGTGCGAAAAACTGCGCGAGCGCGCCGCCACGGGAAAGAAATTCTCCCTGGTGGTTGTCGCAGAAGGAGTGAAACTTCCCCCGCGGGCGTTCACCGAGAAACGGTCCCCGGCCGCGCGTCCCGTGCAGGTCAGTATCCTGATTGGCGACGCCATCCACGCGCTTCTGAAGCAGGATGTCCGCGTGACCGTCCTGGGCCACATTCAGCGGGGCGGATCGCCCAGCCCCTTCGACCGCATCCTGGCGACGCGTTTCGGCGTGGAAGCCGTAGAACTGGTGGCGCGCGGAGAATTCGGAAGAATGGTTTGCCTGCGCGCCGGTGAGATCGATTCGGTGACGATCGAGGAAGCCGTCGGTGAAGCGCGCCTGGTGGATCCGATGGGCGGCATGGTTCGCACGGCGCGAGCGGTTGGCATCACGTTTGGAGATCAAGAATGAAGGAAACAGTTTAAATGGGCTGGCGCATCCTCCGCCGGGGAATCATTCCCCTTATTTTAATACTGGCCGCTTTCACCTACTGGAAGCTGCATCCAGGCGCTCCCAGGTTCGTTTCGGTCGGCCATGTGGCCGAACGCAACGTGACGCTCTGGAACGCGCTGGCCCAGGTGAAGCAACCGCTCGCGGTATTGCATTACGGCGACCGCGTGGAGATCATGCGCGAGGAAGGAACGACGGCGGAAGTGCGTACCGCTTCGGGCGTTGTCGGCTGGATGACGAATTCACACCAGATGATGAATTCTGAATTATGGGACGAGAGCGCCGCGCTGCTGGCGCGCGCGCGGAAAATGCCCGTGCAGGCGGTCGGGAGGACCAATACCATCAGCAACGTGCACATTGAGCCGGGCCGGAACAGCCAGCGCGTGTTCCAGTTCCAGCGAGGTACTCCGGTCGTGATTCTGGAGCGCGCCGCGGCGGACGTTCCGCAAGATGAAAACGCATCGCCGGCGAATCATCAGAATCCCAAACAACAGGAAGACTGGGATCTGGTTTTGCGTTCCGGCGAGACGTTGCCCAGCGAGGGTATTCCAGATTCCGCCCAGAATTCCACTTCTCCGGAAAGCCAGGCGACCAGCGACTCGGTCAGCGGCGGCCCAGGTTATCTGCAATCCAACGTCTCAGCTTCAGGCTTGCCCGCCGCCCCCATCGCCGGTTGGGTTTTGGCTCGATTTATCGATCTCGATTTGCCGGGGCCCATACGGGATTACGCCGGCGCCTCCGATTTACACGTGCAGGCATATTTCGTATTGAATCGCGTGCCCAACGGGTCGGGCGGCGAGGCGCCACAATATCTGGTTGCCGCAACGCGCGGTGGTGGGGGCCAGCCCTGCGACTTCACCGTGCTCCGTGTGTATACGTGGAGCGCGACGCAAAATCGATATGAAACTGCCTACACTGAAAGCAATATCTGCGGGAGTATGCCCATCCATGTCTCTCAAAGCCCGTCTGGCCCGGAATTTCGTTTCGCCGAAGCAGGCAATTCCGGTGGAGAAAGGACGTATGTCATGAGGCAGACAATGGTTCGCCGCCTGCGCAGCAAAGATGAGCGCAGAGATAAGCACAGATAAGCAGAGATAAAAAGTAAGATCTTCATTCCAAAATAATCCCGGCCACGCGCGCAGCAAATTCGATAAAAACGACAAAAATACGATTGCGATTCGATGCGGCGCTGGTGCATGATTCGTCGGTCCCGGCAAAATGCAAGGAATGACTTGCCGGCCTGAAGCGAAACCCGGCCGGAAACCCTCCGTATTGCGAGCGCTGAGAACAAATTATGACGGATGCAGCAGGAATTCCCCGGGCAAAGCTCTGGTCATTGTTCCGTTCGCCGTGGGCCATGGTCGTTGTAGCCCTCTCTGTTCGCCTGATTGTGATGGGCTTCGCGTACAAGTTGCAGCTGGACCCTGCGCAGGACCACTGGGCATTCGGCTGGGAAACGGGCCGCGTCGCGCGATCGATTGCCACCGGTCATGGGTTCAGCTCTCCATATTCCGTGCCGACTGGTCCTACCGCGCTGATTCCCCCCGTGTATACGTATCTGGTCGCATTTATCTTCAAGTTATTCGGGATTTATACGGCGTCCTCGGCGCTGGTGCTGTTGACGCTGAACAATCTGTTTTCCTCTTTGACGTGCCTGCCCGTGTATGGGATTGCCCGCAGGCTGTTTGGACTCCGCTCGGCGGCCTGGGCTGGCTGGGTGTGGGCGTTTTTTCCATACTCGATAGGTCTCTCGAATACCACCATTTGGGAAACCAGCTTGACGACGTTTCTGTTCAGCCTGGCTGTGCTGGCGACCTTCCGGCTGGAAAACTCAAAGCGACTCATCGCCTGGGTGGGCTACGGACTGCTGTGGGGCCTTGTAGGGCTTGCGAGTCCCGCGACGCTGACCGCATTGCCAATTCTTGGGGGATGGGTCTGGATCCGGCAATGGAAGCGCGGAAGTAATTGCACGGGAGTGGCGATTGTCGCCTCCCTGTTGTTTTTCACGGTCATCGGTCCGTGGATATGGCGCTGCAGCCAGACGTACGGAAGATTTGTCGCGTTTCGCGGCAATTTCGGTATGGAGGTTCTGGTCGGAAACAGCAGCGACACCAGCAGCGCGGCGAACTGGAAAATCCTTCCCGCCTTCAACGCGGCCGAATTGGAACATTTTCGCAGGATCGGAGAGCCGGCCTATATGGCCGAAAAGATGCGCGATGCCAAAGCCCTGATCAGGAGACATCCCCTGCGCTATGCCGGACTGACCCTGCGGCGTGTGCTGAATACGTGGACTGGAATCTGGAAATTTCCTCCGGGCTTGACGCTGGACGAAACGGGACTCCTCAATGTCTTAATGTACAGTGCGATTTCGCTATTGGCTTTTGCCGGGATGCGCCGGGCGGTGCTTGACCACCGGGCAGGCGCCTATCCGCTGATATTGGTCGTGCTGTTTTTTCCGGCGATCTATTACCTGACCCATTCGGATCTGGGCTTTCGCCATCCCATCGATCCGATCATGGCCATTTTTCTGGTGAACGCCATCCCCGCGGTCAAACGGGAAACCACGCCTTCCTGACGCGGAGACAACCTATGGCACGGCCGAAGAATCTGATAGCTTCTGCAGGATGGAAGGTCGGGGTCAACCGCTGGAGCGGCGGGTCCGCGTTTATGCCGGCGCAGCGGCCCGCGGAAATGCCGGCGGGTCCTATCCGATACCCGGCATGGCAACGGGAACTAGGGTCGCGGGAATTTGTATAGTACGATGCACTTGCCGTGCATACGCCGCCCGCCACGCGTATTTCATTGTAGACTCGGACGCCTAAGTTTGAGATATTCTTGTCGATTTAAAATATGAAGCTGAGCGTCATTTCGCCAACGCTGAACGAAGCTGAGAATGTTCCGCGCCTCGTGGAGCAACTCAGCCTGGCGCTGCAGGATATCGACTACGAAATTCTTATCGTAGACGACAATTCTCCCGACCGCACCTGGTGTGTTTCGCAGGAACTTTCCGCCTCAAATCCGAGAGTGTGCACGCTACGCCGGATGCAGAATCCGGGCCTGAGCGCCGCGGTGATCGAAGGATTTTCGGCGGCTACCGGCGACGTGCTGGCCTGCATCGACGCCGATTTGCAGCACGATCCCTCAATTCTTGCCAGGATGGTGGATGAGTTTCAAAAGGGCGCCGACGTCGTCGTGGGCAGCCGCCATGTGGAGGGCGGAAGCACGGGGGAATGGAACCGGTGGCGGAAGCTCCAGTCCTGGCTGGCCACCAGGACGGCCCAACTTCTGCTGGGGATTCGATTGAAGGATCCCATGTCCGGGTACTTCCTGGTTTCCCGCAAGAATTTTGATGCCGTGAAGCAGGATCTGAACGGTAAGGGCTTCAAGATCCTCCTGGAAATTCTGGCGACCCTGCAGACATCGAAAATCAAGGAAGTCCCGTACACGTTTCGGCTGCGCTCGAAAGGCGAATCCAAACTGTCCAGCAGGGTTATTCTGCAATACTTGCTGCAGGTGTGGCGGCTGTGCAGTTCGAGCCGGCATTATTCAGTGCGCTTCACGAAATTGGCTATTGTCGGCGGTATCGGCGTCCTCATCAACCTGGTTGTGATGGGATTCCTGCTGAAGCTGACGAGCATTCACGACTGGAGGGCCTCGGCGATCGC
>DATLTA010000218.1:0-4604 GCA_035533775.1 Candidatus Dormiibacterota bacterium | reverse complement strand
AAGGTAAGCCGGGTGAATCGCGCAACCTCGAAAGCATACCGCCCGGCGCTGGAACAGATCGTGCGCCACGAGATCAACTGGACCATCGTAGCCTGCGCCACTCCGGCGTGGGCAGCGGCCGTATTTCCCGATCTGCCGCAGGAGGAAGCGCAGGCCCGGCTTTGGGACGCCATCTTCGCCGCGTCGCGCGCGGACCAGGCGGATCCGGTGGCCGCATGGAAGGAACACGACGCGAACCTGCACGCTAGCGCCAAGCGGCTGAACGAGAAGCGCTATTCGGCGTTGCACTTCCGGGGGCCCGGCACGGATCTTCGAGTGGGCCTTGCCGACGATCACCTGTGGCTGGGCGGAGGCACAACGGCACGAAATGGGCGGTACTGCATTCCCAATATGCCGACCGAGGAGGTGTTCACCACGCCGCACAAGGATCGCGTGGAGGGACGCGTGACCAGCACCAAGCCGCTGTCCTATCAGGGCACGATGATCGAAGAGATTTCCGTGCGGTTCGAAGCCGGTCGAATTGTGGAGGCCCAGGCCGCGCGGGGCAACCAAGTCCTGCAGCGGATGATCGAGACGGACCCGGGAGCGCGGCAGTTGGGCGAAGTGTCTCTGGTGCCGCACTCGTCGCCGATTGCGTCGAGCGGATTGCTATTTATGAACACGCTGTTCGACGAAAACGCCGCCTGCCATATTGCCCTGGGGCAGGCCTACAGCTCATGCCTGAAGGACGGCGACAGCCTCACGCCAGAGCAGCTGACATCGCGTGGCGCAAACACCAGCTTGATTCACGTGGACTGGATGATCGGATCGAACCGCATCGACGTGGACGGTATCAGCGCGGCGGGTGATTCGGAGCCGGTGATGCGCGCGGGTGAGTGGGTTTAGAGTTCGCTGCCGACCAACCGAACTGCATGGCGAGCACCCGCGGATGGTGCGCGCTCCGCGATTCAGGGGCTGAAGCCCGTCTCTTTTTGCGGGGTTAATGTTGCAGCTGAAGCCGCGACCCTCAATGCACCGAACCACAAAACACCGGCAAACAAATTTGACATGTTGTGCGGCGCCTGAGAAAATCACGCTCCAGAACAGCTGGAATGCGGGCTGATGGCGCGGTGACGGTGACGCCGCGTTTGGGTGGCGGGCAGCGAGCTCTGCCTGTGGGGAGAAAATCGCGATGAAGAAGATTTTTACCATTTTGTTTCCTATGGCGCTGATGCTGACGCTGGCAGCGTGCCAGGCTCCTCAACAGACCGCGCAGACGAGTTCCACCACGGAAAGCAGCCAGCCCGAAAGCCGTCCGCTGGTGCTGACCGAGACGATTCCGCTGCGCGGCATCGTCGGGCGCTTCGATCATTTCGGCGAAGGCGAGGGCAAGCTGTTCGTTTCCGCGCTGGGCGACAACCACGCGCTGGTGATCAACACTGGCGGACGCGTGCTCGATCGCAGCCTGCCGATCGAGGACCCGCAAGGCGAGGCCTACTCCCCGGACTCGAAGGAACTGTTCGTCGCCAGCGGAAAGGACGGCGTCCACGTTTTCAACGGTGCCACGTTCCAGCAGGTCGCCCTGGTGCCTTTCGAAGATGGCGCCGACGACCTGCGCTATGACGCCGCCAACAAGCGCGTCTATGTGGGCCACGGCGACGAGAAGACCGGAGGTCTCGCCGGCATCGATGCCATGACCAACAAGGTCGTCGAGGACTACAAACTGGGGGCCGAGCCGGAAAACTTCCAGGTGGAGACCTCCGGGCCCAACATTTACGTGAACGTGCCGGACCTGGGCGAAATCTCAGTGATCAACCGCGATACCAAGGCCATCGCGCACTGGAAGCTCAACAGCATCGCCAACAATTTTCCGATGGCCATGGACGAGGCCGACCACCGCATTTTCATCGGCACGCACGATCCGGCGCGCATGGCGGTGTTCGATACTACTTCGGGCAAGATGGTCACTGCGCTGCCCGGCGCAATCGATACGGACGACATCTTCTTTGATGCGGCGCTCAAGCGCATTTACATGCCAGGCGGCGAAGGGCTCATTTATGTCTATCAGATGACGGACCCCGACCACTACCAGGTGCTCGCCAAGATTCCCACAACCATCGGCGCGAAAACGGCCGGGTTTTGGGGGCGGCAGGGCAAGGGCTTCGACCGCTTCTATCTGGCGGTTCCTGCTCGAGGCAACGAGAGCGCGGAAATCCGGATCTACACCGTGGTGAAGTGAAGCCGGCGTCCAAAACAGGATGCGGCCCGAAGAATTGCTGAATCGGTGGGGGTTTCCGCTCGATGGCCAGGGCGGCTTTTTCGGATGCACTGGCGTCTGGTGACTAGTGACTGGTGGCTGGAAGCTATCTCATAAATGTTCGCGGAGAGTGCTTGCTCCTCGCCTCAGGGGCTAAAGGCCGGTTCTCCTTACGGCTTTGATGTCGCGGCTGAAGCCGCGACCCACAAAGCACCGGCTCATAAAGCACCGACCGACATAGCATCCGCCCACAAAGCACCGATCCGCGTAGCACCGGCACACAAACCACCGACCGACACAGCTCCGACCCACAAAGCACATTGATGGGACGGCTTGGCTCTGCTGACATCCTCTTCCATGCGTACATTTTCGTTTCCGCGACGGAGCCGAAGTTGCAGCTCACCTTTTTCGATGGGATGGTTTTTCGCACAAACGGACGGAAAAGCCCCCCGCGTCTGAAGACGCGGGCTACAACTCATTCCGCAACGGCAACGAGGACGTCAACAGAGACCGATGGTTTCCAGCAATACAGTAATGCGCGGTAATTTCGAGGCTCCCCCCCCCGGTATCCGCTGACAAACCGTCGCTACCAGGTTCAAATCCTGGCGGGCCCGCCAACAATTTTCAAAACGAATTCACGATGGATTGGACCATCAGCCGGCGCCGGTAATGCCCGCGCGCGATGCGGGTGGAGGAAGCATTCGCCGCGCTGGTTTTTTCCGCCATTAAATGTCGTACAATCCAGCACTCGGGGGGACGTGATGAGGAAATCGAAGTGGAATTCCTGGCGCTGGTTTGCTCTATTTCTGGTTTTGGCGGTCTGTGGCGGCCTGACATTCGCGCAGTCACAACAGGCTCCGGCGCTGGTGATCGAAGGCGGCACGCTGATTGACGGCAACGGCGGGACTCCGATTCCGGATTCCGAAGTCGTGATCCAGGGAAACAAAATTACCAGCGTATCGCGCAAGGGGCAGGTGGCCTATCCTGCGAATGCATGGGTCATTCATGCAGAAGGAAAATACGTTCTTCCCGGCCTGTTCGATTCGCAGAACTCCTACAGCTGGTATTTCGGCGAGGCCATGCTTAACCACGGGATCACCTCGACTATCGATGTGGGCACGACGGGTGAGACGGCGGTACCCTATCGCGACGCCGTATTCCACGGAAAGGCCCGGGGCCCGCGAGCGTTTACCGGCGTATCCCGGCTGAGCGCCCACCCCAATTTACTGGTTTCGACGGGCTTCGAAAACCCGCTGACGCACACACGCGTCCCTACGTCGCCCGAGCAAACGCGCCAGTTCGTGAAAGATTGGATTGCCGCCGGCGCCGATTATATCCTGACCTACGATGGCGCTCTGCCCATGGCCGATTACCGTGCTGCCTTCGATGAGGCCAAAAAAGAGGGCAAGCCGGTGTTCGCGCGAGCCTACGGCCCGGTGTTGCTTCCCAAGGACGCTGCCCTGCTGGGAGCGGCGGCCTTGCCGCACTCCGCCGGGATCGCGATTGCCGTCGCCAAGGACCCTTCCAAATTCAAGCAAGGACGCGACGACCGGAACCAACTGGACCGCTACGCGGAAATGGACGACGCCAAGGCTCGCGCCTTGATCAAAATCCTGGTGGCGCACCACGTGGCTCTGGTGCCCACTTTCATGATCAATTTTCCCGGTTATCCGAAGGAATGGGATCAATTCCGCGCCGAAGCCCACAAGTTCTTCTCCAATCCGCAGGTTCTGGCTTACTATCCCCCGCGCGCGGTGCGCGCCGCGTTGCGAAGTTTTGACCACATTGACCGGGGAGCGCTGCGCGCGCGGCGCATGAAGGGTTTCCAGAACGCCATGCGTTTCCACAAGATGTTTGTGGACGCGGGAGGGCATCTGGTGGTTTCCGGCAACACCAACGACAGCTGGGTGCCGGGATACGACCTGCACGACGAAATGCAGATCATGGCCGACGTCGGCCTTACCCCCATGCAGATCATCATGGGGGCGACGAAGTATCCCGCGGAAATGCTGCGGAAAGAGAATATTCTGGGGACCGTCGAAGCAGGCAAGCTGGCCGACGTGATCATCGTCAACGCCGATCCTCTCCAGGACATCAGGAATCTGGACAAGATCAACACCGTCATTCAGGATGGCAAGATTGTGGAACTCGGCTATCACGCCAATTACAGCAGCCCGTTTTCCAATGTGGCTTCGCGAACGATCAGCGTGGAGGGACTTCCCTGGGCGGTTGCCATGAAGAAAGCGACTCGCGGCGCGGAAGGGGGAGCGCAGCGGGAAGCCGATCAGGGAACCATTCCCGACCCCCCGGATTCGCCGCAGCCCGCCATCGAAACGATGAACCCGATCATCGTGACGCAGGGCGAACC
>DATLTA010000217.1:0-10019 GCA_035533775.1 Candidatus Dormiibacterota bacterium | reverse complement strand
CGGCGTTTCATTTCCGCTTTTCCGCAGGCGTCGCACGACTTCAAAGCCGTCGACTCCCGGAAGCATCAGGTCCAATACAATGGCGTCGAATTCCAGCGCCTTGGCCATTTCCAGGGCTTCGCGGCCATCAAATGCCAGGTTGACGGAGTGGTTGTCCTCCTCCAGCCCCTTCTTCAACAGCTCTGCCATCTTCTTCTCGTCTTCCACGATCAGGACATGCATAGACGACATACTCCTATGGAAACATTGGAATCTGAAAATGGGCTGAAACGGCCTGTGTGCTTATTCTAGGCCCTTTCTACCATTTGTTGAAGGAGTACGTATATTTGACGGCGAACCGGTTTTCGCGGGTTTGCTGGAGGTTGGTCGCGGCAAGGCTGGCGAATTGCGTGCCCACGTTATAGATGATGTACAGGTCGCTGTCAGGCCGGTAGTTATACCGCAGCCGGAAGTTGGCGCTGAGGGCCTGATTATTCGCGGTATTCATTTGAATTACGCTGCTGAGCGTCAGGAATCGTGAAAAGGAGTAGCTCGTCTGCAGGCTCGCCAGATCCACGGAAAAATTTGCCACCGGCAACCGGAACCGGTTCCAGGTCTGGGAAACGGCAAACGAGAGTTGTGGGTTCGGGCGGTAGGTAGCCGACACGCGAGACACATTCAGTGTTCCGCCGTAGTAGCCGCCGAACTGGTCGTACAGATTGAACGTAACGCGGTGGTCCGGCGGGGAATTGAGCGATACCTGGTGGCGTGAGAAGTGGTACACGCCCGCCGGAACGATCACGTCTTTGTAAATGCGCAGGGGCGTGGCGAGCCGCTGCGTGGTCACATCCATAATATCATTATCGGCGTAGGCCCCGTTGTTGAGCATGATGCGGAAAGTGCCGAACCATTCCTGCGTCGACACGCGATTCAGCGTGTCCGGGGCGTGCAGAATCTGTCCCTCAAATTGCATCTCGCGGATGTTGCCCGCCCCCGGCCGGACCTTCATCGTCAGCACGCCGAGCGTTTCATTGGAGTCGGTGCGCTCGATGAATCCCGCTTCCGGATTGAAGTTCGGACCTATTTTCCTGCGTTCGAATGTGCCGTCCAGCCAGTTGGATTTGTAGCTCAGCGAGGCGCCCACATCGCTGCTCCCGCTGGGATTTCCCGGCGACCGGGTGCCTGCGAGGTGCGCGTCCACAAACAGGTTCTTGAAAAAGACCAGCCGGGTATCAATGCCGCCGGTTTGGTTGTAGGGGTCCAGAGTGCTGCCTGAGCGTTTGTCGATTCCCATCACGCCGATGTACGAATCGCCGAACAGGGAACGCTTGACCCGCACGACCGCGTAGTTGCCGTAGGGATTGGATCCGCTCGGCCGGGTCTCCACCTCCAGAACGCCCAGTTGAAATCCGCCCAGACTTCCGGTGAGTTTCGCGCCGCCGTTGATGGGAACCTGCTGTCCGGTCACGGAATCGATCCCGATCTGGCGCGTGAAAAACAACTGGTCCTTGTCGCCGATATCGAAATTGAAGATGCCCGCGTTCTCCAGGAAGAACTGGCGCTTCTCCGGAATGAAAATCTTGAACGGCGTCAGATTGAATTGCTGCAGGTCCACGTCGGCGTCGGCGAAGTCCGTGTTTGCCGTGAGATTCAATACCATGTCGGAACGCAACCCGTACTTGATGTCCACGCCTCCGGTGAACGGGGTTTTCAGGGGTTGTCCGGACAGCCTGTCATAGGACGCCAGCGCGTAGGGTTTCACGACGAAAAGCCTGCCGCTTCCGATGTCGGTAATGCCGCGGAGTTCCCCGGCCTGAGAAACCTTTGTGATACCAAAGGTTCTCTGATAGGCGCTCCACAAGGTCTCTTCATTTTTGCTGCGAATGAATCGAACGAAATTCAGGCCCCAGACCACATCCGTGGACTTGGTGAAGTTCAGCGTGGAGAAGGGAATTCCCACCGTTGCCGTCCAGCCGTCCGCGCCAATGCGGGCTTGCGAAGTCCATACGCCGTCCCAACCTGAGTCAAACTCTAATTCCCGGCCGTAAGGCCCGCCGGGCCCTTGCTCATTCACGATCAGGCCGTCGTTCTGGGTGCCCAGCGGATTGATCTCAAAAACGTAGCCGTCGCGGCGATCGTGGGTTTCGTCGATCAGAATTTCGAAGTGATCGTCCAAGCTCTGGTCCGCGTCGCGCCGCAACTCCGATGCGACGATTCGGGAGGGTTGGGAATCATAGCAATGAATCCCAAAATAGACGGCCGTCCGCGTGTAGAGAATGCGAATCTCGGTTTTTTTCGTTGCGGGCTCTCCAGTGTTGGGTTCGCGCTGGCGAAAGCCGGCAATGGGCTTGGCGCGCTGCCATAGCGGGTCGTTCAGTGTTCCATCCAGGGCAGGCTTGCGGGAGACACGCACCGCTTCAGCCACGGGCGGGCCTTGCTGCGGAGGCGAGGCGGAAGTTTGCGCGGCGGGCCAGGCGCTGGCGCTTGGAAAAAGGGAAAACAGGATCAGAAGAAGCGCGCCGCGCCACAGGATGCGAAAAAAATCAAAAATGTCGTTTTTCACAGATTTAGTTGGAGCATTGTAACCTGAAAATGGATGAATCCCCCTGCGTTATTATTTGAGGCCTTTCCCCGCCGCGCGTGCAGAGAACGTGGAGAAAATCGGCGCGGAACGGTCTGCAAATACCGTTCGAGGAATGTGAAAGTTTCAGCTTTCGTTCCGACACAGGTCTGGTAACCTGCAACGCATCTGCCCCTTGGCGGAGATTGTGAAACGGTCCGGCCGCCCTGTTTGGAGAAAATGTTTGGAGAAAACGGTTGGAGAAACAATGAAACGCGGGCGCGTATTTCTCCTCAGCTTCGTCGCGATCGTCGCGCTTGTAGTGGTCTATGGGGCGTCCGTAATCCGCCGTGGATTCAGCGCCGCCGATCAGCCGTCGGCCGTCGAGAGCGTGCTGGCACGGACCGTGCGGAACCTGGGGATTCCTCGAAGCGCGCGAATGGCAAAAAATCCCTGGACCGCGACTCCCGATACGCTGCGGGAAGCCCGGGAAAACTTCACCAACCATTGCGCGGGCTGCCACGGCGAGAAGGGCGACGGGCAATCGGGGGTTGGCCGGAACCTCTATCCCCGCGCGCCCGATTTGCATCTGGCCGCAACGCAAAACCTTACCGACGGCGAAATCCACTACATCATTTTAAATGGAGTGCGCCTTACGGGCATGCCCGCGCTGGGCAATCCGCACGCCGGACAGGACGACAACCGCGCCTGGAAGCTGGTCCTTTTTGTCCGTTCCCTGGCGCGGACGACGGCGAAGGAAAATATCGAGCAGGGCGTCGCGTCTGCTTCGGCGCACTACGTGGGCTCCGCCGCCTGCCAGAAATGCCATGCGGAGATTTACGACCGCTGGAAAAAAACGCCCATGGCCAACGTCGTGCGCGATCCGCGCCACCATCCAGACGCCATCATTCCCGATTTGGCCACCAACAACGTCGGCCCGAAATTCACCAGGGATCAGGTCGCCTTCGTGTACGGCAGCCTCTGGAAGCAGCGCTATTTCACGAAAATCGGTGACGACTATTTTCCATTGCCGGTCCAATGGGAAGTCGCTAACCACAGATGGAGCAAATATGTAGTGCCCGCCACGGGAGCCGACTGGTGGGCGCCGTACTATCCTGGTGACAATATGCATCGGCCCACCGGCCCCCTATGCGACGGCTGCCACTCGGTCGGCTATAACATTCACACCAAGCAAGTGGCGGAATGGAACGTCGGCTGCGAGCGCTGCCACGGCCCCGGAAGCGAGCATGTCGCGAAACCAGTGCGCGGCAACATCCTCAATCCTGCCCACATGGATTATGTCGCGGCCAGCGACACCTGCATCCAGTGCCACTCGCAGGGACAGCCGCTCGCGAATCCCATTGAAGGAAAATATTACGATTGGCCGGTCGGCTACCGCGTGGGGCTAAAGCTTCAGGATTTCTGGAAACTGGAGGGGCATACGCTCGGCGAGCCGGTAAATTTTTTCTATTATCCCGACGGTACCGCTCACAAGAACCGCATGCAGGGAAACGATTTTGTGCAGAGCGTGATGTACCGCCGCGGCATCACGTGTTTCGACTGCCACGACGTGCACGGCACGAAAAATTATGCGCAGCTGAAAAAGCCCGCGAACGAAATTTGCATGGACTGTCACGGGCCCGGCTCGCGGAACGGCCCGCGCGAGGCTACGCTGGAACAGCACACACATCATAAGGATGGCAGCCCCGGAAGCCAGTGCGTTGCCTGCCACATGCCGGCAATTCAAACGGAAGGGCCTGCCAACACTTATGTGCATGCCCACACGTTTCGGTTCATCACGCCGGCGATGACGGGCAAATACAAGATTCCCAATCCCTGCACGTCCTGCCATACCGATAAGACCACCGTCTGGGCCGCCGAAGCGATCCGGCACTGGCCCGAGCAGTCACCCTGGCGGATGCAATAAATTTTCGGTAAGCGCGCCGCGAAAACGAACTAGGGCGAGGTTTGCAGCTTCAAATTTCCTTCCAGGGGTCCGATCGGCAAGCGCCCGGGCGCCGGCGCGTGGTTTACAAATACCGTCTTTCCCCCGTTCTCCGCATAAATCCACACGGAATTTCCGGGAAGCTTTTTGCGCATCGTTGGAATGTCTTCGTCCGCCGCCACCAGAAAAACTCGGCCGCTGCCTTCCCAGAGCTTGGGAAAATCCTGGTCGGTGTAAAACACCTTGGGGGCATCGGGATAATGCGAGCCGAATGTAAGGTTGCTTCCGGTCGCGTCATACAGCAGGACGTGCCGGTGCGTATAAAATGCGACGCCCGGAGCAACGCGAATATCTCCAAACAGGGCGATCTTGTCGTCCGGCTTCAGTGTGCGGGAGATGTCCTGCGCCAGCACCTTGGAAGAAAGCGTCGGGTTCAGCACGATGTGCGCAATGTGAGCCGCAAGAATGAATCCAACCATTCCGATCGCCATCGCGATCGTCGGCAGCCACTGCACTTTGCGCTCGCGCAATATCCATGCGACAACGAACGCGATCAATACTGAAACCGAGGAAAGGATGATGGGGACTCGCAGGTCGGCCACCGACGCGGAAGTCAGGTCCATCAGGTGGACCATGCCGGTCAGATAATCTTCCGGGCTGCGCAAGTCCAGGTGGCTGGAAACATCCTTGGCCGCGCGAATGTGCATCGAGGCGATCAGGAAATAGCCCGCCACAGCGGCCAGTACCACGGACAGTCCCGCCAGGATGCGCTGCACCGGCAGCAGCCATTTCTGGTCGGATTCCTCCGAATCGGCGATGCCGAGCCCCAGAAGAATGAACATTGCGGGCCACGCGCCGAAGCTGTAGTACTCCAGGCGCGATCCGCTTTCAATCGTAAAGAACAATAGGATCACTGCCGCCCACACAAACAGCATGATTCGCGCCTGGGTGGCCGGATCCTTATCCTCTTTCCACCTGCTCATGGGTAGAGGCAATTCGCGAAGCGCGAGCGGCAAAAAGAAACTCCACGGAAACAGCCATATCAGGTGCTCGCTCCACCATGCCCAGAGCGGCACGGCGCCGTAATCATGCGGCAGGCGCGTTCCCAGGGCGCGGTTGATGTGCTCGTTGATGAAAAACGCCCACAAAAAACCCGGCGCGCGCAGGGCCGCCAGAATGTGCCACGGCGCGGCGAGGGCTAAAAAAATCGCCGAGCTGGAAAACAGCCGCAGTTCCCGCCAGCGGCGCCAGCCGTGCGTGATCGTCAAAAACGCCACAATGGCCGCCCCGGGGAAAAGCAGGCCGATCAGCGCACGGGTCAGGACGGCGACGGCGCAAAGCGCCGCGGCGCCCCAGTAGCCGATTCGCGGATCCAGGCTGCCGGTCCACGAGCGCAAAAATAAATAGAAAATCCCCTCAAACGCCAGCGCATAGATGGCCTCGGGAATCATGTTCCGCGTATAAATAAACATGCCCACACTGGTGGCTGCGGCCAGAGCGCCGTACAGCCCCGCGCGTTGCCCGAAAAACCTGCGCCCGAATTCGAAGCTCAGCAGAACGATGCCCACCACGGCCAGGCCGATCGGAAGCCTTGTGGCGAATTCCGTTTCTCCAAAAATTTTGTAGCTGGCGGCCACCAGCCAGAAATGCATCGGGGGACGAATCAGGTACCGGATGCCGTCCATGTACATGATCACGTAGTCGTGACGCAGCAATATTTCCTGCGACACCATGGCGTGCGCCGCGTCCACGTCCTCGTCGTCCAGCGCCGGCTTTGACGCCGTGCAAATATAGAGTCCGACGGAAAGCACGAGCAGGCCTAACGCCATCCATCGCGAGCGGATTGAGACTTTTTGCATCAAGCAGTTCCTAAGTTCCTAAAAGGTGCAGGAAAAACAAAGATTGTAACACAGCGGCAGAACCTTCCACGTCCGTAGGTCTCAAGGCGAGCTGTTCCATTTCTGTCCGTTCGACCAGTTGGCTTTCCCGCTTCTTGATTCTAGCCTTCTTCACATCGTTTTAGCGAATTTCAGCTGCGCGCGGTTTGCGCGGGTTCCCATCTCATCGCGGAGGGTTTCAGCATGATCCAGATTGAGGCATTCCAGGAATTTCGCGCAGGCCTCACGTTTTTGCGCGGTGGCGACGCGCAAAAGGCACTTCCGCATCTGCGCTCCGCTCTCTGCCAGGAGCCGGACAATCCATTCTATATCTCCTACATGGGTGTGGCCCTTGCGGCTGCGGAGCAGAAGTGGGCGGAGGCGGAAAAACTTTGCCGTTCCGCAATGCGCAAGGGCCGCCGCCAGGCCCAACTCTACCTGAACCTTGCCGAAGTGTACGTTGCCGCGGACCGCAAACAGGACGCGGCCGATACCCTCGCCCGGGGACTGCGCAGCGCGCCGCACGATGTGCGCTTGAAATCGGCTTTGGAGCGTCTGGCAATGCGCCGGCCGCCCGTGCTGTTATTTCTTCCCCGGCAGCACGCCATCAATCGCAATTTGGGCAGGCTGCGCCACCACGCGCTGCAGGTCCTGGCCTCGCTCTGACTTTGGGCAAGCACTCTTTCCGGCGCATGGGCTATCTGTCTGTATAATGTCCGGCAATGGACATCGATTGCAGGGCCTTGCCGGAACGCTGGTTTGCTCCCAATACAAGCTCTCCCGGGTACCTGTATGCGCGATGGCTGTTTCTGCGCGCTCTGGGTTTGATTTTTTTCTCGGCGTTTTATTCGCTCGTCTTCCAGATTCGCGGGCTCATCGGCCCGCGGGGAATCCTGCCGGCTCAGGAGTATCTTCAGCAGGTTGCGCGCGCTTTGGGCAGCGCGCGTTTTTGGTATGCGCCCACGGTGCTCTGGTGGTCGGCAAGCGACCGCACGCTGCTGGCGGTTTGCATCATTGGCATGATCGCGTCCCTGCTGTTAACCCTGAACCTGTGTCCGCGGGGCGCGCTGGTGATCTGCCTGATTGGATACCTTTCTTTCATCGCCGCGGCTCAGGATTTTGCGTATTACCAGTCCGACGGGATGCTGCTGGCGGCGGGCTTCCTCAGCCTGCTTTTTGCGCCCTCCGGATGGCGCCCCGGCTGGGGAGAGTCCGAACCGCCTTCGCGCGCCAGCCGGTTTCTTCTGATCTGGCTGGTGTTCCGAATCTATTTCGAATCGGGGATGGCGAAAATCCTGGGGCACGACCCGGAATGGCGCAACTTCACCGCCATGGACCACTATTATCAAAATGGCCCGCTGCCCACATGGATCGCCTGGTACGCGCAACATCTGCCGCACGGCTTTCATGTGGCCACGGCCGCATTCACGCTGGCACTCGAACTGGTGCTGATCTTCGCCGTGTTTCTGCCGCGGCGTTCGCGCATCGTGCTGTTTTTTATAATTACGCCGTGGCAGATTGGAATCATCCTGACCAGCAATTACGCCTTCCTGAACTATCTCGTTTTAATTCTGGGATTCCTGTTGCTGGACGATAAATTTCTGGCGCGATTTTTCCCGCAGCGCCTGCGCCCCGCGCAAATCTTCGCCCCTGCAAACCAGGTCTTGCCGGAAACATTGGCGAACCAGCGCGGCTGGCACTACCATTTCCGTCTGTGGGTGCAGGCGATTGTTTTGACGTGGATTTTCTACGCCACTTCGGCGCTCCTGATTTTCATGGTGAGCCCGAGCGCGCCTTTGCCGCGCTATCCGGTCCGCGTCCTGGACCCCTACCGCATCGCCAACCAGTTCGGGCTGTTTGGCGTGATGACCCGCGAACGCTATGAAATTGAATTTCAGGGATCCTACGACGGCCGAACGTGGACGGCCTATCCCTATCGTTACAAGCCGCAAGATGTGCACGCGCCTCCCCGGATTTATGCTCCCTATCAGCCCCGATTCGACTGGAATCTCTGGTTCGCTTCGCTGGGAAACTGGCGCCAGAATTCGTTCGTATTGCAGGTCGAGCAGCGCCTGCTGGCCGGTGAGCCGGATGTGCTGCAGCTGTTTGCGGGGAATCCGTTTGCCGGACGCCCGCCCGAGCAGGTTCGCGTCGTGCTCTGGCAATACTGGTTCAGCGACTGGGCCGAGAAGCGCGAGCAGGGGCTCTGGTGGCGCCGCAAGCAGATAGGATTATATGCCCCGACGCTGGGGCGCATGCCGGACGGCAAAATTGAAATTCTCCAGTGGCCGCCAGACGCCCCTGGTTTGCCCGAGCCATAAATCGTCCGGGCGGCATGCATTTCCGTCCTGGGCGGCAAGGCCATGGAAAAGAAAAGACTTGTGGTTTTGCCGGGTGGATTAAGTTCTAGGACTTTCGTCCCAAGGATTTCAGAACTACTGAGCCATAGCCAGTCCTTGTCCCCACCACTACTATTGCCTCACGTTGCAGGGCAGCCGCACCACCGCAAACCCCGCAGCGCACTGAGGTGATTGAATTGTTTTTTACCGTTGCCGCACTTTTGATTCAATTGCAGTTTGCTCCACAGCCATTCGTCTCCGCAAAGAATGTCGCCCGCGTTCTACCGGCAAATTCCGAAACCAGCGCCCTGGCGGCTACCGTGACCGCTCTGCCGCCCGCTCCAGTAACCGCCGGGACATCCGCCCAGCCCGTTGCCGAGCGCAATTTGGCTGATTTGCCCGATGCTCCCGTGCGAGTCTCGGCGGGGGACTCGGTGGAGGATGCTTCCACTCCGATGCCGTTCATAAAATCCGGCAATTCCATAACCGTATCGGTAGATGAACTGCGGTATGAGAATCGCCGGAAACTGCGCATGTGGAGAGGGCTGGCTATTGCTTCGCACGGCGCAGCCACGTTTGACGCCTGGTCCACGCGCCACGCCATCACCGCGCATGGGGCCCAAGAATTAAATCCCATGCTCAGGCCGTTTGCCGGCAACGCGTCCTTGTATGCCGTAATTCAGATTGGTCCGGCACTGATGGATTATGCGGGCAGGAAAATGATGTATAGCAGGCACGCCTGGGTGCGCCGGCTGTGGTGGGTTCCGCAGGGCGCGAGCTTCGTCTCCTCGCTGTTTTGCGGGGCGCACAATCTGAGTATTCAGTAGTCGCGTACGCCGTACCGGGCAGACGCAACGGTTTCTTCCCTCTGAGAAAAGCGTGGCCAGGATCTCCATCCTGGCCATGTTTTTTGCTAGAAGCTATCTCATAAATGTCCGCAGATGGTGCATGCTCCACGATTCAGGGGCTAAAGCCCGGCTCCTGTTGTGGTTCTAATGTCGCGGCTGAAGCCGCGACCCGCAAAGCACATTTACGAGATGGTTGCTATTCAGTTTACAAGCCATACAAGACAGGGTTCCGCAGTCGCGCCGTTGCGGCATTTTTCACGCTGCTGTACTATCCCCGCCAGTGGAGGAACCCCCCATCGCCATGGCAGAAACGACTGCGGCGCCCGCTTCCGGCGCGCTAGAGGCTGCCGGGACATCACTGGTCAGGCTGGGCGGGGGCGAATGCATTCGCGCATTTTAATCCATCCGTAACATTGGCCTGCGTTCCCGGCGTGTAAAATGAATGATTCAGCGGCAAGCGGCTTGCATTGA
>DATLTA010000216.1:0-8315 GCA_035533775.1 Candidatus Dormiibacterota bacterium | reverse complement strand
ACCAGATGGGGCCGCACATGTACATGACCCGGCTGCGCACCCCCACGCCGCAGGATTGGGCCCGGGCGAATGAGATCGTGAAGCGACTGCGCGAATCCATCGTAAAGTACAAGGACTATCGCGTCGCGCTGGCCGACGGGTTCCACATTTTCATGCCCAATGTGCCGCAACAGGAGTATCACTTCACGAACTATTTCAACGCCTACCTGGAAACTTTCACATACGATCCCGCGCGGCCCACTTCCCTGCTCTACAAAAAGACGAAAACCGGATACGAGCTGATCGGCGCGATGTACACGATGCCGAAGCGGGTGAGCGAAGAGCAGTTGAACCAGCGCGTTCCGCTCAGCATCGCGCAGTGGCACCTGCACGTCAGGCTCTGCATGCCGCCGAGGGGCCAGTACGCGCGCGCCAACCTGAAAAAATTCGGATTTGAAGGGTCCATCACCACAAGAAAAGCCTGCGCCGAGGCCGGCGGCACGTATTACCCCGTAATATTCGGCTGGATGGTGCACGTCTACCCGTTCGAGGATTCACGCGAAAAGATATGGACGCAATAGCGGCATTCGCAGAAGGTTCGGACGTAGCTGCGCGCGCCTGAAGTATCGTGAAGTGCTGTGAGCGCGAACGCCGCGCTTCAGGGAACTCCGGCCAGGGCATCGACTTTTTTCAATTGCTCGCCCCCGCCAAGCACAATCATGCAGTCTCCGGCGCACAGCGCGGTTTCGGGGGGTGGATTGAATGCCATTCTGCCCGCCGCATTTTTGACGGCCAGCACGATGACGCCAGCCTGCTGCCGGATCAGCGGATCGCCTAATTGCCTGCCGATCAGCGCGGACCCAACCGGGATCGGGACTTCTCCGATTTCCACGTCCAATCGCTCCGTGCCGAACGCCACATCCATGAAATCCAGCACGTTGGGCCGCAAAAAGAGTTGGACAATGCGGTGGCCGATAAAGAAATAAGGGGAAAGAACCTGCGTGGCCCCGGCCCTCAGAAGCTTCGACGTCGCCTCTTCTTCGCTCGCCCGGGCGATGATCTTCAAGTCCGAACGAAGGCCGCGCGCCGTCAGAACGATGTAAATGTTTTCGGCGTCGGAGCTGACGGCCGACACGAACCCGCGCGCCCGTTCGATCCGCGCTTTCAGCAGGTTGTCCTCAAGCGATGCGTTCCCGATAATCACGGGAATTTTTTCAGCTTCCGCCCATTGGGCGCGGGCGGGATCCTTCTCCACGATGACGCAGCTTTCGCCGCGCGTGCGCAACTCGCGCGCCACCGTCCGGCCCACGCGTCCTGCGCCGCAGATAATGTAATGATCGGAAAGTTTCGCGATTTCTTTTTCCATGCGTCGTCGCCCGAAGACCTTTCCGAATTCAAATTCTAGCAATCCTTGCGAGACCGTCGCAATCGTGAATCCGCCCGCCAGAACCGAAGCCAGAATCAAAAACGAATTGAACACCCGCCCCACATGGGATAGCGGATAAATTTCCCCATAGCCGACGGTCGACATGGTCGTCAAAGTCATGTAAAAACCATCGAACCAGCCCCAACCCTCAATGTAGTGGAATCCCGCGGAACCCACCACCATCACGCTGGTGAGCATAATGAGGGCCAACCGAAGGCGGCTGCGATAGGTCATCGGCATGATTTTAGGAGCGGCCGTGAAATCCTGTGCCGTACCAGCGCGATTGTCAAGGGAACACATCACCCCGCCCCCGGTTTCCCCCACTACTCCCCTTTCGGCATGTGCGCAAACCGGCGTAGTTCCCACTCACACACCCGGATTCCCTGAGATTGAATCCGGCGCACGGCGGGCGTATTATCAAAGGTAATGAGCCTGACACGAACCAACCGATGGGCGCGCCTTTCGCGATGGTGCCTGGGCGCCTCGATCGCCGGCATATTGATGTTCCTGCTCGCGCCGTCGCTGCTTGCCGCCGACCCTGAAATTTTCCCGCTTTCTCAAATCAAACCCGGAATGAAGGGCGAAGCCTTCACGATCTTTGCCGGAGACCAGATCGACAAATTCGATCTGGTGGTCATCGGCGTCATGCCGAACTTTCTCGCTCCGAAGGAATCGATCATCCTGGTGCAGCTGGTGGGTCCGAAGGTGGAGCACACCGGCGTGGTCGCGGGGATGAGCGGCAGTCCGGTCTATATCGACGGGAAATTGGCCGGAGCGCTTTCGCTCAAGCTCGGCGTATTTACGAAAGAGCCGCTTGCGGGAGTGACTCCGATCGAAAATATCTTGAGCCTGCCGAAGGGACCACCGCCAACGATTAACGCGCAAGCCGCGCCGCAACCCATGGCCCCGGGGTTGGCCACGGGAGAGGCCCAGGGACTGGCCACGGAAGACGTAGCCGCGGGATCGTCCATCGCTTCGCGATTCCAGATGCCCGCCGAGTGGGCTTCGCGGTTCGGCATTCCGGGAGGAAGCTTTCTCACGCCGATCGATTCCCCGCTGGTATTTTCCGGATTCAGCGGCTCGGTGATCCGGCAATTCGAGAACGTCTTTGCGGGATATGGGATGGCGGTAGCGCAGGGCGGCAGCATCGATGCCCGCCCCGACGACCGGGACATCAAGCCGGGCGACATGGTGAGTGCCGTGCTCCTGGAAGGTGACATGTCGCTGCAGGCGTCGTGCACCGTGACGGCCATCGTGGATGGACGCGTTTACGTGTGCGGGCACCCTCTGTTCGGATTCGGTTCAGTCGAAATGCCCATGGCCCGGGCGCGCGTGCTGACAACGCTCAGCTCTTCGCTGGAATCCACCAAGATCGTCAACGTCGGCGGAACCATCGGATCGTTTACCCAGGACCGCGTCACCGCCGTCGTGGGCAGGTTGGGCTCCGCGCCAAAATTGATTCCCATCAATATGACCGTAGCCACGCCGGATGGAGATAAGACCCTGTCTTTCCGGATGATGTCGAACCCCAAAATCACGCCGATTTTAATGGGTTTGGCGACGCTCAACGGGCTGGTGCAAAACAGCGTGTACGGCGAAGGCACAACCTTGCACCTGTCCGGCGCAATCGACATTGCCCACCACTCCAGCGTAAATCTTGAAAATTATTTTACTCCCACCGATTCCTTCATTCCCGATGGCATGCTGGTGGCCGGCGACGTGCAACGCGTATTCCAGAGAATTTTCTCCAACCCCTATGAAACGGCAAACATCGAGCGCGTGACGCTGCGCATGGAAGCCCTGCCGGAGCGCCGCCAGTCCACCATCGAGGGCGCCTGGCTCGATAAGGCCCAGGCCGAGCCCGGCGAAACCGTCACCGTAAAAGTGCAGATGCGGCCGTACCGCGGGGCTCCCGTGATCCGCGATGTGCCCATCACCATCCCGCTGCAAGCCATTCGCGGCTCGTCCATGCAAATTCTGGCCAGCGATGCGGCCACGTTGAACCGCATGAGCGTCGTATCCGGTTCGCAGGCCCGCCTGCAGAATCTCCAACAGCTCATTTCCGTATTGAACCGCGAGCGTCGCAACAACCGGCTGTACGTTACCCTGCTGGGCCACGCCCCGACCATGGTGGTGCAGGACAAAGTCATGCCCAACGTCCCCGCATCCCAGATCAATCTATTCGGCCAGCGCGGCGGTCCGTCCAGTTCCATGGTGGTTCGGGAATCGGCGGCCGGGGAATGGTCCGTGCCTCTCAATCAGGTTGTCCAGGGATCCACGTCCCTTACGATTCAAATCAGGTAATCGGCTGGCGGATGCAAGGCGCCGGTCTTCCGAGGAGTTTTGTCTTATGCGCAATGCTTGCTCGAAGGGCCGCCAATGGCGCGGCGCAACAACTGCGGCGGTGATCTGCGTTCTGGCGATCCTGGCCGCCGCCGCGCCCGCGCTGGCCGAGCATACCCGCTGGTGGCGCCAGGATTCCTTTGCCGATTTCGATAAAGGCACGGCCAAGGGAGTGGCGCTGCGCAGCGACGGCAAACTTTTCCTTGCCCCGCGGTTTGCCGAATTCGCCGATTTGAATCTCGCCTACCTGCTGGAAATACGCGCCGATGCAAAAGGAAACCTGTACGCCGCGGGCGGATCGAACGCGAAAGTCGTGCGCCTGGATGCCAGCGGCAAAGCGACCACCATCTTCCAGTCCTCCGAACTCAGCGCCCAGGCCCTGGCCCTGGATGCAGCCGGTAACGTGTACGTGGGCACGTCCCCAGACGGAAAAGTCTACAAGGTGACTCCCGCCGGAAAATCTTCCGTGTTCTTCGATCCCAAGACGAAATACATCTGGGACCTGGCCGTGGACAAGGATGGCACCGTGTACGTTGCCACCGGCGATACGGGCAAGATTTTTTCCGTCTCCCCTGACGGCAAAGGGCAAGTTTTCTATTCCAGCGACGAAACGCATATTCGCACTCTGGCCCTCGATGGGAAGGGCAACCTGCTCGCCGGCACCGAACCCAGTGGCCAGGTCCTGCGCATTCCCAAGGCAGGCAACCCTCGCCGCGCGTTCGTGCTGTACGAAACATCCAAAAAAGAGATTACGGCGCTTTTGCCGGATGCCCACGGCAACCTCTACGTCGCCGCAGTGGGCGAGAAAACGCCTCCTTCACGGCGTCCACTCCAGCCGCTGACACCACCCTCGGCAAGCTTCGTCATGGGCATCGGCCAGGCCGCAAACATGCCGACTACCACGCAGCAGACGGTGATCAGCCCGTTCAATCCGCTCCTCACCAGGGATTCAAGCTCGGTGTATCGAATCGCGCCCGACGGCTCGCCGGACGAACTGTGGACTTCCCGCAACGAAGTGGTCTACGCCCTGGGAATGCTTCCCAACGGAAAATTGCTCCTGGGAACCGGCAACCAGAGCGCCGTGATTCAACTCGACGGCAATCATATGTTTTCGCGCCTGGTGAAAGCAGCCTCGCGCCAGATTACATCGATTGCCACTGGTCCCGGTGGAAAGCTGTTTCTCGCCTCGGCCAACCCCGGAAAGATATTTACACTGGGACCCGGCAACGAGCCTGAAGGAACATTCGAGTCGCAACCCTTTGACGCACGTATTTTTTCGCGATGGGGGCGCGTGCAATGGTGGGGCGAAGGCGCCTCACCGGCGGGGAAAGCGGGCAAAGCGCCAATTGAATTCTACGCGCGCTCAGGGAACACGTCCGACCCGGAAAGCAACTGGAGCGATTGGGCAGGCCCGTATTCCAGTCTTTCTGGAGATAAGCTGGATTGCCCGCCCGCGCGATTCCTGCAGTGGAAGGCGGTGCTGCGCAGCGGAAAAGCCGCGCAGATTCCGCAGATCGACTGGGTCAGCGTCGCCTACCTGCCGAAGAATGTCGCTCCCGACATAACCGCGATTGCCGTACAAGACCCGGGCATCCGCCTGCGCGAAACCTCCATGACGGAGATAGGCGCTGCGGCGAAAACTCCTGTGCATCTCCGCATGCCGCAGGAAGCGGGGTCCGTGGCGTCTTCCAGTTCCGAGTCGGTTTCAGACGCGGAGACATCCTCCGTCACGCCGCATGTAATTCCCACGCCGCAAGGATACTCGCAAAAGGGCTACCAGTCGGTCCTGTGGACCGCCAGCGACGCCAACAACGATGATCTGGAATACTCCGTTTATTTTCGCGGGGAGAATGAAAAGGCGTGGAGGCTGCTCAAGGACAAATTGGATACCCCATTTTATTCCTGGGACACCACCACCATGCCCGACGGCGCGTATTACCTGAAGATTGTCGCCAGCGATGCGCCCTCCAACCCGGCCGGCGAGGCCCTGACCAGCGAACGCGAGTCCGACCGTTTCGTGGTGGACAACACGCCCCCAGGAATTTCGCAACTCACGGCGAAAGCAGATGGGGCGTCGTCCGTGCGCGTGCGATTTCAGGCGAGCGATCCGGCAAGTTTTATCGCTCGCGCCCAATACAGCGTGGACTCGAGCGACTGGGAACTGGTGTTTCCCTCCGGCGGGCTCAGCGATGCTCCGCGCGAAAGCTACGACATACAGCTGCATAAACTTGCGCCGGGCGAGCACACCATCACCGTTCGCGTCTATGACCAGTTTGAAAACGTATCGACCGCCAAGTCGACCGTCCGTATTTCAACCAGCGGGAACTGAGCCACCGGTTCCCGCGGCCATCGGCCCCTGCGGCGTGAATGGCGCACGCAACCATCAACTCGCCCAGCGATCCCTGTCCAGCACTCTGATTGCGCTCTCGTACCGCTCAATGTGCAATCCCACTCCCACCTTGCCCTTGCCTTGCGCGCTGGGGCGTACATGAACGACGCGCGCCGTGCACTTGATGTCGTTGGCCATCCTTCCAGCCAGTTCTTGCGGGATGCGCAGGGAAACTTCAACAGGCGTGCCCACCTGCAGTAGAACGTCCGTCTCAAAATACATGCCCCGTTGAGAAATATTTTCCGACTCGGCGGTCTGCTCGGTCGAACCTGGATTATTGAGTGCGCGGAATCGCAACGGCACACGGATGTTCACGCGACTATCGACACGCCGTTCACTGGAACTCATGGTTTCCTCCCCGCTCGCAGGATCGCGGCGGATTCATAGTAGGAAGGGGGTACATCTGATGCTATCTCAAATCACACCGAAAACAAGGCAAATCCCGGCATGGTGCGTGACGTGACACTACGCGGTCAACCTGTGCAATAATGCACATCATTGTCGAGAGTTTTCATTGAGAGATTCCAACGCAAATACCTTCGCCTGGCCCGGCTTCGAAGACATTCGCGAGGCGCAGCGCCGCATTGCCTCTTATATCGACCAGACGCCGGTGCAGATTTCCTATCCCCTGGATGAACTGGCGGGCGCGGCGCTGTTTTTCAAGTGCGAAAACCTGCAGCTTTCCGGATCCTTCAAAATTCGTGGCGCGACCAACGCCGTTTTTTCGCTCAGCGAAGCGGAAGCCGCGCGGGGCGTGGTCACGCATTCCTCGGGAAATCATGGCGCGGCGCTCGCTCTGGCTGCAAAAATGCGCGGGATTCGCGCCTGGGTGGTGATGCCGCGCAACGCCCCGAAAGTGAAGGTGCGCGCGGTCCAGGCCTACGGGGCGGAAATCACGTTCTGCGAACCGACCCTGGAAGCGCGCGAAGCCGCTGCCGAGGAACTGCTTGGCGACACCGGCGCCACACTGATTCATCCCTACGATGACCACCGCGTGATCGCCGGACAAGGCACGGTCGCCCTGGAATTCCTCGAGGAAATTCCCGACCTGGACATCATCTGCGCCCCGGTTTCCGGCGGAGGACTGCTTTCCGGCACGGCCATTGCGGCCAAGTCCCTGCGGCCGGAAATTCAAGTGATCGGATGCGAACCGGCCAACGCGGATGACGCGGCCCGCTCGCTTGCTTCCGGACAGATTGAACCCGCCTCGCCGTCGTTTACGATTGCGGACGGATTGCGCGCGACGCTGTGTCCCCGCACGCTCGCCATCCTGCGCGCATACGTGGATCGCATCCTGCTGGCCAGCGAAGATGAAATCGTCCGTTCGATGCACCTGATCGCCGAGCACCTGCGGTGCCCGGTCGAACCCTCCGGCGCGGTCGCGGCCGCCCCGGCGCTGCATCGGCAACTGGTCGGCGAAGACCTCCATATCGGCATTATTCTATCGGGCGGAAATCTGGACCCGGAGGCTGTCCCGGAGCCGCAAAGGCAATTGAGTCGTTCGTGACCCGCCCCCCCAGTAGCACAGGCTTCAGCCTGTGTGCCTTTGCCTTAGCTTTTGCTTTTGCCTGCATCGCCGTCCTCACATAACAATCAGCGTGACGCTAGTGGTTTGTGTCGGTGATCCGGAAGCTGTCCCCGTCACAGTGATCGTATACGTGCCCGCCGGAGTGCCATTTGGATTGACCGTAGTTCCCGCGCTTCCGCTGGAGCCACCGCATCCTGCCGCGGCGATCACCAGCAAAAGCGCAAGCGTGCCCAGAGGAATTAAAGTAAAGCGTTTTATTTTGCGTCCCCCGAATAGCATGGCCAGCAGCACGCCCAGTACTCCTATGGCACTGGGCAAAACATTCTTAGGGAAATACGGCCCTGCCGGCGCTGGAGGAATACTTGCAGTGCGCGAGGTTGTCGTAATCACCATTGAAACAGTCGAGTTCGAACCCACGGATGCCGGAGAGCATGCTGCGCCCCTGGGCAATCCGGAACAGCCAAGGTTGTACGGAACACTTCCGTCATTCGTGATGGTATAGGCTGCGGATGAACCGGCGGCTACGGTTTCCGATCCTGGCGAAGAGCTGAGCGCCGATGGACTCGCGTTTGTAACTTCCAATACGGTTTTCCCGCCGAGCAAATCGGAGCCAGTCTCGGGGGGACCATAAGGGGCAACCATGATGTAAT
>DATLTA010000215.1:0-3637 GCA_035533775.1 Candidatus Dormiibacterota bacterium | reverse complement strand
AATATCTTCGCCGCCCGCACGTATCCCCGTTGACTCCGCGGGTATTGTTGATGGAGAATCAATACCGCAAAAGCAAGACAAGACGTTACCCTAAAATAAAATGCTTCCTCCCCGACTTACGATCCGCGACACCGTGATTTCGCCCGGAACGGTTTTGGCCCCCATGGCTGGGGTGACCGATACCGTGTTTCGCCGCATGATTCGCGGCCTGGGCGGCTGCGGCCTGATCATGACCGAATTCACCAGCGCCGAATGCATTACGCGCAACTCCTCACGGACCTCGCGCTATCTGTTTTTTGAACCGGACGAGCATCCCATCACCGGCCAATTATTCGGCGCCGATCCGGACGTGATGTCGCGCGCCGCGGCGATGGTGGAGCAGTTGGGTTTCGATATCGTGGATATCAACCTCGGGTGTCCCGCAAAAAAAGTGATCAAATGCGGCGGCTCGGGGCTGTTGCGCGACCTGAAAGCCCTGGAGCAGGTCCTGCGCGCCGTGCGCGCCGCGGTGCGTATTCCCCTGACGATCAAGATTCGCGCGGGCTGGGATGAAAACAGCATTGTCGCGGTGGAAGTCGCGCGTATGGCCGAGCAGATCGGCATCGAAGGCATTGCCGTCCACCCGCGTACCCGTCAGCAGGCCTACACGGGGAAAGCGGATTGGAGCATCATCGGCGCGGTGAAGCAGGCCGTGCGTATGCCCGTGATCGGCAACGGCGATATTAATTCGCCCGAGGACGCCATGCGCATGCTGCGCGAAACCGGGTGCGATGCGGTGATGATCGGGCGCGCCGCCTCGAATAATCCGTGGATCTTTCAACAGATCGCGCAATACGCGCAAACCGGAACGTTTGAACATCCCGGCGATGCGGACCGCTACCACCTGCTTTCCGCCTATTTCCGGAACCTTGTCGATACCGATTGGCCCGATGCCATCGGGAAGATGAAACAGTTTGCGTGCTATTTTACTCACGGAGTTCCCAACGGCAGCGTCTTGCGCAGGCAAGTACACACCGCCCACACCTCCGCCGAAATCCTGGATCGCGTGGATTCCTTCTTTGCGGATTCGGTTCCCGCAGGAACCGTACAATGACAGCTGCCAGCGCCACGAAAGCCACGCCCGAACGTCGCCGGGAACGGCGCGTTCCGGTCCACCTGCCGATTCTGGTTCGTGGCACCGACCACGCGGGCGAATGGTTTGAGGAACACACCTCCAGCGTGAATCTTTGCCGCGGCGGCGCCGCATTCGCCACGCGCTATGCCCTCGATCTGGGCGCCCGCCTGGAGATCAATATTCCGGTAGCCCCACCCGCCGGGAAAAAGGAAGAATCGGAATTTTCGACGCAGGGACGCATCGTCCATGTCGCCCCCGGCGCCAGCGAACGTGAACGGATCGTGGGCGTGGAATTCACGGGACCTCGTTTTAACCGCATGTTCATTTCCGAATCCACTACGTAAAAGGCAGGGAAGCGATTTAGCGCTCCAGCAGAAGTTTTTTGTAAGCTTCGCGTTTGGCCATTCCGCGTTCACGCGCGGCCTGCTTGAGCGCGGACTTGCGGTCCATCCCGGATTCGGATTCGATTTGCTCCACCCTCTGTTTCAGGGAAAGAGTCGAATCCGCGGCTTGCGGCAGGCCGTCGCCCGGCCCGATCATCAGCGTGATTTCTCCTCGCGGAGCGCGCTCCTGCGCGGCATCACGCAGTTCGGCCAGGTTACCTCGCAGGAATTCCTCATGGATTTTCGTGATTTCACGCGCCACGACGGCGGGGCGCGGCCCCATCAGCTCCGCGGCGTCGGAAAGGGTTTCGACGAGCCGGTGCGGGGCTTCGTAGAGCACAATCGTTCTCGGCTCATTTTTCAACGCGTCCAGGGCCTTGCGGCGCGCCCCTGCCCGGGAAGGCAAAAATCCCACGAACAGGAATTCCTCGGTCGGCAGCCCCGAGGCGGCCAGCGCCGCAACGAACGCCGACGGCCCGGGAATGGGAATCACCGGAATGTGATGCCGCAGGCAGAGCGTGACCAGGCGATGGCCCGGATCGGAAACCACAGGCGTCCCCGCATCGCTGACCAGCGCGACCTGGGCGCCTTGCTCCAGTTCAATCACCAGTTCCGGCGCACGCGTCAATTCATTGTGCGTGTGATAACTGACCAATTCCTTGTGGATTCCATAGTGTTGCAGCAATTTCTGCGTTTGCCGGGTGTCTTCGCAGGCGATCAGATCGGCTTCTTTCAGCACGCGTATGGCGCGCACCGTGATGTCTTCCAGGTTTCCGATCGGTGTGGCCACCAGATATAGGCAACCCCCCGAGGAATCGTTTTGTGCTTCGCCCGTCATGATTGTCCCGAGGCAGTCAGTTTAACATGCAGCAGCGCGGCTGGAGCGGTGTGTTGAGAGAATTCGCTCCGCGCGCCGGCCTGCCGGGGGGAATCAGTCCACGCCGGCGATGAGCGAACAGAATTGGACGCCGGCTCGGGATATCGATTCTCAGACCGCATGCCTGCCGGGCGGCGCAACGTGGTAGTATGTGTTGTTTTCACCATCGTCACGGAGGAACAGGAAGTGCCGCTCTACGAATACCGCTGCTTGAAGTGTGACCGCCATACCGACAAGATCGAAAAAATGAACGGGCCGCATCTGAAAAAATGCCCGCATTGTGGCGGAAAAGTGGAATCGGTCCTGACCGCGCCCGCAATTCAATTCAAGGGCACGGGCTGGTACGTCACCGATTATGGACGTAAAACCTCGGGCGGAGACAGTGCGAAGTCCGAGAAGTCGGAAAAATCGGAGAAATCCGAGAAGTTCGAGAAATCCGAATCGAAACCGGCAACCCCCGCGAAGGATCAGAAAAAATCGTCCGGGGCCTCGAAAGAAAAATAGCCGCATTTCTTGCTGATGCAGCGCCCGCAGGACTGCGGGCGCTGGATTGTCAGGTTTACGAAAGCTTCAGCGAACGTAGGTAGTCCCGGAACTCAACTCCAAATTCCTGATTTTCGATGGCGATTTCGACGGTGGCTTTCAGGAACCCGAGCTTGTCTCCTGCGTCGTACGATTTTCCTTCAAAGACGTATGCGTACAAGCCGGACTCCACGGCCAGCAGGCGCAGCGCGTCGGTAAGCTGGATTTCGCCGCCACGCCCCGGTGTGGTGCGTTCCAGGCATTCGAACACTTCCGGGGGGAGCACATAGCGTCCCGTTACCGCGAGGTTGGAGGGCGCGTCGGCCGGGCTGGGCTTCTCGACCAGGTCGCGAATTTTCATGAGGCGTTTATTCGGTTCGTTTGCGCCTGCAGGTTCCACGTCCACAATGCCATATAGGCCGGTTTTTTCGCGGGGCACTTCTTCGACGGCGATGGCGCCTTTGCCGGTGGCTTCATAAATCTCGATCAACTGTTGGGTGGCCGGATGCGGCCCGGGAATAATCACGTCGCCCAGCAGCACGGCGAAGGGTTCATTTCCGACCAGCTCCTTTGCCACCAGCACGGCGTGGCCCAGGCCCAGCGGTTCCTTCTGCCGCGTGTAGCTGAAGTGAACCATGTTCCCGATATCACGGACCAGTTCGGCCAGTTCCGACTTTCCCTTGCTCTCCAGAAAGCTTTCCAGTTCCGGAGACGAATCGAAGTGGTCCTCGATGGCGTTCT
>DATLTA010000214.1:0-18296 GCA_035533775.1 Candidatus Dormiibacterota bacterium | reverse complement strand
CGGTTATAGATCATTTCGTTCAAGCCTTCGGAGCTGTGCACGGTCGCCGCCACCGGGCAGACCACTTCGCATGGCGCGTCCTCGCAGTGCATGCAAGGTACCGGTTCGTGATAGGTCTTCGGATCTTCCTGATCGCCTTCGTAGTAGCGGTCGACGCGGATCCAGTGCATGTGGCGGCCAATCCGGACTTCCGTCTTGCCGACCACGGCGATGTTATTTTCCGCCTGGCAAGCAATCACGCACGCGCCGCAGCCCGTGCAGGAATTCAGGTCCACCGACATCCCCCACTTATAGCCGTCATACTTCACTGCGGGGTAAAGCGAAAATGGGTTGTCTTTTCTGTCAAACTGCGCGAACACCGGGTTCTTGCCGTACTCATCCATCGTCGCAACGCGGATCAGGTCGCGCCCTTCCATGCTGCTCTGCGTCTGCGTCGTGGCAAGATCCCATTTCTTGCCCGTATTCCGGACTTCCAGGCCCGTTCCGATCCACGGCGTGGCGTAGGGACGAATCCATCCCGCGTCAAAACCCGCTCCCGTTCCCACGCGCCCGGATCGTGTGCGGCCATAGCCCAGGAACGCGGTCACCATTTCGTCCGCGTGTCCCGGCATAACCCAGACAGGCGCGATAATCGTGCGCCCGCGATACTTCAGCTCTACGGCGTCCTCGGTCTGCAGTCCCAGGCGCTGGGCCGTCTTCGGGCTGAACATGGCCACCGCATCCCAGGTGAGCTTGGTGAGCGGCTTGGGCAATTCCTGCAGCCAACCACTATTTGCAAAACGCCCATCCCAGATCGTGGGGTCGGGACGAAACACAATTTCAAGCCCGGACCCGGCGGCGGCAGCAGGCTGCGCTCCGATTCCGGATTGCAGAGAAACTTTTCTCGGAGGGAAGGCCGTGTCCGCAACGACTCCGTCGCGCAGCGTCTTTTCCCAAAACGCGTCGAATCGCGCCACGTTCGGCCGCTGGGCCTGCCAGAAATCGTGAACGATATCGTGCGAGGGCTTTATGGCCTCGCCGTTCAAAACAGCGAGGAAATCCTGCTCGGATTTTCCGCCATACAGCGGCGCGATCAATGGCTGGATCACCGATGCCGTGCCGTCGTATCCCCGCGCATCGCTCCATGACTCCAGACTGTGCGCCTGCGGAATATGCCAGTGACACAGCAGCGAAGTCTCGTCCTCATACAAGCCCAGATGCACGGTGAAGGCGACCTTGGGCAGCAACGCCTTGAAGTCCAGATCCGCGGGCGCGTCATACGCCGGGTTCGTGCCGACCATCAACAGCGTGGTGACTTTTCCGGCGCGCATGTCCGCCGCCAGCCCGCCCAGGGACTCCCACTGCGACGTGACAGACTCCTCGATCGGCTGGGTGAAATAAACCGTCTTATCAAAATTGCCCAGGGACTGATTGATGGCATGCACGATGGCATGGACCACGGCCGGCTGCTGATCTCCGGCCACGACAAGAGTTGCTCCGGGATTCTGCTTCAGATCGCGCACCAGCGCCGCCAGCCATCCGTTGGGGATGTCCGGAGCAGCAGCCGGGGCGGCGACCGTGCTGACTCCCACTTCCCGCGCCAGGGCGCGCGCAAACCCTTCGATATCCGAGGCCCGCATTCTCAACCGGTGATCGGCCATCGCTCCGGTTGGGGTGGGCGTGGATTCGACCGAGTACAGCCGGTTCATTTTCGATTCGACGCCTTCCACACGGCGCTTGCGCGCAAACGCCCGCGCATACGCAATGCTTCCCGGGCCGCTGGTGAGGAAATCCGAATCAAGCGTGACAATAACTTCCGCCTGATCCACCAGGTAAACAGGATTCACGTATTCCCCAAAGGCCATCTTTGCGCCTTCGTGGATATTGTCGCGAGTCACCGATTCGTACTGGATCCATTTTGCGGAGGGATACGCCTTCAAAAATTTCTGAATTTGCGCGCCCAGAGTCGGCGAAGTGACCGTTTCCGTCAGCAGCCTCATGCCGGAACCGCCATTGCCCTTTTCCGTGGCCAGCGTCGTGGTCAGCTCGTCCTGAAATTCGCTCCATCCCCCGATGCGGCCGTCGTGGACTTCCACACGCGAGCGGTCCGGATCGTAGAGCCCCAAAACGGCTGCCTGAGCAAAGCTCTGGCTTGCTCCCAGGCTGCCCGGATGGTCGGGATTGCCCTCAATCTTGGTGGGCCTGGCCATGTGGCTTTCCACGAGCACGCCCGTGGCAACGCCGCCAAGGGTTACCGAAGTCGCATAAAACAGGGGCTTGCCGGGGATGATCTCTTCCGGCTGGCGCACGTAAGGAACAATTGTCTGGTCGGGAAGCTTCGTGCATCCGGTCAATCCCGCCAGGGCCGCGGACCCGGCCATCACCTTCATCAATTCCCGGCGATCCAGCTGCGCCCCAGGATTATTGGCGCCATGGGGAAATTCATTTTCCTTGTGATTCCGAAACTCCGGCGTATCGGCAAGCTCTTCCAGCCCTCGCCAAAACCGAGGGGCGTTGCCGTCGCTGGCCGCCGCCTGCAACGGACCTATATCCAGGCCGGGCCGCTCGCCGTTTTTTCTGTCATTATCCATGGAATTGCCTGGTTCTCCCGAAATTATCCCTTACCGATGACACGTAACGCAGTCCGTCAGCTTCTGCACGTTGTATTTCTTCATCAGACGGTTGCCCAAAGCCAATTGATCGCTGGGGGGCTTATAAAACGCGTTGAACACCTGAGAGCGCGGCCGCAAATAATTTTGCGGGGCATTATGGCACTGCAGGCACCAGCGCATGTAAAGCGTGTTGGCGCGCCAGGTAATGTTCATTTGCCCGATGGGTCCGTGGCAGGTCGTGCAGCCAACGCCCTTGTGAATATGAATGCTGTGATTGAAGTAGACGAAGTCCGGAACGGCGTTCACGCGCAACCAGGAAATCGGCTTGGAATCCCGGTAACTGGCCCGCACCGGTTCCAGCACGGCGGCGTTGGTCCAGATCTGCGAATGGCAGGTCATGCAGGTTTGCGTAGGGGGCATTCCCGCCGAGGAGGATACCTCAACCGAGGTATGGCAGTAGCGGCAATCCAAACCCAATTCCCCCACGTGATGTTTGTGGCTGAAGGGAACGGGTTGCGGTCTCGCGTCTCCCACCTCTGTGACGTACGACGTATCATTCACGACGTTTGCAGTGAATCCCAGCAAAGCAATCAGGATTACCGCGCCAAAGATGCTCACGCGAGCGATAGTGTTCGTGCTGTGGTGAAATATCTGAGCCATACATGCGTCCCTCGGAAAATTCTCCGAGGCGAACAGCCCGGACGGATTTAGCGCCTCTCTGTCAGCCGCTCATGCGACTGCGATTTGCGGGAAACGGCGCCCTCAACTCATTAGGAGGGGATGACAACCCGGTAGCACCACTTACACACCTTGCTTCCATCTACCGGACTGCTACGGGTACATCTAAAATTACATTTATGAAGTTATTGAAACTTACTTTCCGTCGCCCGCGCGCAACACTATAGCAGCAATACAAAAACAATTTCAATTATTCTATTTGCCCCGACGTACTTTTATAGATAACCGGGTGCGAGAATCGCCGCAAAATACTTGGGTTTCCGCGTTTTTTTGCCCTTCAAAAATATTTTTATTTTTTTGAAAATGGCGTCTTGACAGCCCACAAAAAAAACCATTTCGGGACACGATCTGGTTGCACCGGCCCCCTTCGCGGCCAGTCTCAAGCATCCCTACAGAGAAATTTCCCCATGCAACTTTACAATTCTTTACAATTCGCGGCGGCAATGGGCTGCGTTGCGCCGCCCCGCCCCGCAAACGATTATTCCGGCTTTACAAGTGATTTCCGCCGGCGTGTAACGCCGCCCGGGTCCCGGGCATCAAAAGCGGCATGGTTATTGCGCTTGGGGCGCGCCAGATCGCCAGCGCGTTTCAGGAGTTTTGCTGCATCTGTTGTTTTCTTTCTCTACGAGGACTACGAGGAAAGAACCATGTGGATTGTACGCATCGCGCTGACCCGGCCTTATACCTTTATCGTGGCCGCGCTGGTCATCGTCTTGATGACTCCGATCGTCTTGCAGCGCACGCCAACCGATATCTTTCCGGATATTGATATTCCCGTGGTCAGCGTGGCCTGGACCTACGCCGGGTTGTCCCCGACACAGTTGGACGACCGCGTGATTACGCCGTTCGAGCGCTATGTGACCACTGTCGTGGACAACATCGATCACGTCGAGGCACAAACCATGTCAGGGCGCGGAGTGATCAAGATTTACCTCCAGCCCAACACCAATGTCAACGTGGCCCTCACCCAGATCACCGCAACCGCGCAAACCATCCTGCGGCAATTGCCGCCCGGCATCTCTTCCCCGCTCATCATCACCTATTCCGCGTCCGCCGTGCCCATCCTGCAGCTTGGCATTCGGGGAGAAGGGCTCTCGGAGCAGCAACTTTTCGACTACGCGTGGATCACCGTCCACGGCCAGATGTCCACGATTCCCGGGGTATCGATTCCCTATCCGTATGGCGGAAAGTTGCGGCAAGTATCGGTCAACGTGAACATCCCGGCGCTGCAGGCGAAAGGGCTCACGCCCGTCGATCTGGTCAATGCCATCAGCTCGCAGAATCTGGCGTTGCCCTCGGGCACGGCAAAAATGGGTTCGACCGAATTTAACGTCGAGTTGAACGGATCGACCCAGAGCATTGAGGCGCTGAATAACCTGCCCATCCGGACCAAGAACGGCGCGACGATTTACGTGCGCGACGTGGCCAACGTCAGCGACGGCTACTCTCCCCAGATTAACATCGTGCGCATGAACGGGCTCCGCGGCGTCCTGCTGACGATTTATAAAGTGGGTTCCGCCTCGACCCTGGATGTGGTTTCCAGGGTCTACGCCAAGCTGCCGCAAATCAAGGCGCTGCTTCCCCCGCAAGTTGTGATCACGCCGATGTTCGATCAGTCGATTTTCGTTCGCGCGGCCGTGCAGGGCGTGATCCGAGAAGGGCTCGTGGCCGCATGCCTTACGGCGCTGATGATTCTCCTTTTTCTGGGCAGCTGGCGGAGCACGATCATCATCGCCATCTCCATCCCGCTTTCCGTTCTGGTTTCCATCGGCATGCTCAGCGCGCTCCATGAAACCATCAACCTCATGACGCTGGGCGGACTGGCTCTGGCCGTCGGCATCCTCGTGGACGACGCCACCGTGGTGATCGAAAACATTGAAAGAAACCTGGCGCAGGGCAAGGACACCATCCAGGCCATTCTCGACGGTTCGCAGGAAATCGCCATTCCCGCGCTGGTTTCTACGCTGAGCATCTGCATCGTTTTTGTACCCATGTTCTTTCTTACCGGAGTTGCCAAGTTCCTGTTCGTGCCGCTGGCTGAAGCCGTCGTGTTTGCCATGCTGGCTTCGTACCTCTTTTCCCGAACCCTGGTGCCGACCATGGCGATGTATCTGCTCAAGGGGCACCACGGCGAGGAGTACGCCACGGGGAACGATATTTTTTCCCGCGCCCAGCGGCGTTTTGCGCGCGGGTTCCAGCATATGCGCGAACGCTATCACGACGCTCTGGACTTTTCCGTGGGGCACGCCTGGACGTTCGTGGGGCTGTTTCTGCTGTTCTGCGCAGGCTCGCTGCTTTTCTTGCCGGTGCTGGGACGCGACTTCTTTCCCACCGTGGACGCGGGCCTGATCCGTTTGCACATGCGCGCCCGCGCCGGCCAGCGTGTCGAGGAAACGGCCCGGGAGGCGGACAGCGTGGATAACCTGATCCGCCGCGTGATCCCTCCGGAAGATCTGGGCGACATCCTGGACAACATCGGGCTGTTCAACAGCGTGATCAACACGACGTACAGCAACTCGGGCGTGATCGGCGAATCGGACGCCGAAATTCTGATCGGCCTCAAGCCCGACCGAAAACGGCCCACGCAGTATTACGTGGACCAACTGCGCGCACAACTGGCCAAAACGTTTCCGGGAACGCAATTCTTTTTCCAGCCCGCCGACATGGTCACGCAAATTTTAAATTTTGGCGTTCCCTCCCCTGTCGATATCCAGCTCATCGGGCCAAACGTCAACAGGGATTACCAGCTGGCACAGGAAATATCCAATCGCATCCAGCACGTTCCCGGCGCGGTGGATGTCCACGTGCAACAATTGCGCTCCTCGCCCACGTTATTTCTGAATGTGGACCGCACGCAGGCGCAATCGGTGGGACTGAACCAACAGGACGTGGCCAACAGCGTACTGCTGTCCCTGAGTTCGAGTTTCCAGATCAATCCTTCGTTCTGGGTCAATCCGGCCACCGGCCAGGAATACAACGTCGCCGTGCAGGTGCCGCAATATAAAATCAACTCCATGGAATCGCTCGACAATATTCCGGTGGCTTCCGCGAAGACAAAAACACCCCAGATTCTGGGAAATCTGGCGCAGGTGCGCCTGGGCGCGGAGCCAGCACTGGTCAGCCAATATGACGTCCAGCCGTTGATTGACGTCTACGCCTCGGTGGAGGGTCGCGATCTGGGCGGTGTCGACCAGGACATTCAAAGCATACTGAAAGGGTTTGAAAGCAAGCTGCCGCGCGGCACGCGCATGGTCCGCCGCGGCCAGGTGGCCACGATGACTTCCTCCTTCGCAGGGTTGACCGCGGGCGTGGGAGTCGCCATCGTCCTGGTCTATTTCCTGATCGTCGTGAATTTTCAGTCCTGGATCGATCCGTTCATCATCATCACCGCGCTTCCGGGAGCGCTCGCCGGAATTATCTGGATTCTGCTGCTGACCCATACGACTTTGAACGTGCCGTCGTTGACGGGAATGATCATGTGCATGGGCGTGGCCACGGCGAACAGCATTTTGATGGTATCGTTTGCCCGCGAGCGGTTGAATGAAGGGCTCACCGCCAGTCAAGCGGCGGTGCAAGCCGGATTCGTCCGGATGCGGCCCGTGTTGATGACGGCCCTGGCCATGATCATCGGCATGGTTCCCCTGTCTCTGGGGTTGGGAGAGGGTGGAGAGCAGAATGCCCCGCTGGGCCGCGCCGTGATTGGCGGCCTGATTGTCGCCACGGTGGCAACTTTATTTTTTGTGCCGTGCGTGTTTTCACTGGTGCACAAGCGCCACGTTCCGGGAAAACGCGTGGGCGCTGCGGAAATCAAAGGTTCATAACGGCGTCACGTTCAGGAGCCTATAGCGAATGTCAGAACTTCCCAGTGAGTCGCACAACGTTTCACAAAATGTTTCGCCCAATGCCGCCGGCCCGGACAGGACGCGCGGCGGGCGCGGCCCTTTGCTGCGCTGGTTTCTGGTTGTCTTTTTGCTTTTCGGGGCCCTGGGCGCCTATGCCATCCTGCAAAGAAAAAGCGAGCGCACGGTGCTGGCGCAGCAGACCGAACAGATATCGGTCCCGTACGTCGCCGTCATTCATGCCACTCCCATCCCCAGCGATTCCCAAATGGTGCTTCCGGGGGCGCTCAAAGCTTACGTCGATTCCCCCATCTATGCGCGCACCAACGGCTACCTGAAAAAGTGGTACAGGGACATTGGCAGCCATGTGAAACGCGGCGAGATCCTGGCGGAAATCGATACTCCCGAAGTGGACGAGCAGCTTTCACAGGCCCGCGCCGAACTCGCGACGGCGCAAGCGAATGTCACGCTTTCCCGCATTACGGCGACGCGTTATGAAGGCTTGCTCAAAACGGATTCTGTTTCCCAGCAGGATGTGGATAACGCCAAAGGCGACCTAGCGGCAAAGCAAGCGATGCTGCAATCGGCCCAGGCCAACGTCAAGCGTCTGGAAGATTTGGAATCCTTCAAGCGCGTCTATGCGCCTTTTTCCGGCATTATCACGCAGCGCAACGTCGATCCCGGAACCCTCATCAACGCCGGAAATGGCGGATCGGCCACCAAGGAAATGTTCGACCTCGCGCAAATTGACCCGATCCGCGCCTTTGTGGCTGTACCGCAATCCTTCAGCCCTTCCATTCACATCGGGGCGAAGGCCTGCCTCACGCTGTCTGAAATAGCGGGGCGCAATTTTTGCGGCAAAATTGTGCGCACGGCCAACACCATTGACCCCTCCACGCGAACCTTGCTGACTGAAGTGGATGTGCCAAACCGGAACGGCACGCTGCTCCCCGGCGCTTATGCGCAAGTGCATTTTGACGTTAAGCTCCCCGGCATGCGGCTCTCCCTGCCCGTGAATGCAATCCTCTTCCGGCCCGAAGGAACCGTGGTAGCCGTCGTCAAATCGGATAACCGCCTTGCTATGAAGAAGATTACAATTGGACGCGATTTTGGCAAGACGGTCGAGGTGCTTGAAGGCATTGATACCACCGACCGTATCGTCATCAATCCCCCGGATTCACTGGAACAGGACGAGATGGTCCGGATCAGCACACAAGCCGGCAGTTCGGCAAACGCCCCGCAGACGCAGGGTTCCAAACATTAGATCGTCGAAGATTTTCGCGCCATTCTCCGTCTGTTCGTCTTGACGGAATGCTTCCGTATATATAGCTTTGAAATATTCTGCTTTGTGTAGTATCGGGTTCCCCTCTCCAAACGCAGATTGGGAGGGTTGTATGTCAGCCATACCGCAAGCTTCGCTCGCCAGTCACAAACTGCTTCCCGCATCCAATGATTTAAATCGCTTGCGGCACAACGCCGCCGCGCTCGTGATTCCCAGTCCCAAAGTGCTATTGGACGGCCGGAATACGTCCTGGGGAGCGGTGCTGCAGAGATCGCTCGAGAAAATTGGTTGCGAAATATTTCTTGCACCCACGCTGCGCCTCACCTGCGAATACGCCAGGAAGGGCGCCTACACGGTCATCCTTCTCGATTCCAAATTTTCGCCGGAGCAACGCGGACAGATCGTATCCGTCCTGGTGGGATCGAATACTTCCATGTTCCACGTTTTTCCGGTCGAAATCGGGTGCTGGTGGCTGCCCGTGATGCTTTCCGGACAGGAATGCTTCGGTTCGGCGGGCTTTCGAACGAAAGAGTTTTTCGCGTGGATGAAACGCACGCTGCAGGGCGCGCCCTGAGACGCCTTCCTTCTTTTTGTGAAAACTCAGGCGTGTCTCGATAGCCCCGCGCGCGCATCGCTCAATACGGATTGTGCTCGCCCAGGATGCAGCGCGCGGTGTCCCGCGCAATCAGCAATTCCTCATCGGTGGGAATCACGTAGGCGGACAAGGCGGAGCCGTCCCGGCTGATCGCGCCTTCCACGCCGACTGTTTTCAGATTCTTGTCCTCATCCAACGTCATCCCGGCCCACGCCAGGCCCTGGCAGATGCGCGCGCGAACCAGCGAAGAGTTCTCTCCCATCCCGCCGGTGAATACGATGGCATCGGCCCCGCCCATGCCCGCGAGATACGCTCCAATGTATTTTCTGGCGCGATAACAGAAAATATCGATCGCCAGCAGCGCCCGGCGGTCGTTGTGTTCGCTTCCCTCCTCCTGCAGGACCCGCATATCGTGCGTCAGGCCGGAAATGCCCAGTAAACCGGATTGCTTATTCAGCAGAGTCTCGACTTCATGCAGGGTGAGACCTTCCTTCACCGCGATAAAACTCAAGATGGCTGGATCGACGTCCCCGGACCGGGTTCCCATGACCAGGCCTTCCAGCGGCGTCATGCCCATGGAGGTATCCACGGAATGTCCGGCTCGAATCGCGGTCGCCGAGCATCCGTTGCCCAGATGAAGGCTTACGATGTTGGTTTGCTCTTTGGTCAGCTTTCGCAACTGGCGGTACCGGTAGGCCACGTAGCGGTGAGAGGTGCCGTGGAATCCGTACCGTCGAATGCCGTACCGGAGGTAGAGGTGATACGGAATCGCGTACAGGTAGGAATGCTCCGGCAGAGAGTGGTGAAACGCCGTATCGAATACGGCGACTTGCGGAATCTGCTGGCCGAGCAGGTCTCGCACGGCCGCGATTCCGCGTAGATTGGCCGGATTGTGAAGGGGAGCCAGATCGATGCAGTCTTCGATGCCCTTCAGCACCTCTTCGGTGATGAGGGCCGACTCGGAAAACCGTTCGCCGCCGTGCACGACGCGATGCCCGACCGCGTGAATGTCGCTCACACTCTGGATTTCCTCAACGCCTGATTCGGAAGAAGCCGCCCAGCGAATGGCAAAATCCAGGGCCGCGGAAATGTCCCGCAGGGATGCGGTGGATTTTTTCTTGGGCCCATCGCCTTTCTGCATCGTGACGATTGCTTCCCCGCCGATGCGCTCGACTTCCCCGCGCAACAGGCGAACGTCAGTGTCCTGGCGAATGCGCTCGGCATCGGTGGCGATGATTTGAAATTTCAGGCTCGAGCTGCCCGCATTGAGTACGAGAATGTTCATGGCTTATTTTTCTGTCATTTCCGTCACACTTTTGGATCAACCAAAGTGACCTGGAGACACCTCATAAATCCGCTTTGTGGGTCGTGGCTTCAGCCGCGACATCAAAACCACAAGAAAAGTCGGGCTTCAGCCCCTGAAGCGTGGAGCTAGCACAACCGGCGGGCATTTATGAGATAACTTCCTTTTAAAAATCACGATTCACGGCTCGCATCGCGATACGGCCATTTCCAGTTCTTGATTTCCGGCATGTCGTCGCCGTACCGCATGATGTATTGCTTGTGTTCAATCAGCTTGTCGCGAATCACCTGCTTAAAATGCGCGCCGATGGGCCGCAGGCGCGGCACGCGGTCCACCACGTCCGCGGCAAGATGGAAGCGGTCCAAATCATTCCGCACGGCCATGTCAAACGGCGTGGTCGTTGTGCCCTCTTCCTTATAGCCCCGCACGTGCAGATTGGCGTGATTCGTCCGGCGATAGGTGAGGCGATGGATCAGCCAGGGATAACCGTGAAAGGCGAAGATGATGGGCTTATCGCCGGTGAAGATCGAATCGAACTCGGTATCGGCTAGGCCGTGGGGATGCTCGATGGAGGGTTGCAGCGTCATCAGGTCCACGACATTGACGAAGCGGATGCGGAGATCCGGAAAATGCTGGCGCAGCAGGTCCGTCGCCGCCAGGGCCTCCAGCGTGGGCACGTCCCCCGCCGAGGCCATCACCACGTCGGGTTCTTTCTCCTGATCGTTGCTGGCCCAATCCCAAATTCCGATTCCCGCCGTGCAATGCTGGATCGCCGACTGCATGTTCAGCCATTGCAACGAGGGCTGCTTGCCGGCCACAATCACGTTGACGTACTGGCGGCTGCGCAGGCAATGATCCGCGACCGACAGCAGCGAATTCGCATCCGGAGGCAGGTAAACGCGCACGATGTCGGCCTTCTTGTTCACCACGTGATCGATGAAGCCTGGGTCCTGGTGCGTGAAGCCGTTGTGGTCCTGCCGCCAGACGTGCGAGGTCAGCAGATAATTGAGCGAGGCGATGGGCCGCCGCCAGGGAATATCGTTGGTGACCTTGAGCCACTTGGCATGCTGGTTGAACATGGAATCGACAATATGAATGAAAGCCTCGTAGCAGGAGAAAAATCCGTGCCGCCCGGTCAGCAGATAACCCTCCAGCCAGCCCTGGCACATGTGTTCGCTGAGCACCTCCATCACGCGGCCATCGCAGGACAGGTGCTCATCGGTGGGTAAAAGGGGTTCCATCAGAACTTTATCGGTGGCCCCGTAGACCGCGTCGAGGCGGTTGGAAGCCGTCTCGTCCGGGCCGAACACGCGAAAGTTTGCCGCTTGCGCGTTCATGCGCATGATGTCGCGAAGGAATTTTCCAAGCTCTCGCGTGGCTTCCGAAACCTGGGTGCCGGGACTGGTTACCGGCACGCCGTAATCACGGAAGTCCGGCATGGCCAGATCCTTCAGCAGCAGTCCTCCGTTGGCATGAGGATTTGCGCCCATTCTGCGGTTCCCCTTGGGCGCAAGTTCGGCAAGCTCCGCGATCAGCTTTCCATTCGCGTCGAAAAGCTCCTCGGCGTGGTAGCTTTTCATCCACTCTTCCAGTTGCCTCAGGTGTTCCGGCTTGGTGGCGAGTTCAGAAAGAGGCACCTGGTGCGCGCGCCACGTGTTTTCGACGGGCTTGCCGTCCACAACCTTCGGTCCTGTCCAACCCTTCGGAGTGCGAAGGATGATCATCGGCCAGATCGGGCGATCGGTAACTCCCTGCAGCCGCGCCTTCTGCTGAATGGCGTGTATTTCACCGATCACCGTATCGAGCGTCCCCGCCATCAAAGGATGCATGACGTCGGGATCGTGCCCTTCCACGAAGTACGGCTCGTATCCGTATCCCCGGAAAAGCTGCACCAACTCCTCGTCCTTCATGCGGCCCAGAACCGTGGGGTTCGCGATCTTGTAGCCGTTCAGGTGCAGGATGGGAAGCACGGCGCCGTCCCGCGCGGGATTCAGGAATTTGTTCGAATGCCAACTGGTCGCCAGCGCTCCGGTTTCCGCCTCTCCATCGCCCACCACGCAGCAGACGAGCAGGTCGGGATTGTCGAACACGGCTCCATTGGCGTGCACAATCGAGTAGCCCAGTTCCCCGCCTTCGTGAATCGATCCGGGCGTTTCCGGAGCGACGTGGCTGGGAATCCCTCCGGGAAACGAGAATTGCTTGAACAGCCGCTTCATTCCCTCTTCGCTCTGGTCGATGTTCGGGTAAAACTCGGTATAGGTGCCTTCCAGATACGTATTGGCGACAAGTCCCGGCCCGCCGTGGCCCGGCCCGGTAACGTAAATCACATTCAGGTCAAGCTTGCGGATCAGCCGGTTGAAATGAACGTAGATGAAATTCAAGCCCGGCGTGGTTCCCCAATGGCCCAGCAGGCGCGGTTTGACGTCGGTGATCCGCAACGGCTCGCGCAGCATGGGATTGGCATAAAGGTAGATCTGCCCGACGGAAAGATAGTTTGCGGCGCGCCAGTACGCGTTCATTTTGCGCTGCTCGTCTTTGGATAGAGGGCTGCTGGATGCGCCGGCTTTGGCGGAATTTAAAGTGTTGGCCATGAAAATCTCTCCTCCTGGGCTGAGGCTTGTTCGAAACATCGAAATCATTCACGCCACGGAATGCTTCGACATGGAAGCCGGTACGGCCGGCGGGCTGCAGCACGCTAGCGGGGTTGCAAAATAGGGGCGGGCGACGATGCCCGCGCCACAGCCGCCAGTCCAGACGAACATGACTGACGGAAACCAGATGTTCCGGCTGCACAGCGATCGTCGGACCTCCCGCATCCGCGCCGGAACAGCTTTTCCGCCGAGAGGAATTACCGATGCGCCGATACTCATTGATTCTACACCTTGATTCTACACTCAAACGCGGCCCTTCCGTTTCAACTTTCGCAAGCCGCCGGGCGCCGCGCGAAATAGTTGCGCTGACACCCTTACTTCAGTCTGATAGAGTTCGAGACTTGACCACCCCAATTCCTGTGAGTGAAGGGAAACGACAATGCTTCCAGTCGAGAACCATCCCGTTTGTCCGAACCGAAAGCAAATTGCCATTCCGCCGAAGCATCGTTTACTGGCGCACTCCCTTTCCCTGCTGCTGATTTTCGGGTGTGTGACTCTCCCTGGCGTGCCCGCAATGGCGCAAGATCTGCAAACGGTCTATCAGCAGGCAGCTTCGACTTCGCCCATCATTGCCCGGGCGCGTGCGCAGCTGAATGCGAATTTGGCGGGCAAGCCTCTGGCCCGCGCCGCGCTGCGTCCCCATGTCAACGCCGGGGCCAGCGGAGGAATGAATACTGCCCATATAACAGGCTTCGGCGGTCAGCCAATCTCCACCGGATATCATTCCGATGTCTTCAGCGTCACCCTGACAGAATCCATCTTCGACGGCCAAGCTTTCACTGCGATCAAACAGTCCGACAGCCGCGTCCGGGCCAGTGAAGCGGCGCTGGCCTATGCACAGCAGTTCGTCGCATTGCAGGTCACGCAGGCATACTTCGGCGTCCTGGAGGCCCAGGCCAATCAGCGCGTAGCGCAGCAGCAGATGGACCTGCTGAAAAGCATCGACGCGCAGACAAAAACAAGCCTGCGTGTGGGCAGCGGAGACATTATCTCTGTGCAGGAAGTGCAAGCGCAGTTAGACGCCGCCAACGCCGATCTGATTCGCGCCAACAATGCTGTGACCGTAGCGAAGAATCAGCTGGAGCGCCTCACGCATCGACCCACAGGAACGTTACAGGATGTGAAAACCTTGCAGGCGATCGGCCCGCAGCCGGACACCCTGGATCCCTGGATTGCCGCCGCGCTGAACAATCAGCCGCTTCTGCGGCAAGCGCAGGAAACACTGAAAGTATCGGAGCAGCAGGTGGAGTTTGCAAAACGGGCGCGCTGGCCCACTCTGACCCTGAACGGCGTCGGCCAGCACGCTGCCGGTACGCTCATCCCGCCATTCGCCGTGAACCAGGCCGGCGCCTCGCTGAACCTTTCGATTCCGATTTATGAAGGTGGCAGCACGCGAGCGGAAATTCATCAGGCCGAAGCGCTTTCCGAGGCCAGCCGCGCGGACCTGGCCAATCTTCAGGACCAGATCACACTGGATACACAGACTGCATTCCATGATTTGCAGGACAGCGTCGCCCAGTTTCAGGCCACGCAGCAAGCCATGACTTCCGCCAAAGTATCTCTGGATGGAACGCGGAAGGGGTATGAAATTGGGAGCCGCTCCGTTATAGACTTGCTGACGGCGACAACAAACTACGCATCCGCGCAGCGCAATTACTATCTGGCTCTTTATACGCAACTGGTAGCCCGGACACAACTCAAGGCGGCGGCGGGAACACTGACGCCCATGGACATTCAGGTCATCAATGACCTGCTGTATAGCAAACCTTCCCATTAAGCGGCACGTTCGGAGGATAGCTATGGCTTCGGCCAAGAAACGCATTTTGATCCTGACGATTCTGGTTTTTCTAATTGTTGGCGCATTCCTGGGGCGGCGGTGGTTGCTCCCCAAGGAGGTTCCCAGCGACACCATCACCCTGTACGGCAACGTGGACATCCGCCAGGTGCAGATGGCTTTCAACGACAGCGAACGCATTGACAAACTAATGGTGGATGAAGGCAGCGCAGTGCATACAGGCCAGCTGGTGGCCCAGCTGGAGCAGCAGCGCTTTGCCGATGCGGTGGCGCAGGACGAGTCCAAAGTGGCGGCGCAACAGCAGGTCGTTGCTCGACTGCTGGCTGGAAATCGTCCGGAGGAGATTGCGCAAGCGCGCGCAAACGTTGCCGCCGCGCAGGCCGATGTCGCCGCCGCGCAAGCCAACGTAGCCAATGCCGAGTCGCTTTATCGCCGCCAGAAAACCCTGGCGGCACAGCAATATGTTTCCCTGCAAATCCGCGATGATGCCGAACGCGCCTATCTTGCCGATCAGGCCAACCTGGCCGCCAAACAGCAGGTATTGGCGGCCAAACAGCAGGCCCTGCAACTCGCCGTGATCGGCCCGCGCAAGGAAGACATTGCCGCGGCCCAGGCCACACTCAGGGCGGACAAAGCCGCGCTGTCTCTGGCGCAAAAGCAACTGGCCGATACCCGGCTGCTGGCTCCCGCGGACGGCGTCATTCAAACCCGCATTCTGGAGCGCGGCGATATGGCCACTCCGCAGACGCCTGTGTTTACTCTGGCTCTGGACAATCCAGTCTGGGTGCGCGCCTACCTGCCGGAGCCGGAGATGGGCAAAGTCGCCCTCGGCATGCGCGCGCAGATTGAGTCGGACAGTTTTCCAGGGCAAAAGTTTTCGGGATGGATCGGCTACATTTCTCCGGTATCGGAGTTTACGCCGAAAAACGTGGAAACCACGCAGCTGCGCTCGCAGCTTGTCTACCGGGTGCGCGTGTACGCCTGCAACGCGGATCATCGCCTGCGTCTGGGAATGCCGGCAACGGTGGTCATTCCGCTGCGCAACAATCCTGCCCAGGCCATCGATAGCAATCCCTGCGGGACAAACTGAAATGGATGCCATTGTCGTCCAACATTTATGTAAATCGTTCGGAAAAGGAGCGGCACGAAGAGACGCGCTCAAGGATGTTTCTCTGGAAATTCCTGTGGGCAGCATGACGGCCCTCATCGGTCCAGATGGCGCGGGCAAAACCACGCTGCTGCGCCTGCTCGCCGGCATCCTGAAGCCGGGCGGCGGAGACATTCAGGTGCTCGGGCATGCGTTGCCCAAGCAAGCCCTGGCGGTGCAAAGCCACATTGGCTATATGCCGCAACGCTTCGGACTCTATGAAGATCTGACGGTCGAAGAAAATCTCGAACTGTTCGCCGACCTGCACAGCCTGCCGCGCGAGGTCCGGGAACCTCGCTTCGCCGAGTTGCTGACCATGACGGCGCTCGGCCCGTTTCGCAAACGCCAGGCAGGACGTCTTTCCGGCGGCATGAAACAGAAACTCGGCCTGGCCTGCACACTGATCCATCCTCCCCAATTGCTGCTGCTGGATGAAGCAAGCGTGGGCGTCGATCCCATTTCGCGGCGGGAGCTGTGGAGCATCATCCACCAGCAGGTTGTCAGTCAAAAGGTGACCGTCCTGCTCAGTACAGCCTATATGGATGAGGCCGAACGCTGCGATCACGTCATCCTGCTGCACGAAGGCGAAATCCTCGCGCAGGGAAATCCGGCGCAACTCGCCGCGCCTTTCCAGGGCCACGCGTTCGTGCTGGAAAACATCTCCACGGCGCCGCGCAATTTGCAGTCCCGGATTGCCCAGCTGCCGGGCGTGATGGATGCGGTCATTCAGGGCGATGGACTGCGCATCGTCATGCAGCAGGCCGGACCGCCGGCGTTGCCCGAAAATCTGGCCGGCTACGGACCGCCCAAGCCCGTTCCCCCGCGGCTGGAAGACGCCTTTGTCAGCCTGCTTTTCGTCCGGCGTCCACGCCAGCACATTCCGCTGCCGCCGCGGCGAGATGCGGCGGGAGACGACGCGGCCATCGTCGAGGTCAAGGATCTCTATCGCTATTTCGGGGCGTTCGCCGCGGTGAAAAATATCAGCTTCTCGGTGCGCAAGGGAGAGATCTTCGGGCTGCTGGGGGCCAATGGCGCGGGCAAGTCGACGACCTTCCGGATGCTCTGCGGGCTGCTGCCCTCCTCTGCTGGAACGCTGCGTGTCGCGGGTGTCGATCTGCATACGGCGCCCGCCGCGGCCCGCGCTCGCATCGGCTATGTGTCTCAGAAGTTCTCTTTATACGGGTCGCTGAGCGTGCATCAGAATTTGTCTTTCTTCGCCAATGCCTACGGCCTGCAACATCAGCGCAAGAAAGACAGGATGGCCTGGGCGCTGGAAGAACTGGAACTGAAAGACTATACGAGCATGAATGCGGGGGAGCTGCCACTGGGATACAAGCAGCGCCTTGCTCTGGCCTGTGCACTGATGCACGAACCGAGCATCCTCTTCCTCGACGAACCAACTTCCGGCGTCGATCCTTTGGCCCGGCGCGAATTCTGGGCGCGCGTGAACGCGCTGGCAGAGGCAGGAACGACCTGCCTGGTCACCACTCATTTCATGGAGGAGGCGGAATACTGCGATCATCTAGTCCTGATGTCTCTGGGAGAGGTCCTTGCTCAGGGCACGCCGGCGGAAATCAAGGAAAGGACCCGGCGTCCGGACCTCCCCCGTCCAAGCATGCAGGATGCCTTTATCTCCCTGATTGAGGATCACGAGCAGACCAGCCGGAGGGCATCATGAGCTGGATGCGTCTGCGCGGCCTGATGCGGAAAGAGACGTATGAGATCCTCCGCGACCCTTCCAGCATTGCCATCGCATTCGTGCTGCCGGTGGTGCTCCTGCTGATCTTCGGGTACGGGGTCTCGCTCGACGCGCAACGCATCTCCGTGGCGGAAGTCGTCGATCATCCAACGCAGGTCACCGCTTCCTTCCTGGCGGAATTGCAACACTCCCAGTGGTTTGATCCGACCGTATATCCCGATCGCAGATCCGCCGAGCAGGCGCTCCTACAGGGGCGCGCCGATGCGATCCTGTGGCTTCGTAGCGATTTCACGCGCCTCGCCTACAGCAGCGGCAGCGCTCCGATTGACTTGACCGTGAACGGTGTCGATGCGAATCAAGCGCACATCATCAGGAATTACGTGAATGGCGCGTGGCTGGTTTGGCTGCAACAGGAAGCGGCGCGGCGCGGCAGGCCATTGGCTACGCCTGTGATTGCCGACGCGCGCGTGTGGTTCAATCCCGCGCTGCGCAGCCGCGACTATCTGATTCCCGGACTGATCGCCATCATCATGACGCTCATCGGCGGATTGCTGACCGCCCTGGTGGTTGCGCGGGAATGGGAGCGCGGAACCATGGAGGGCATCATGGTTACGCCGGTGAGCACGAAGGAAATTCTGCTCGGAAAGCTGGTTCCC
>DATLTA010000213.1:0-7994 GCA_035533775.1 Candidatus Dormiibacterota bacterium | reverse complement strand
ACACATTGTCATGCGGAAGGCAGGTCCAAGGGAAATAAGCGCCTGGAAGGTACGAGGCCCGTCGCCAGAGGGCGGAACGCAGCGAAAGCGCCTATCCGCGAGCTATGGCACCCTTCGCATAAGGTTTCAAGTCCACCGATTTCCAATCCCCATGGATGATCGCGGCGCGAATTTGCGCAGGGGACTTTCCCTTCCGCGTCATTTGGTACGCAAGAATCGCTTCCTTCTGGCAGATGTCGCACTCCGAACCATGCGTGCTGGCGAAACAATCGAGCAAACTTTTGTGGCCGTCGGTCCTGTCGCAGTAGCAATAGCAGGGCTGCTGGAACAGGACAGGCTTGATCTTCGCCGCCAGGGCATACACATTGCGGTTGAGCGCGTCGGGAAATTGTTTGGGGTCAAGCGTGGCCGGATACGGGGGCCGGAGCGCGTAGGCATGGTAGGAGGGAATCCCTTGATCAGTCGGTCCCAGCATATCCATCTGCCCGGCGCCGCCCGGGTCCATGGCGGCGAGAATCACGGGCGGGAGTTGGATCAGCCACGACCCAACAAGCATCAAACTGAATGCAACCGCAACTGCCAGATGCTTACCCCTCATGATGGCGACTTCCCTCTGCTTGCGAAGGTAACGCATCCAGCGACCACACGCAACCGCGGGACAATCGAAACACTCGCACGATCGAAGGAAGCGGGGCGCACGCGCAAATGGCGCCTAGGACGTAGTGGGGTCGGTCGCGGGAACATCCTGCGAATCGCCAGTGGAACTCACAGCAGGCTCGGTCCCGGCCGGAGCGACGGCGGACGGAGCGGATGGAGCAGGTTCGGCGGGCGGAGCAGATTCGGCAGCTTGCTGAGCAGTTGGCGCCGCTTCTTCGGCTGCGACGATTGGCGCAGTCTCCACCAGCCGCGTTGCGAACGCGTCAGCGAGCAAATCAATCAGTTTTCGCGCGCCCTGACCATCGGGATCGAGGTCCGGGTTGTACCCGGCAACTTCCAGGGCCGCCAGGTTCGGCTGGCTGGCAAACACTCGAAGCCCCGCGCGAACTTCCTCCAGCGTGAGGCCGCCGGAGCCTGGGAAATTCGTCCAGGGAAACTCTTCTCCGGTGATCACATCGACATCGAAATGGAGAATGAATTCATGCTTTGCCGCGTGCACGCGCTCAAGCGCAATGCGAGCGGCAGCTTCCGGGCCGACCGTGGAAACCTCCAGCGCCGGATGCCGCCGCAAGGTAGACCCGGCCAGATATTGCTCCTCCGGCTGGTCCAGACGCTCAAATCCGAACAAGGCAACATCGGGTTCACGAACCAGCGGCGGCTCGCCCCAGAACCGGACCAGTTCCGGCGCGCCGCGCCCAATTACCTGGGAGATCACCATGCCGTCCACACACCCGGAAGGCGTATTGGCCGGAATATGGAGATTGGCGTCACGATCCATGTAAATCAGGCTGACGTTGCGGTAGTAGCGGCGTGTGCCCGCTACCGTCGCGAGCACGGAAATGCAATCCCCGCACAGGATCAGCGGGAGCGCCCCGGACTTTACGGCGACTTCGACGCGCGGGCGGAGATCGTTGAGGGATTTCAGAACTGCGGGAATATTTCTGGCGCGGGGATGTTCGTCATCCCCCTGGAAGAGATAGGTCGATGTGTCGCCAAGGTCGGCGACTTCGAATCCGGCGGATATTAGCCGATCCGCCAATCCTGCGGCGCGCAATGCCGCGGGCGCATGCTCAAGGCCCGCACGCAGAGATGCGGCACTGCTGGGGCAGCCCAGCAAGGCAATTTTCCTCGGCTGACGGATGATCTTGACCGCCAAAGTGGCGCTCCTATCGTTGAGAACCGATACCCTTGATTGACCACAGCCTGCATAGCTTTCTCGTCAAACCACGCCCGCAGATTCCCGCCTCCGCCGGCTTTACTTCGAAATCGGAGCGATGTTGGTCAGCTCCGGCGGCAGCGTAAACCGCACATCCTCACGGATCAGATCCAGGTCGCGCTGGTTGGTGTATCCCAAACCCGCCAGCCGGTCGCTCACCTGTTCCACCAGAACTTCCGGCGCCGATGCGCCTGCCGTCAAGCCCACGCGGCGAATACCTTCCAGCCATTTCGGATCGATATCCTTGGCGGCGTCGATCAATTCGGCGAGCACGCCGGAGCGCTTGGCAACTTCCACCAACCGGTTCGAATTCGAACTGTTGGGCGAGCCCACGACCAGGATCAAGTCCACCTCGCGCGCGAGCTGCTCGACCGCTTCCTGCCGGTTCTGCGTGGCATAGCAAATATCGTCGGAGGCAGGGCCCTGAATCGCGGGAAATCGCTCGCGCAGCCGTGCGACAATTTCCTGCGTGTCGTAAAGGCTGAGCGTGGTCTGCGTCAGAAACGCCAGGCGGTTCGGGTCCGCCACTTCCAGGGCGTCCACGCCCTCGACGCTGTCCACCACCAGCGTCTGTTTCGGAGCTTCTCCCGAGGTGCCCACGATTTCCTGGTGATCACGATGCCCGATCAGAATGATGGTGCGGTTTTCGCGCGAGAATTTCAACGCTTCCATATGTACTTTCGTCACCAGCGGGCAGGTCGCGTCGATCACGCGCAGCTCGCGCAGGCGCGCTTCTTCGCGCGTCGTCGGCGGAACTCCGTGCGCGCTGAAGACGAGCACGGCGCCGAGGGGAACTTCCTCGACCGTCTCGACGAAAATTGCGCCGTTCTGGCGAAGCTGCTCCACCACGTACCGGTTGTGCACGATTTCGTGATGTACGTACACGGGCGGCCCGTAGGCCTGCAGCGCAAGTTCCACAATATCCACCGCGCGCACCACGCCCGCGCAAAATCCACGGGGGCGCACGCGAATTAAGCTCTTGCCTTCGGTCACCGTTTCGTTCGAAACGCTCATTCAGCAGCCTCAAAAAATCCCTATTAGATTATCACGAGCGAGCACCGTTACGCGACCTTTTGCCGGACCGGGCCGCGATTTCCATTTTCCGTGGCGCACCGGGAAAGGCCCGATCCATGCCCGCAGTCCTGGCTGCGGGGCGGTTTCGGCCCATTGCCTGGAGAAATGATAAAAATAATAAAACGGCCCACCCCCGGCTAAATCGCCCGCCGCAATTGCGGCGAACGGGTGGCCGGGGATGGGCCGGTCTGGTTTATTCGGTGTGAGTCAGATCTGACTATCTCTTGCCGAAATGGAAGATGACACCGGTGGACATCTCGAAGTTATTCATGCCGTTGGTGTAGGTGTACGCACCGGAGCTGCAATAGGAGCACGTCTCGGTACTGGTGGTAGATACACTGTTGCGGACATAATCTACTTCGAGGATGCGAATTCCCCAGCGCCCGTGGTTCCAGTCAACGCCTCCGCCCGTCTTGAAGGCCATGCCAGTACCATGCGAGATGCCGGAATTGGGGGTATTGCACGACCCGGCACCAGTGGATTGAATGCAAGTCTCATTATAGGATTCGTGAACACGTGCAGCGCCGACGAGGAAATGAGTGAACAGTGAAAAATTTCCGGCGGGCAATGTGAGTTTCGGCCCGAACGTATAGGAATACAGGTCGTTGCCGGTAACTTCGTTGTCGCCATTATTTGTGGAGGTCACCGCCTGGGTATATACGGTGGTGGTACCGTTGTGGCCGGAAAAATTGGCTTCCAGGCCGATATTCTTATTGAAGTTATACGTAACAGCAGCGCTGTAACCATGGAGGCCGAGACTACTGCCACAATAGAAATAGCAATTATTGGAGCTGCTGACCCCGTAAGAATAGCCGCCGAAAACGTCGATCTTGCTATCCTGTGCTTGCGCCGGAGCGCTCGCCAGGCAGACTACGAGTCCCAAAGCAAACACACCCGCCATCCAATGCAAATGCCTCTTCATCCCTGTCTCCCTAGTTTTGATGATTGACTGTCATTTACCTCTGGTCCTGAAGCAATTAAATTCTACGATGCGGACGAAAAGCATTCCGGGCATTCGGTGAAATTTCTTCGGGATGAGTTCCAAAAAGACACGTATGTTCCGGAAGCCTGGCCCGAACCCTGAAGCCAATCACGGCTTAAAATCACATCTTATTGTAAAGAATATACTTACGAGGAATAATTTGGCTTCAATGCTTCACGATCGAGGTTGCAAAATTGATGTCAGCCTGAACCGATTGAAGACATCACGAAACTTCGCATATATCTAAATTCCCCATCATCTGGCCCCCTCGCCCGCCCTGTCGTCTGCACACATCGTTTGGGTGCGCCGGCCGGGAGTGCTATCCTGCAAAATCTATAGGGGAGGCGAAATGCTGCTGAAGGGAAAGGTAGCGGTAATTACCGGCGGGGGGCGCGGCATTGGCCGGGCCATCGCGCTGAAATTTTCGGGCGAAGGCTCTGCGGTCGTGGTCGCGGCGCGCACGAAGTCGGAAATTGAAGCGGTGGCAAAGGAAATCCGGGATGCGGGCGGGAGTGCGCTGGCCGTAGCTGCCGACGTAGCGGACGAAAAACAGTGCGAACACCTTATCCACGCGGCCACGGCGCAGTTCGGGCATATCGATATCCTGGTGAATAACGCGGGGGATTATGGTCCGGTAAAGCCGGTGGAGGAAATCAGTCCGGCCGAGTGGGACGGCGTGATCGCCGTGCACCTGCGCGGCGCGTATCTGCTTACGCGGCTTGTACTTCCGGGTATGTATGCGCGTGCCTCGGGGGCCATCCTGAACATTTCGAGCCTCTCGGCGAAGTCCGCATTTGCTTGGGGCGCGCCCTATGCGGCGGCCAAGGCCGGGATGCTCGGCCTGACGCGGGTAACTGCTGCGGAAGCGGCCCGCAAGGGCGTGCGTATCAACGCGATCTGCCCCGGACCGGTCACGGAAACGAAGATGTCGAAGGATTTAGGGCACACACTCGCCGAGCGGCTGGGTGTATCAGAAGAGGAACAGCTCAAGGGGTTTCTGGATACGATCCTGCAGGGTCGCGGCCAGACAGCCAATGAAGTGGCTGCGGCAGCGCTCTTCCTCTGCTCGGAACAGGCAAGCGCGATTACCGGACAGTCGCTGAACGTGGACGGTGGAGCTGCTTTTTACTGATCTCTTCGGCCGCAATCAGGCCACGGCGCGCCAGCCGAACCGCCGGAAGCGAGTGCTTCCCGGCCCAGACCAGGCCCAACTCACCGGCGCGGTCCAACAGATACAGCGCCAGGGCGGCAATCGCGAGAACGATGAATACGCCCGTGAACAGCATCAGCGCTGCGAGCAGTTCCTGAACGAAATAAATCTGGAAGGCAACGAACGCAGCCAGCCCGATCCACATCCACTTCTGAGCCTTTTTCCCGCGAAATACGCCGAATATTCGACTGAACTTCACTTGCGTAAATCCTTTCAGGGACACTCGTTTGGATGCAATTTAACGTCCAGAGGACGCAACTCACATCTAAATCCTAAGTCGTCTTTTTTCATATGGTACGGGAGTGCAATCAGGCGTAGTGCTTTCGTTATGGGAGTTTCTAGTACGAAATCGGGAAACTAGACTGTGGAATTTGGAAGTGCACGTTCTGTTTTCGCAGAGCCGTGCTGGCCTGGGCGATTGGATCAATCCAGGAAACTATTATCGTTTCGCCCGCGTTTCGCTCGCCAGTTTTGATACCAGTCCGCTGCGCACGAGCCACGCCAGCGTTTCGATGAAAAAATTGCGGGAAAAATGCTGGTGCTTGTCGGGCGGCCACACCCTCATCGGGAAATGGCGGACCAAAACCACATCCCGATCATCAAAGAACACAAATCGCGGAGGGCGATGCGTTAACCAGCCGATATACTCCATCGTCTTTCGAAGCAGCGACCCTTCCTGAGCCACCAGCCGCCGGTGGGATGCGGAGCCTGCCGGTTCCAGAAAGGCAAAAACGATGCTTTCGGGGGCCAGGGGCTGAAGAAATTCATAGGATTCCGGTTCGCCCAGATAGCCGACGAAAAATCCGGCTCGCGACTTCGCACCCGCTATGCTTGGCGCCAGAAAACGATACCCGCGCAGCGGCCCGCGCGACTCGGCGACCGGGCGATAGCCTCGCAGGTACGGCGCGGCGAGGGTTCGAATCCAGGCATGGTCCGGCGTATTTTCCCGCGGCTTGGAAGGGCTGGCCGAACGCGGCCGCGCTTTCCGCTTCGCGACAGATGTTGTTCGCGCCGGGGAACGTTTGGCCGGACGGCTCTTGGAACGCGTTTTCGAGGGGGTTTTCGGGGGCATATGGCTCAACGAGCCTCGAACGGGTAGCGATCGCCAGCCTGTACGGCGGCGCACACGCGCTGCCGCATGGCGATGGTGTCGGCAGGTTCGCGTTTCAGGAAGCGGCGCAGCACGGCAAGCTGCGTGCGCAGCATGTCCCCTTCCAGAACGGCGGCCAGAGCAATGCGCGCGCCGGTTTCGACTTTGTCGGCGCCATCGTACAGGAACGTCCGCGCAGCGTCCGCCATCACCGCGGCGGCTTCGGCTCCGCGCGACGCCTCCGCTTTCTGCACGCGCCGCAGGGACGATTCCATCGCGTAGCACTGCATGACGATATCGGAAAGCGCCGCAACGATTTCCTGCTGGTTTGCGAGATTGTCCCGGTATTTTTCCAGCGCCGCGCCGGCCACAAGCAAAAATGTTTTCTTGACGCCCGCGAGAATACGCTCTTCGGCGGCCCAGGCGCCCGGCTCGGGCTCCTCGAACGACGGCCCGGCCAGAATCTCCTCGCGGAGTTTCGCGCCGGCCTGCATCAGTGGGATGGCCCCCGAGGTCGCGCGCTTCATCAGCATCTGAATGATGAGCATGCGATTGATTTCGTTGGTGCCCTCAAAAATGCGATTCACGCGGGAATCGCGGTAGGAGCGCGCCACCGGATACTCTTCGTGAAAGCCGTATCCGCCGAACATCTGGACGGCTTCATCGACCACGAAATCCAGCAGCTCGGAACCATACACCTTGCTGATCGAGCTCTCGATCGCATATTCCTCGTACGCTTTCATCGATTCCTGCGATTTGTCCGCGCCGGCCCCCGCCGCGGCGATGGCGCGTTCCATCAATCCCGCCGACCGGTAAATCATGGATTCGACCGCGAAAATGCGAATGGCCATCTCGGCCAGCTTTGCGCGGATCAGGCCGAAATCGCCGATCGGCTTGCCGAACGCCATGCGTTCCTTCGCGTATTTCGACGCCGTTTCCAGAATGCCCTTGGCTCCGCCCATGCAGTACGCGCCCAGGCTGAATCTTCCGGCATTCAAAATATTGAAGGCCACGATGTGGCCGCGCCCGATTTCGTGCAGTAAATTCTCCTTCGGGACCTGGCAGTTTTCCAGGAAAATGGCCGTGGTCGAGCTGCCCCGGAGACCCATCTTATTTTCTTCCGCGCCGCTGGAAAATCCAGGAAACCCGCGCTCGACAATGAAGCAGGAAAATTTTTCGCCGTCCACTTTCGCGAAAATGATGCAGACGTCGGCAAATCCGCCGTTGGTGATCCACATCTTCTGCCCGTTCAGGATCCAGGAGCGGCCATCGGGAGAAAGCACCGCGCGCGTGCGCGAGTTTTGCGCGTCCGAACCGGCCTGCGGCTCGGAAAGGCAATACGCCGCCAGCTTTTCACCGGTAGCGAGAAGCGGAAGATACTTTTTCTTCTGCGCATCGGTGCCGAAGAAAACAATGGGAAGCGTTCCGATGCCGGAGTGGGCCCCCTGGCTCACGCCAAAAGACGCGTACGCCGATAATTTCTCGGCCAGTTGCACGCTGGTAACCTTATCGAGCCCCGCGCCGCCGTACTCTTCGGGCACGCCGCCGCCGAGCAGTCCGATTTCGCCGGATTTTCTGAGCAATTCAGGGAGCAGGCCCGGCTTGTGCTTTTCCAGGTCGGGAATGAGGGGAACGACTTCCTTCTGCATGAACTCTTCGGCCGTCTGGCCGATAAGTTTCTGATCGTCCGTCAATTCAGCGGGGGAGAAAATATCCTCGGGCGTGCAGGATTCCACCAGGAAACTGCCTCCGCGAGACACTGCCC
>DATLTA010000212.1:0-3537 GCA_035533775.1 Candidatus Dormiibacterota bacterium | reverse complement strand
CAGGAAATAAAGCATATTGAAGAAGGACATGATGCCGATGACCGTAAGCAAACGGAGAATCATAAACGGCTTTCCGAAGGCGAGATAGATGAGAAGAAACAGGACCGCGTAATTTACCGGGTAACGCAGATTCGTAATCAGGCGTTCGCACAGAGCGATGCAGCGCGGAACGAGCGGGCGCTTCCAGACGATGGATTGGAAGCGAATTTCCTCGCGAATGTAGCTGCGATCCCATCGCAGGAACATCTTGCAGAGTTTGGAGTAAGTTTCGGGCGCAACCGTGTGGACCACGGCGGAACGCTGGTACACGGTGTGGAAGCCAGCTTCCAGGATGAAATTAGTGAGCGCGCGATCTTCGCCATACGTGCATGGGACACCCCAAAAGGTTTGCGCCGACCAGCGGTCGAGAACGCTGCGGACGACTGAAGTCCGGTAGGCGGTGAGCGCGCCGGGACAGCAGTACACGGTGCGATAGGATGACTCGACGGCGCGCAGAAGATCGAACGAAAGAAAGAAGCGAACGTGCAGCATACGCGGGATAAGTCCACGACGGCGGTTATAAACGGCTACTTTGCCAGCGACAGCGCCGATTTCTGGGTTGCGGAAGGGTCCAGCGACCGCGAGGAGGGCGCCAGGTTCGATGGCGCTGTCAGAATCGATGGTCACGAGGACCTCGCCGCGCGCCTTGGTGAAACCCTCCGCGAGCGCTTCTCTTTTTCCGCGATTCTTTGCGAAGCGGATGGGAGTGATCCTGCCGGGAAATTGCAGGACTGAGCGATTGATGTAGCTCCAAGTATCGTCCGTACTGCCGTCGTCAATCACCATGATTTCCAAGCGGTCCCTGGGATAAATGGCCAAAGCCACGGAGGCAATCGACTTCATCACCATGGCACCTTCGTTGTACGCAGGAATAATTACGGTCATGCGGGGCGCGTGATCGAACGAAGCGGGAGGGAAGGGACGATAGCGTAGCCAAAAAATGGTGCGGAAACCGAGAAGGAGAGTGCCCATGATCGTCCAGAGCATCGTGGGACGAACGATGAAGCGCATCCATCGGTGCTGGTCTGCGGCGGCCAGCAAGGGATCGAAAGCGGCGTTATGGTAGACCTCATAAACCAGCAACGCGAAACCAGCGAGGATGACGACGGTTAAAATCCAATCCCAGTGGTCGCGAGCCTCTTCCTGGGCGATTTCGTGCGAAAACGCTGCGGCTTTTTCGAGGGATATCGGGTCGAGGGTATCCGCAAGGATCGGAGGTTCCCCGATAGGATTGTCGACAACGATTTTTGCGGCTGAGCCGGGTTCCATTATCGATTGTGTCGCCAGGGCATACCTTCGGTGAAGAACCCGATGCGAAATTTTAGGCCATCACTGGAGGGACTGCAAGCGCCCGTGCTTTGGCACCAAGTATTCGATTCTCGGGAAGAGGCTGCGGTTGCACTCGATCAGGATTTGGTTACGCAGCAGGCACGCAGGAACTGCCGAGCACAGGGGTGCTGTGTTAGTCTCAAATGACGACCATGTCCATGCAAATCCTAAAGGGAAAAACATTACTCGACCGGAGTTTTCAGGCAGGCATCACGCTGAAGGGGCTCGACGGCTTGCTCGAAATCCTAGGGGGCTTTTTATTCCTAGGGCGCAACCCGGCACGCGTGAACGCGATTGTGGCCACGATCACGCGGCGCGAACTTTTGACCGATCCGCACGATTTCATCGGCACGCATCTGCTGCACGCTTCGCAAGCGGTAATGGGCGAGGCGCGTTATTTCTATCTTTTTTATCTGGTGTCGCATGGCGTGGCGAAAGTGATTCTGGTGGTTGCGCTATGGCTGAATCGAATGTGGGCGTATCCGGCGATGATCATCATGCTGGTAGCGTTCATCGTGTACCAACTCTACCGCATGACGTTCGCGCCGTCGTGGTTTCTGGTACTGCTGACGCTTTTTGACGCGGCAATTATCTGGCTGACATGGGCGGAATTCAGGGAGCAGCGGCGGCCAAAGATGGAAAGGGCGGGAGGGCCAGGCGCAAATTTGAAAGCGCGCTAGCTTTCCCGCCGCGATTTATTTAAAAAACCCTACCAGATACGGCACACCTCATTCGGCGGCCGCACCATGGGGTCGCCAGGCTTGCAATCGAATGCCTGCCGGAAGGCGGCCATATTCGACGGCGGTGCAATGGCGCGGAAGCGGTCGAGTGGGTGTGGATTTGTTTTTGCCAGCAGCAGCTCCAGTTGTGGGCGTTCACTGGCGGCCCAGGTCCGCGCCCAGGCAAGATAGAAACGCTGGACCGGAGTGAAGCCGTCGATCTTCTTGTCGGACTGCCCCTCGGGCGTTTTTTGAAAGGCCTTGAGAGCGATAGTCAAGCCGCCCAGGTCGGCGATGCTTTCGCCGAGGACGAGCTTGCCGTTTTCATGCACGCCGGGTTGAATTTCATAGCCGTCGAACTGATGTTCGACACATTCGGCGCGCGCCTGGAAATTCTTCAGATCTTCGGGCGTCCACCAATCGCGCAGATTGCCCTGAGCGTCGAACTTTCTGCCCTCATCGTCGAAGCCGTGGGTCATTTCATGGCCAATGACGGCGCCGATTCCGCCGTAATTCAAGGCATCATCCGCCTTGGGATCGAAAAAGGGCGGCTGGAGGATACCGGCGGGGAAGACGATTTCATTCATTGACGGACTGTAATAAGCATTGACGGTCGGCGGCGTCATGCCCCATTCGGTGCGGTCCACGGGCTTGCCGATTTTCGCCAGCTGATAATGGAATTGGAATTCGTGTCCGCGGAAAAGATTATCGACGTAGGGGCCGCGATCAACTTTGTATGCGGAATAGTCGCGCCACTTATCGGGATAGCCGACCTTAAGCATGATGTGACTTAATTTATCAAGGGCCTGCTTTTTCGTGTCCGGGCCCATCCAGGGAAGTGTTTCGATGTCGTCGTGCAAGGCATTCACGAGATTGTGAACCATCTTGAGGGCCGCCTCTTTGGCTTCTGGCGGAAATGCGCGAGCCACATACTTTTGGCCAAGGGCTTCGCCGAGCTGGCGGTCAGTGGATTGAACGCAGCGCTTCCAGCGCGGCTGCAACTCCTTGGCTCCGGTCAAGGTTTTGCCGAAGAAATTGAAGTCCTCGTCGACGAACGGGGAAGAAAGAGCGGGCGCGGCGGCAGACACCAAATGCCAGCGGAGGTAAATCTTCCAATCGGGAAGAGGAGTGGAAGTCAATTGTGCGTTGAGGCTCTTGAAAAATTCCGGCTGGCCCACGTTGATTTCTTTCACGTCCGGATAGCCGATGTCGCTGAGATAGGCTTTCCAGGAGAAAGCCGGAGTTAGCGACTGAACGCCCGCAAGGTCCATTTTGTGATAATGAGATTCCGGATTGCGCATTTCGACGCGGGTCATTGAGACTTTGGCGAGGCTGGTTTCGATGTCCATCACGGTGTGCGCTTCTTGCGCCGCGACCGCCGAGTCATCGCCAATCAACTGGAACATGTTGGTTACGTGTTGGACGTATTCGGCGCGGATTTTTTGGGAAC
>DATLTA010000211.1:0-17079 GCA_035533775.1 Candidatus Dormiibacterota bacterium | reverse complement strand
CTGCGGATCGCCAAATACATGCACAGGCACCTTGACGCGCATGCGCACATCCATCGCGATGCGATACAGGTCCACATGCAGCAGCATGCCACTGACCGGATCGACTTGCCATTCCTTCACAATCGCGGGCTGTTCGGAGTTCTCGGTCTTCACGTTGAAAATCGTGTTGTGACCCGAAGCCGAGCGGAGAATCGCGGACACCTGCTTGGTATTCACCTGCAGCGACTCCGCTTCTGCCTTGCCCCCGCCATACAGGGTCGCGGGAACTTGTCCGGCGGTTCGCAGGCGCCGCGCCGCGTTTTTGCCCCGAGTCACCCGGGGCGCTGCTTCTACAATGATCTGTGCCATAAGTCCTTCCTCATTCCGGCAGGCTCCCAGTAGAGCCCGCACCTTGATTCCCGGTCAAATTTCGAAAAAAACACAATTCCGCAATCAGAAAAACAGTTCGCTGATCGAAGACTCTTCGTGGATCGAATGAATGCCGCGGGCCAACAGCCCGGAAACGCTCAGAACTTTGATCCGCGAAACTTTCTTGGCCGCTTCGCTCAGCGGGACCGAATCGGTGACAATGACTTCCTTGATCTGCGACGCGCAGATGCGCTCCACGGCGGGGCCGGAAAGCACCGGATGAGTGCAGGCGGCGTAGACGCTGGTCGCGCCTTCCTTCAACAGGGCTTCGGCGGTTTTCACCAGCGTGCCTGCGGTATCGATGATGTCATCGATGATCAGCGTGGCGCGCCCGCGCACATCGCCGATCAGGTGCATGACTTCGCTGACGTCAATGTCCACGCGGCGTTTATCGACGATCGCCAGCGGCGAATCGAGTTTCTTGGCGAAGGCGCGCGCGCGCTCCACACCGCCCGCATCGGGCGAAACCACCGTCAGATTCTCGATGCTCTTGCCCTTGAAATAATCGATGAGCACCGGCGAAGCATACAGATGGTCCACGGGAACGTTGAAATATCCCTGAATCTGCGGCGCGTGCAAATCCAGCGTCAACGCGCGGCTCGCCCCCGCCGTTTCCAGCAGGTCCGCAACGAGCTTGGCGGAAATCGGCACGCGCGGCTTGTCCTTGCGATCCTGCCGCGCGTAGCAGTAATACGGCATAACGGCGGTAATCCGCCATGCCGATGCCCGCTTGAATGCGTCGATCATCATCAGCAGTTCCATCAGGTGAAAATCCGCCGGATTCGTGCCCGGCTGCACGACGAAGACGTCCGCGCCGCGCACGTTCTCCAGTATCTGAAAATAGACTTCGCCATCGCTGAATTTTCCCAGCCGGGCTTCGCCGAGTTTCACGTCCAGGTGCCGGCAAATTTCCCGGGCCAGGGGCGGGTTCGCGCTTCCGCTGAAGATCTTGAATTTGTCGTCGGTCAAGGTTGATGTTCCTTCACGCGCGGAACTGTTCAGGCAAAATCCGGCCCGCCCATTTTTCGGCGATACTCCGCTCTCGAAAGAGTTGAGCAGACGAAGACCTCGTCGTTCGGAAACGCCCGAGCAGCTCGGCGCGCCATCGCTGGGTTTTGGAATATTCCAAACACCGCCGAACCGCTACCCGCCAGCGAGGCCTCTGCAGCTCCCTGCCGAAGCAACTCCCGTTTAATTGCAGCCAACCGGGGATACCGAAGGAAGACCGCCGCCTCAAAATCGTTGCCGAGGGCGCCCCCCTGCGGGCTCCAGCATAGAGCACAGAACTGCCATAGTTTAGGTGCCGCGGCCCGCTTTGTCAATCCTTGCGCGAGCCACCGGTAGGCATCCTTGGTGGGCACGGCAATCTGCTGCGGAGAAACCACCAGCACCCTGCGGCGAGCCACATCCGGCAGGGGATAAATTTCATCGCCGCGGCCTACCCCCAGCGCGCGGCCTCCGCGCAGGAAAAATGGCACGTCCGCGCCAAGCCCGGAAGCGATTCCGAAAAGACGGGCGGCGTCGATCCGTTTCCCGGTCAGGCGCAAGACACCGATGAGCGCCGCCGCCGCGTCGCTGGACCCTCCGCCCAGACCGCGGCCCACGGGAATGCGCTTGGTGAGCGCCGCGCGCACGCCGCCACGATAGCCAATCGCGCGACTCACATCCCGGATCGCCCGGTAGACCAGATTGTTCCTGCCGGGCTCGCCGGCCAGTTGGGAGTTTCCGTCGATGCGCAGGTCGATTCCTGGTTTTCGCGTGACTTCCAGCGTCAGGGTATCGTGCAGCGTGATGCCTTGAAAAATGGTGCGCAGTTCATGATAGCCGTCCGCGCGACGCCCGAGAATTTCCAGGCACAGGTTGACCTTCGCATATGCGGGCACACGTAGGAATTTCATAGGGCGGAATTCATAGGAACGTATGCACCTACGGCTTGGCTTGGACCGGTATTTTCTGCTCTGCGAGCCGGCGCTTGAGGGCGGACATTTTCTGCTCCACTTCGGCGAGCCTGGCAGGTTCGAAATCCCCCGGCAGGACGCGGTGCCATTCGTCGAGCGATTTTTGCCACTGCGCCTCGGCCAGGTTGTCCTTGCCCATCTTGGCGTACACATCGCCCAGGTGGCTCAAAATCGTGGGGTCATGGCCCTCGCGCGCGACCGCTTTGCGCAGAAATTCTTCGGCTTCGGGCAGCATGTTCTGTTTGTAGTACGCCCATCCCAGGCTGTCCAGGTACGCGGCATTGTCCGGATCTTCCGCCAGCGCGCGCTTGATCATGTCCGTAGCCTCGCCGAGGCGAATGCCGCGGTTGGCCAGCATGTAGCCATAGTAATTCAGTGTCGCGGGACTCCGAGGATTGCTTGCCAGCACCTTCCGGAATTGCGTTTCGGCCTGATTGTATTTCTTCTGGCGCTCAAAGATCGCGCCGAGCATGAAGCCGGACATTTCCTTCTCGGAAGACCCCGAGGCGATTTTATCCGCGGCATGCACGGCTTTTTCGGCCTCGGGCCAGTGCTTGCCCTGCTCGTAGACCTGTGCGAGATCGATCTGGATTTCGAAATCTCCGGGCGAGCCGTCCAGCAGGGCGCGCAGCCCGGACACGGCCTTATCGGTCTGCACGTTTTCGCCGTACAGCATGGCCTGAGTGATGCGCAGAGCGCGATCCTTTGGATAAGCGTCCAGGGCCTTGCGGGAAGCATCCAGGGCTTTGGGGAGGTCGCGCGCCTTGCGGTAGGTGTCGATAATCAGCAAGCGCGCCCGGCGGTCTTCTTCGGGCCCCAGGCGCAGCATTTCCTCAAACGTGTTTACGGCCGCCGTATAGTTGCTCGTTTCCTGGTACAGCTGTCCGAGTTGCTGGTACAAAATTGCCAGCGTGCGCCGGCGCGACGGCGTGAACTCCGATTGCTCCTTCACGCCCGTCACCGCGTCCGAAAGAACGCGAATCGCATCATCGAAGCGGCCTTCGGCCTCGTAGATGGCGGACTCGTAGTAAATCACCTCGATATTGCCGGGTGCGAGCTGCTTGGCCTGCAGGATGTTCTGCTCCGCCTTGTCGAGCTGATTCATGTGACGGTAAATTTCCGCCAGGCGCAGGAAGTTGTCCGGATCGTTCGAGTCCATTTCGGACAGGCGCAAGTACTGCTGGAGCGCCTCCGGATACTTTTCCTCATCCAACAGAGTTTGCGCGAGAGACCGCCGGTGCCGGATTTCGTCCGGCTGGGCGTCGGTGGCCTTGCGATAGGCCTGTTCGGCGTTGGGAAGATCGTGGCTTTGCGTATAGGCATCGCCGAGCAAGTCATACAGGCCCGCAGTGGGCGCATGCTGCAGGATTGCCTGCAGCGTGGAAATGGCTTGCTGCGTCTTGCCTTCGTCCAGCAGGAGCTGCGTCAACTGCTCGACGCCACGTTCATTTTCCGGATCGCGCGCCAACAAAGTGCGCAGCACCGATTCCGCCTGGTCATGTTCGTTCTGCAGGCGGTAAAGACGTGCCAGCCAGAGAACGGCGTCGGTATCGGTGGGATCGAGACGAACGATCTGGCGGTATTGCTCGGTGGCGCGCAACAGCGTGTCATGCTGGTCCGCACCATTGCTCATATCGCCAAGCGTGCGGACATAGATGCGCGCCAGCAGGCGATGCGCTCCCAGATTGTCGGGATCCTTGTTGAGGATGGACTGCGCTTCCAGAACCGCGTCGCGAATGCGCTGCGACTGAAAATAGATTTCGGCAAGCTCATCGCCGATTTGCTGGCTGGAGGAATCCAGCGCAAATGCTTTTTTGTAAAAATCGATGGACTTGTTGGCGTCCTCGGCCATGCTGCTGCCTTCGTAACGCTGGGCGTAATAGTGGCCCATCACATAATCGTAGTAGGCTTCCGCGCGTTTTGAGGTGTCGTCCTGCGATTGTGACGCGGCGGCCGGGGTGGACGCCGGAGGGTTGGGCGAAGGCTGGTCGGCCTGCCGCGCGGAAGCAGTCCGCGCCCCTGCAACAAACAAGAGTAAAGCTAGTGCGAGGTGCCACCTGGTTGTCATTCAGTCACCGCAAAAAAATTATCCGCCACACGGGAAAGCGAGTCAAAACCGTTCCCGGAGCTTGTTTCCACTCCGAAACCGCGCTGCTTCACACTGGAGGCTCTCCTAAGGACAATACCACACGCTTGTAGGATGCGTCCCGCGCCCCCGGGGTTCCTGTCCATAGCAGTTGCTTGGGAGAGACCCGCATCCGTCAACTCCCCCCGGCGTCGGGGCCCGGCTTTCCCAAAACACCATTCTAATGCCAAAAATGGCGCACGCCACAAAATACCATCGCGATACCCAGCCGGTCCGCCGCGGCAATAACCTCGGCATCGCGAACCGAGCCGCCCGGCTGAATCACGGCGGTGGCGCCGGCCTTCCCCGCCTCCTCGACGCCATCGGGAAACGGAAAAAATGCGTCCGAAGCCACGACGCTGCCGGCCAGCGGCAATTGCGATTTCATGACGGCGATTTTCACCGCGTCGACGCGGCTCATCTGGCCCGCCCCGACGCCCACCGTCTGCCCGGGGCGCGCGAAGACAATGGCGTTGGACTTCACGTGCTTGCACACTTTCCAGCCAAACAGCATGGCGTCCAGTTCCTCGCGCGTCGGGGCCCGCCGAGTAACCACTTTCAGCTCGCTTTCCGCCAGTTCGTGCCGGTCCTGCTCCTGCACAAGCACGCCGCCGGAAACACGTTTCAGTTCGCATTCGACATCCCGCGAAGAGGATTCCTTTGCCGGAAGCTGAAGCACCCGCAAATTCTTTTTGGACGAAAGTTTTTCAAGGGCCTCAGGTTCATAACCCGGCGCGACGATGCACTCGGCAAAAAGCTTTACCACTTCCCCGGCCGTTGCGGCATCCACCGTACGATTGAACGCCATCACACTGCCAAATGCGGAGATCGGATCGCAGGCCAGGGCTTTGACGTACGCCTCCACCAGGGTGTCCTGCTCGGCGGTGCCGCAAGGATTGCTGTGCTTGAGGATGACGGCCGCGGGCCTCCGGAATTCCAGGACCAGCGACAATGCCGATTCCAGGTCCACCAGATTGTTATAGGAGAGTTCCTTGCCCTGCAGCTGGCGGGCGGAGGCCAGGCCGGAAGAGTCCGCGCCGGCGGGAACGTAGAGCGCCGCGCGCTGGTGCGGATTTTCGCCGTAGCGCAACTCCTGCCGGCGCGTGTAAGCGAAGTGCAGCCTCTCGGGCAGCAGGGGCCGTTCGCCCAGCTGGATCGTACCGTTGCTCGCGGACAAACGCTCCAGTTCGGTCGCGATCCTGCCGTCATAGCGCGCGGTCAGCGCGAACGCCTTGCGCGCCAGCTCCAGCCGCGTTTCCAGGCTCACCGCGCCATGCGCCTTGATTTCGCCAGCCACGCCGGCATAGTCGCGCGGATCGGTGACCACGGCGACGCTTTCGAAATTCTTCGCGGCCGAGCGCACCATGGTCGGCCCGCCGATATCGATATTTTCAATGAGCTCTTCCGGCGTAAGGTCCGGCCGGGCGGCCGTGGCCTCGAAGGGATACAAATTCACGACGACCAGATCGATGGGCGCGATCTTGTGCTCGGCCGTCTGCTGCAGGTCGCCCGCCTCGCCCCGGCGAAACAATATTCCGCCGTGCACTTTCGGATGCAGGGTTTTCACCCGCCCGCCCAGCATCTCGGGCCATCCTGTCAGTTCGGCCACGTCGCGAACGGTGATTCCCGCTTCGCGCAAGAGTTTCGCGGTGCCTCCGGTCGAAACGATTTCAATCCCGCACGCGGCAAGCTGCCGCACAAATTCGGCCAAGCCACTTTTGTCATAGACACTCACGAGCGCGCGTTCGACAGGCACAGGACCCTCCCAGGGATGATAGGAAAACGCTTATTGTATAGGCGCGCGCGCTTTTGGAAAAGCGGGAACTGGGAATTTTCAAAATTCAGAATTCAGACGGATAAGGGACTCATTCTTTAACGCGCGCCTTGAGACGCGCGTGCTTGCCATCGAGCGTGACGATGTATTCCACTTCGCGCGCGCTGCCCTGCTTTTTGAGCAGGTCGGTTTTCTGCTGGACGAACTGCTGAAAGGCTTCGACGGTCAGTTTCCCGACGTTTTCTCCCGCTTCCTGTTTCGCGCTGCGGAAGGCCTCGAAAAGGCGTTCCACATTCTTCTTCTCGTGGCCGGGATCCTTGCAGGAAATCGTGAACGGAAATTGCCGGGCGGAATTGTCCTTTTGCCCGGCCGCCCGTTTGCGGGAGCGTTCCTTTTCAATATCGCGGGCGGCCGCGCCGAAATGGCGCTGCACGCCGCCTTCTTCTTTCTGCTTCAGCCGCTTGCGGAACATTTCCCGGTATTTTGCATAGGTCTGGGCCAGATTGCTGTAGTGAAAGCGCTGCGAATAGCTCATGGCCGCGCCGCGGTCGCCGTAGCGCTTCACCATGGTTTCGATGCGCCACTCGGTATCCGCGGGCGGCCGCGACTTTCCCCCGCCGAAGTACTGTTCGTACTCGATCTTCAGCTGGCGAACGTCTTTCTCGAGATGGCTCAGGTCTTCGTCGATAGTGGACATGGTGTTTTGGGACAGCAACTCGATCCTAGTCGGCAGGCAGGCAGAGGGTCAACGAGCGCAACTGCGGGCGGTGCAGAACAAGTAATGTTCTCGGGCGCGGTCCGATTTGCCAGCCGGGACGGGTTTGTGCTCCAATCTCTTCTCAAGGCTTGCCGCAATCACCCGCCGGAATCGCGTTGCCGTCATTCAGAAACATTTGCCGCACCTGCGGCCGGATTGGGCGCTGGTTCGCGTGCGGCTTGCAGGAATCTGCAACACCGACATCGAAATCCTGCGCGGGTATCACAATTTTCAGGGCACTCTGGGCCACGAGTTCGTGGGCGACGTGGTGTGCGTTGCGAGTGAAAAAGATGTGAGCTGGGTCAAGCGGCGCGTGGTCGGCGAAATCAATCTGGCGTGCGCGGGCCTGGGGCTGCGAGGGCTGTGCGAATATTGCCGCCGGGGCATTCCGACGCACTGCGCGCGGCGCAGCGTCTTGGGGATCGTCAGCCACGATGGAGCGTTCGCCGAATTTCTCGCCTTGCCCGTCGTGAATCTGCATCGCGTGCCGGCCGGCATTTCCGACGAGGCGGCGGTATTTACCGAACCGCTGGCCGCGGCATGCCAGATTCTGGAACAAGTCGATGTCCGCGCGCACCGCGAGGCGGCCGTAATCGGCGACGGCAAACTTGCGCAGTTGATCGCGCGCGTGCTGCGCACGTCCGGCATTCCGGTGACCATGATCGGCAAGCATGCCCGCAAGCTGCGCCTGGCGCGGCTGGCCGATATTGCCACCGCGAAAGTCACCTCCCCGGACGCTCACCGCGCGGACGCCTACACGTTGACGGTCGAGGCGACCGGCTCGCCCTCCGGCCTTGCCCTCGCGCAGCACATCACCGCGCCGCGCGGCACGATTGTGCTCAAGTCTACATTTCATGGCCCGGCCAACGTCGAAACGTGGCCCATCGTGGTGAAGGAACTGACCGTCATCGGCTCGCGCTGCGGACCGTTTCGCCCCGCGCTGGCTCTGCTGCGCTCGGGACGCGTTGACCCTCGCCCGCTGATCTCGCGCGTTTTCCCGTTGCAGGACGCCGCCAAAGCCATTCGCTACGCGCAGCAGCCCGGCGTGATGAAAGTCCTGCTGCGGTAGTGCCGGGAACCTGACAACGACTGTTGCGTCCCCATTTCCCGCGCGTTTCTTGACTTTCGTGCAATCCACTGTCTAGACTGAAACTCCCTGAAAACCATGAGCCAGGCGGAAAACAGAACGATCGTTGTGGGTGTCACCGGAGCTTCCGGGGCCGTGCTGGCGCAGGCGCTGCTGCGGCTGCTGGAAGCCGACGCGCGCGTGGCGCGGATTCATCTGGTTGTCACCGATACTGGCGCGCGATTGCTCGCGCACGAATTGAGCGTGGTCACCAGCGATTTAAAGCAGCTTCCCTCACTGCTGATCGGCCAGCGCGCCTTGAAGACCGAAGTACTGCCGAACAAGGACGTGGGCGCTTCGATTGCCTCGGGCAGCTATCCGGTGGATGCCATGGTCGTGATTCCCTGTTCCATGGGAACGCTGGCGACGATTGCGGCCGGAACAAGCGACGATCTGATCGCGCGCGCGTCCGATGTATGCCTGAAGGAAAACCGCCGGCTGGTGCTGTGCGTGCGCGACACCCCGTTCAGCCGGATTCACCTGGAAAACATGCTGCGCGCGCAGCAGGCCGGCGCGGTGATCATGCCGGCGATCCCGTCGTTCTATCACCAGCCGAAAACAATTGACGATCTGGTGGCGCAGTACGTCTATCGCGTCCTCGCGCAGATGGATCTGCCGCAGGAGCAGATGTACCGCTGGGTAGGCCAGGCGAAGGGCAAGACGCGCGAAGCCTAAGTAGGAGTCCAGGTTTGATTTTTTGCTGTATCGGCAGAAGTCAAAAGAAGACAGGCTGAAGCCTGTCCTACCAGGAGTTTTCCGGTGGGCGCGAGCCGCATACGCACGATTCTGGAAATGATCAAGTTTGAGCACTCCGTGTTCGCGCTGCCGTTTGCGTTGACCGGGGCGCTGCTGGCGGCGCGCTATGCGGAAATTCCGGGCGTGGCGGCGGGCTGGCCGTCCCTGCGGCAGATTGCCTGGATCATCGTGGCGATGGTGGGGGCGCGTTCGGCGGCCATGACGATGAACCGCATCATCGACTTGCGCTACGACCGGGAAAATCCGCGCACGCGCACGCGCGCGCTGGCCACCGGCGCGCTCACGGTACGTTTTGCCTGGGTCTTCACTCTCGCGGCTTCCGCATTGCTCATTCTTGCCGCGTGGCAATTGAATCCGCTGGCGCTGGAGCTTTCGCCCGTCGCGCTTGGCGTGCTGTTCTTCTATTCGTACACGAAGCGATTCACGTCGTGGTCGCACCTGGTGCTGGGATTCTGCCTGGGCATGTCGCCGGCGGCAGCATGGATCGCCATCGCCGGATCGCTCGACGCGCGCATGCTGATCCTATGCGCCGCCGTAACGCTGTGGGTGGGCGGCTTCGACGTCCTGTATGCCTGCCAGGACATCGAGTACGACAAGACGGTAGAGCTTTTCTCTGTGCCCAAGCGATTCGGTGTAGCGCGCGCCCTGAGGATTGCGCGCGCCATGCACGTGGTGATGATCCTGCTGCTCGCCTGGCTGGCATGGAGTTTTCAGCTGCCCTGGCCGGCGTGGGCCGGGATTGCCGTGATCGCCGGAATGCTCGCCTACGAGCACTCCCTGGTCCATGCGAACGATTTGAGCCGGATGAATGCTGCGTTTTTCGCCGTGAACGGTTATATTAGTCTTCTGTTTCTGCTGTTCTGGGGCGCGGCGGTGGCGGTGGCGCATCCCTAGCGGAGAAAACTCCGGCATCCTGCCGGAAAACTTTTTGGATGGCCTGAAAATTACGATGAGCAAACTTCAAACCGGACTGCAAACCAACGACGAGCGGTTGAAACCCATCGCGGACAAAGTGTTCGCGGGCGAGCGGCTGACGGCCGAAGACGGCGTTGCACTGTATCGCTCCCCGGACCTGCTCGCCATCGGGTGGCTGGCGAATTATGTGCGCGAGAAGCGCCACGGCAACACGTGTTTCTTCAACGTGAATCGCCACATCAATCCGACCAACGTATGCGTGGCGCACTGCAAGCTGTGCGCGTTTGGCCGCGATCCCAACGCGCCGGGCGCCTACACTTTCGCGCTAGAAGAGATTTACAAGCGCGCCGAACAGGGCGTGCGCGAGGGCGCGACCGAATTCCACATGGTCGGAGGGCTGCATCCCGACCTGCCGTTCGAATATTTTCTCGACATGCTGCGCGGCCTGAAAAAGCGCTGCCCGACCGTGCACCTGAAAGCGTTCACGATGGTCGAAGTCGGCTATTTTTCACGCATCGCGAAGCTTCCGATTCGCGAAGTTCTGCTCGCCCTCAAGCAGGCGGGCGTGGATTCGATGCCCGGCGGGGGAGCGGAAATTTTCAACCCGCGTGTGCGCAAACTCATCTGCGACCATAAAGTCAGCGGGCAGCAATGGCTGAACATCGCGCGCGCGGCGCATGAAATCGGTTTGCGCTCAAACGCCACGATGCTCTACGGCCACGTCGAGACGGAAGAAGAGCGCGTCGAGCACATGCTCGCGCTGCGCGGCCTGCAGGATGAAACGCACGGCTTCTCCGCTTTCATTCCGCTGGCGTTTCATCCTGCCAATACGGGCCTGTCGCACCTGCCGCCAGCCACCGGCTACCACGACCTGAAGTCCATCGCCATTGGGCGGCTGCTGCTGGACAATTTCGACCACATCAAGGCCTACTGGGTGATGCTTACGCCCAGCATCGCGCAAATCGCACTGCGCTTCGGCGCCGACGACCTGGACGGCACCGTGGTCGAAGAAAAAATCTATCACGACGCCGGAGCCAGCACAGCCGAGTTCACCCCGCGCGCCGAACTGGAACACCTGATCCGCGAAGCCGGCCGCGTTCCGGTCGAACGCGACACTCTCTACCGCCCCGTGGACCGCTCGAAGATGCCTCCCCCGCCCGGACCGCGCCCGGACGTCACGCTATCCATCAACGTCTGACGTCTAAGCGAACTCACTGCGGCGGCATTCTACTATTGAATTTGGTTTAGCTAACCGGCCGCGCATCAGGCTGCGGGCTGGGCTGTGGGCTGGGCTGCGGCTTCTGGCGAAGTATTTCCCACACCAGCAAAGCATAGAACGGCGCATAGCAGAGCCACTGAAACAGCGGATCGAACTGCCACACGCCCAGCGCGCGATAATTGATGAAAATCTTGTAGGAAAGCAGTTGCAGCACGGTGAGCAGCAGCCATGCTGGGCTGGGGAAGAAGCACAGCAGCGGCACGATCCAGGTGAAATACCAGGAATATCCGTTGGGAGCGAACAGCAGCACCGTGCCGATCAGCAGGAAGGCGGCGCGCAGAGGATCCGCGCGGCGCACGGCCAGCCACAGAGCCAGCCCCAGGACAGCGCCTTCGCCAATGCCCGAGGCAATTTCGTGTACCCCAGAAAACCACAGCAGAGCCGGATAAAGGCTGGAGTTGTAGTTCTGGAAAATCCGCTGGTAATACGCAAGCGTGTGGAGAAGTTCGCGCCAGCCGTTGCGGTACGGCCATACGCACGCCGCCGTCATGGCCGCGCATCCTGCCGCGGCCAGCCATCCGCGCAGCCGCCCCGGCCAGCCCGCTCGAAACAACGCCAGAGGAAGCAGCACGGCGGGAAACGCCTTGAACAGGGCCCCGGCGGTAAGCGTAAGCGTTGACAACCCAGGAAACCGCCGTATAATCAGCAACGTAGCGACCACGCAGGCGATCGCAAGGGAGCCGTTGTGGCCGCTGGATGCGAATTCGACCACAACCAGCGGATTCCAGGCATAAATAGCCACCTGGTAGTTCCGTCCCTCGGTCGAACGGATCCACCCGGCGAGCATGGCTACGACAGCAAGATCGGCGAGCAGAAAAGGGAGCTTAAAGCCCACCGGGCCGGGCAGCACGCGCCACGTCGCGCGGAACACCAGCATAGACAGAGGCGGGTATATCGTGGGCATTTCCGGCGCGGGCATCACCGCCCAGCCCGCATCGCGCAGCGGTGCAAGGCGCGGGTCGGTAGGCGCCACAGCGTAGGGATTATAGCCCGCACTCTGGACATGGCCGTCCCAGCGGTAGCGGTGAACATCGGTGGAAAGCGACGGCTGGTAGGGGAACAGCGTCAGGCGAAATGCCAGCGCACCCAGCACGACCAGCCACAGCACGGCGCGGTTATCTCGCGTATGCTCCAGGGCGAACAGGGCGATGAAGTACAATACGCCCGCGCCCAGAGCGAGCGCCATAAATTCGGGGATGTGAACGGAAAGGTCCCCGAGACGCGCCATGGCGGCAAACACGGCTTCGAGCGATACGATGGCAACGATCGCGATGAGAAATTGAGGACCTGATTTTAGCGGGCTGCCGGCAGAGCCCGCACCGGCGCGGCGTTTCAATGCGCTCAAAGTTTTTTCTCTCGCAGCTGAATTTTTCGCGGGCTGCTGGTTTGCAGGGGAGGCTGTCCGTTTTGATGTTTGCGCAACATGCACTCAGTCTGATCGCCGGCTTGGCCCAGAATCCGCTTTGGAACTACTGGTCCAAGTTCACCGACCCGAACCGGAATCCCTTTCGCGGGCTCTACCAGCTCAACACATTCGATCTGGCCATCATAATTCCTTACTTCTTCGTGCTGGTCATTCTGGCCACGTACGGGATGCACCGCTACATTCTGGTGTACGAGTATTTCAAGAACCGCCGCAACGTGCCCGGTCCGCCGCCCGCAGTCACGGAGTGGCCCAAGGTTACCATACAGCTTCCGATCTACAACGAGCGCTACGTGATCGAGCGCCTGGTGGAGGCCGTGTCGCGCTTCGATTATCCGCACGAGTTGCTCGACATTCAGGTGCTGGACGATTCCACCGACGAAACGGTGGATGTGGCGCGCGGGTGCGTCGAGCGCTTCCAGGCGCTAGGGTTGCCCATCCGCTACCTGCATCGCAACGACCGCACCGGTTACAAGGCCGGAGCGCTGGCCGAGGGACTGAAAACCGCCACAGGCGAATTCGTGGCCATCTTCGACGCCGACTTCCTGCCGTCGCCGGATTTCCTGCGCCGCACGCTGCCGTACTTTGCCAACTCTAAGATCGCCATGGTGCAAACGCGCTGGACGTACCTGAACCGCCACTATTCCGCGCTCACCGAGGTCGAATCGATTCTGCTGGACGGCCATTTTGTCATGGAGCACGGCGCGCGGTCGCGCAGCGGCAATTTCTTCAACTTCAACGGCACGGCAGGGGTGTGGCGGCGGTCCGCGATAGACGACGCGGGCGGCTGGCAGCACGACACCCTGACCGAGGACACCGACCTTTCCTATCGCGCGCAACTGCGCGGCTGGAAGTTTTTGTACTTGCCGGAAATCGAATGCGCCTCCGAACTGCCCGTGGAAATGAACGCCTTCAAGGCGCAGCAGGCGCGCTGGGCCAAAGGCCTGATACAGACGGCGAAAAAGATCCTGCCGCGCGTGCTGCGCTCGAACGAGCCCACGCGCGTGAAGGTAGAGGCTGTGTTGCACCTCACCGCCAATATCAGCTACCCGTTTATGATCGTGCTGTCGACTTTGTTGCTGCCGGCGATGATCGTGCGATTCTACCAGGGCTGGTTCCAGGTGCTGTTGATCGACGTGCCGCTGTTCATCGCCTCCAGCTGCTCGATTTCCGGTTTTTACCTGACCTCGCAGCGCATCCTCTATCCCCAAACGTGGAAGCGTTCCATTCTGTATATGCCGCTGGTCATGGCCGTGGGCATCGGACTTTCGGTGCGCAACGCCAAGGCCGTGCTGGAAGCGATTTGCGGCGTGAAATCGGAATTCGCGCGCACCCCGAAATTCAATATCGACGGCCAGACCGGCACATGGAAGAAAAAACTTTACCGCAATCGCGCCGGATGGATGCCCTACCTGGAAATCGGGCTGGGACTCTACTTCGCTCTTACCATCGTGTACTCCATCCAGAATGAGAATTACGCCACCACACCGTTCCTGTTCCTGTTTGTCTGGGGATTCCTCTATACCGGCGTAATGTCGGTCGCGCAGAGCTGGATCGACCGGTTCCGGTTCGGCGGCGTGCGGCAGCAGGTGCCGCCCTCCGAGGTTCGCCCCGCAGCCACCGGCGCTCCGGGGTTTTAGCCGGCAAGCAAAATGTTCCGTCCGCCGCCGTAATTGCGGGCGCGACGGCGAAGGGGACACGAGGTGTACGCCGTGGTATGTTTTTTCCGATATGCTTTGGCGAGGTGACACGATGAACAGGCGAAACGCAGTCCTGCGCGGGGGTATTGCGATCTTCGTGCTGACGTGTCTGGCGGCGATCGTCCCGCTGGCAAGCGCCTGGGAGCGCGAGCCCAACGCCGTGTTTGCCGAACGGCGCGCGAAATTGATGGCCGCGATCGATGCCCCCATCGTCCTGTTCGGCTACACCGGGCACGAAGAAGCGAATCCCTCGTACGTCTTCATGCAGGAAGAGAATTTTTACTACCTCACCGGGCACAACGAAGAGGGCGCGGCGCTGCTGCTGGTTCCCGAATCGGCCGCGCAGAAGGGCTGGAGCGGCCCGCGCGAAATCCTGTACCTGCCGCCGCGCGATCCGGCGCAGGAAATGTGGAATGGGCCGCGCATGGCTCCCGACGATCCCGATATCCAGGAGAGGACGGGCTTTGCAAATGTCGAAAACTTCGCGAAGTTGCGCGGCACGCTCTCCGCGCTCGCTAAACATTTCCACGAAATTTACACGGAACTGCCAGGGCCGCATGACGACGGCTACCCGCATGCCGCGGATTGGTCCCAATGGGTGAGGGATGCAGCGCCAGAGGCCACGCTCAAGGATGTTTCCTCCGCCGTGGGCACGCTGCGCGCGATCAAGTCCCCCGGCGAGCTTGCGCTGCTGCAGAAAGCGATTGACGCCTCCATCGACGCGCAACTGGCGGCCATGAAGCTGATGCGTCCGGGCCTGTACGAATATCAAGTGGCGGCGAAGATGGTGGAGATTCACGCCTACAACGGCTGCGAGACCGAAGCCTATGCGCCGATTGTCGGCTCCGGCATCGACTCGACCGTGCTGCACTACAACAAACTCGACCGACAGATTCAGGACGGCGACATCGTGCTGATGGACGTGGGGGGGCAATACTCCGGCTACGCCGCCGACATCACGCGCACCATTCCCGCCAATGGAAAATACACGCCGCGGCAGCGCGAGATTTATGACATCGTTCTGGGCGCGCAGAACGCCGCGCTGGCCGCGCTCAAGCCGGGAATGACGCTCTACGGACCAGACTCCACGAGCCTGCAAAAAATCGCCATGGACTACATCAATTCGCACGGCAAGGACAAGGAAGGCCGCTCGCTGGGCCGGTACTTCATTCACGGCCTGAGCCATCACCTCGGCCTGGACGTGCACGATCCCAGCGGCCCGCCGCGCCCGCTGGAACCCGGCATGGTCATCACCATCGAGCCGGGCATCTACATCCCCGAGGAAAGCCTCGGCGTGAGGATCGAGGACGACGCGCTCATCACGCCCACAGGCTACAAGCTGCTCACCGCGCGCCTGCCGCGCTCTCCCGACGAAATCGAAAAAATCATGGCGGAAGGAAAAGCGGAGCGCGACAAGGCCGCGCAGCCGTGAATTCCCTGCACGGCGGAGGGTTCCAGTAGGCCAGGCTTCAGCCTGTCCGGGTTTGATTTTTGGCGTATCGGCAGAAGTCAAAATGAAGACAGGCTGAAGCCTGTCCTACTACAACCTATTTCTCTTTCAGTTTGAGCTTGCTTTTGTTTTCTTCCAGGAAATCCCGCAACCTTGGAGATGCGTCGAGCAGCCTGATCCACTGCTCGTAATACAATGTAACTGGAAACCGGCCAAGGCCGTAAACGCTCACTCCACCCTTCCCGCCAATTTTAAAATCCAATTCGCCGGAGCGGCGGTCGGTTTTCTTTTCCAGTTCCGCCACGCGGGCTTTTAGTTCATCATAGGTAGGTTCGGCCATTTTTTCCTCCTGCGATGCTGCAGCGTTCCAGCCCAATTGTACTCCACCCGATCCGCAAAGGGCCGCAACTCAGCGGGGATACCAGCGTACGTGCGTTGACCGTCCCGCGCCGTGGCGTCTATAATCTGGGTTCGGCAAGGGGCGCATTTTGCACCCGAACTGCTGCGACGGCGCACATGAAAACCGCAGCCGGAAAGAACCGCCTGCCGCAAGCCCCCGTAGGCATCAGGAGAGAATCGCATGCGAGCAACACAACTGCGTCCGGGAATGACCATCCGCCACGAAGGCGAACTGTATACGGTGCATAGCGTCGAACACCGCACGCCCGGCAACAAGCGCGCCGCCATGGCCACGAAAATGCGCAATTTGCGCACCGGCTCGATCATCGATTACAGGTTCCGCGCCGAGGTGGACATCGAGCGCGCCGTCTTCGATGAAATCGAGCACGAATACCTTTATTCGGATGGCGAAGGCTACCACTTCATGAATACGGAGTCGTTCGAGCAGTTTCATCTCGGTGAGGACGTGCTTGGGGAAGCGGTGCACTACCTGATCCCGAATACCACGGTGAAGCTGGAATTCTACGAAGGCAAGGCGATCGGCGTGGTCATACCGGACACGATGGATCTTACGGTCGTGGACACCGAGCCGACCGTGCAGAAAGCGACCGCCAGCGCCGTGATGAAGGCCGCCAAGCTGGAAACGGGCCTCACGATCCAGGTGCCGCCGTTCGTGAATACGGGCGACAAAGTAAGAGTGGATACTTCGGAAGCGCGATACGTTCAGCGCGTCTAGTGTGCTGTCCCGGAAATTCCTTCACGAAGTGGAACACGTCTTCAGGGGCTAAAGCCCCTTTGTTTTCAGCCTATTTTGTCAGGGCTGAAGCCCTGACCCACAATCCGGAATTGCGACTTATTTCCGGGACAGCACACTAGATTGCCCGGCTCGGAGCGGTTCCCCTACTTTCCCACAAACACGCGGGCAAAAATCGCGTCCACATAGCGCAGCTGCCGGTTCAGATCGAAGGTATGCTCCAGGGCCGCGCGATCCAGAAAAAGCTTTATGCGT
>DATLTA010000210.1:0-4745 GCA_035533775.1 Candidatus Dormiibacterota bacterium | reverse complement strand
AACCATGGAGGAGCAGTTTTACACCATCACCAAGCATGCCGCGACCGTGCGCATCAAGACCGGCGTTAAGAACGACGGTAAAATCGTCGCGCGCGAGGTCGAGACCTATTGGAATACCGGAGCGTATTCCGACATCGGGCCGCGCGTTACGCAGAAGTCGGGTTTTACCGCAGCGGGCCCTTACGACATTGAAAACGTGGCCCTGGACAATTATTCCGTCTATACCAATCACCCGCCTGCCGGCGCACTGCGCGGCTTCGGGATTTCTCAGGTGGTGTGGGCCTACGAGGGCCAGGCTGACATCATTGCGCACGAACTGGGAATCGATCCCATCGAATTCCGCCGGCGGAATATCCTGCGGGAAGGCCGGCCGCACGCCACAGGCACGATCATGAGGGATGTACACCTCGCTGAGGTTCTGGATCAACTCGAAGCGCGCATGGATTGGAAACGCCCGTTTGATCGCGGTTCGGGCGCGCTTCGGCGAGGGCGTGGCGTGGCCATCGGAATCAAAGCGTGTATTGCGCCGACCTCGTCGGTGGCGCTTGTCAACATCTACGGCGACGGAAGCTGCGCGATTTATTGCGGGACGGTGGATATGGGCCAGGGGTCGGATACGGCCATGGCTCAAATCGCGGGTGAAGTCCTGGGTGTCCCTTCCGAGACCGTTCGCGTGACCCATCCGGATACCGACGTTACGCCGTACGACATGGCCACGCTCGGTTCGCGTTCCACCTACCACATGGGAAATGCCCTGAAGATGGCGGCCGAAGACGCGCGTGCCCAGGTGCTGCGCGTCGCTGCCACAGCCCTCGGGATAGGCGCAGAGGAACTCGAATGCCGGGATGGCGCTGTGATTTCCCCTTCCGGCGCTCGTATGACGCTCCAGGAAGTGATGGCCGCGCGGTTTGGAATGCAGGCGGGGAACATTATCGGCGTTGGTTCGTTTACGTCGCCCTACCAAAAGCCCGATGCCGCCGGACAGTCCGCGCAAATCACTCCATTTTGGATGCTGGCCGGCGCAGGCGCTGAAGTCGAGGTGGACACGGAAACTGGCCGCATCCGCGTGACCAAGCTGGTCAACGTGGGCGACGTCGGCCGCGCGGTGAACCCGGAAATCGCGCGAAGCCAGTACACCGGCGCCAGCGTCATGCAGCTCGGCTTCACCTTGTTCGAGGAGTTGCTCTTCAACGACGGGCAAGTCGTGAATGCAAGCCTGGCGGATTACAAGATACCGGGGATGCTGGACGTTCCCGCGGACCTCAGCGCCGGTCTTGTCGAGATTCCGCATCGCTTCGGCCCGTTTGGCGCCAAAGGCATCGGCGAATCCGGGATGTTCAGTGTATCGCCGGCTATTGCCAATGCCCTGTTTGATGCCACCGGCGTGCGCATGATGACCATGGCGCTGACGCCGGAGCGGGTGTACCGAGCCATACGCGAAGCCGAAAAACGTCCGCTGGGGAGTGAACTGTGAGCGCGGCTCGGCGTACTATTCGCTTTCTATTGAACGGTAAGCCGGTTCAGGCCGACGTCGCGCCGCACGAAACCGTGGTTGAAGTTCTGCAGCGCGATTTTGGCCTCTTCGGGGCGCGCGAGAGCTGCGGACAGGGGCTGTGCGGGTGCTGCACGCTGCTGGTGGACGGCGTCGCTGTCTCGGGCTGCCTATACCTGGCTCCCTTCATGGACGGAACCGCCATTACAACCATCGAGGGGCTTGCCGAAGGCGACCGCCTTCATCCGATTCAGGAGTGCTTTGTTTCGAAATTCGCGTTCCAGTGCGGGTTCTGTACCCCTGGATTTGTGATGATGACGAAGGAGCTGTTGGAACGCCACCCGCACCCGACCGAGGACCAGATTCGGCACTTTCTCTCGGGCAACCTGTGTCGCTGCGCCACCTATCCCGAGATCATCGAAGCCGTCAAGGCGGCGGCCGTTAAAACCTCGGAAATCAAGCAAAGTTGATTCCACTCAGCGCGAGATGCGGGCATTCCCAAGAACGTCAACACGGTTCGTGGCCAGCCGGAGGTTTCCCCCGATTTTGCATGGCGTGTCTTCAACTTGGCTGAAAGCTGCTCTTGCCAATGAAGTGAACCGATCCGCAAGTGCAGCCATATGGCCCATAAACGAAACACGATCACAAATTGCCGGAGGCAGGCGGAATGGCAGACTTGAGCGGAAAGGCTCGTACGCGAGACGGCTCATCGTTGTTTTACCGCATTTATCCACAGGCAGGAAAACCGAAATTGGCGTTGATTCATTCCCTGGCGCTCGATTCAACGATCTGGGATGGGGTGGTCGGCGAACTCAGTAGCGAGTTCGAACTTCTAACGTACGACTGCCGTGGCCACGGGCAATCGGAGCGCCGCTCAGGCGATTACACCGCGCGGCTGTTCGGCGAAGATCTTGCCGCTCTACTGGATCATTGCGGATGGACCTCCGCCGTGATTGCGGGTTGCTCCATGGGGGGATGTGTGGCGCAAGCTTTCGCGGGCTTGTTTGCGGATCGCGCGCAAGCCCTAGCCTTGATTGACACTACTGCGTGGTATGGCCCTACAGCCCCGCAGGATTGGAGAGCGCGCGCGGCAAAAGCGGTCAAGGAAGGTCTGACGGCCATGCTGCCGTTTCAACTGAAGCGTTGGTTCAGTGAGGATTTCCGTGCAGCTCATCCAAGCCTCGTGGACAGGCTAACGAAGGTGTTTTTGGCCAACGATATGTCTTGTTACCAGTCGTCTTGCGCGCTGCTGGGGGAAGCGGATCTGAGGAGCGTTGCATCCTCCCTGCGCATTCCGGTTTCGGTGATCGTTGGCGAGGAGGATTATGCAACCCCGTTGGCGATGTCGCAGGTTCTGCACTCAACCATTGCGGGCTCGACTCTGACTGTTATTCCTGGCGCGCGGCATCTCACGCCGGTACAAGCCCCCTCGAATATTGCGACGCTAATACGGGAGCTTGTCCGCCACTCCGCGTAATCTCGGCACACTATCTTGGCTAAACGTGCCCTGAGGCGTGGCTTTCGATCCCAGACCAGCCCTTTCGCATCCCCTTCAGCATTGTCGGAGGGAATTCGCCCGGACGGGCTGGCCGGATTTCCACGAGGAGGGGGGGAAGTCCCACTCTTGGAATTTCCGCGGGGTGGCCCTTTCCACAGACCCCTTACCCACAAGTTTTGCCATAGAGCCATTTTTTCCTGGTGCCACAGGAATCCTGTTATGCAATCATTGCGGGCGTCAGTTATCGTCTCCTGGAGGACTTGATGATTCGTTGGAAATCTTCAATTTATGGCCTTGTGCTGGTCCTAGGTTTAGGGATCGGTCTGAATGCCCAGCCCCCTCAAGTCACGACCGTCGAGGCTATCCGTGCGGGGCGCTTGTTCGACACACAAACCGGCAAACTGCTGACCAACCAGGTTGTACTGATCAAGGGTGACCGCATCGAGGAAGTTGGCCCGATGGGCCAGGTAAAGGTCCCGGCCGATGCGCGAGTCATTGACCTCAGCCATGCAACGGTTTTGCCTGGTCTGGTGGATGCGCATTCGCATATTTTCAATCTCTTGCCTCCTGCCGCTCGCATCAATACGTCACGGGAAGCCTGGGCTTTGCTGGCCTTGCACGAGGCGCAGACAGACTTGCGGGCGGGGTTCACGACGATTCGCGAAGTAAATACGCATGGCGAGGGATACGGTGATGTGGCCGTGTACGACGCCATCGAACGCGGCCTCTTTGAAGGACCCAGGATGCAGATCACGACTCGGGGTATTGGTACAGGGCCGAAATATATAGGAGCACCGGGAAGCACTATTCCAGCCACCCACCAGAACGTCACGGGGGTGGATGAGGCTCGGGCGGCGACTCGTGCCCAAATCCATTACGGGGCGGACTGGATCGAGATTTTCACGACCGGCCCCCATACGTTTAGCTCCACAGGTCAGCTCTGGGTCGCACCGACTTTCACGCTGCCGGAGGTGGAAGCCATTGTGGATACAGCCCATAGTCTGCATCGGAAGGTTTCCTGCGACGCTTTCGGCGGTGAAGGATTGCAAAACTGCATTACAGCGGGGGTGGACAGCATCGAGCACGGACAGGGCATCACTGACGCGCAATTGAACTCGATGGCACAGAAGGGAATCTATTGGGATGTAACACTCTATCGTTTCTGCATGCCCATCGCGGTGGCCCGCGACAAGGCTCTTTCCGGCGGCAAGAATAGCCTCTGTGCAATGGGCAAAAAAGCGTTTCGCGAGGGGCTGGCCAAGGGGGTGAAGATTACATTCGGCAGCGGCGCGGACGGTCCCTATGCTCACGGCACGCAGGCGACTCAATTTGTGGCCATGGTGCAAGACGGCATGACGCCGCTGCAGGCAATTGACGCTTCTGTAAAAATGGATCCGGAGATGATGGGGTGGCAAAACCAGATCGGCTCGATTCAAAAGGGCTACTATGCCGACATGATCGCCGTCACCGGAAACCCGCTTCAGGACATCACCGAGCTTGAACACGTGAAATTTGTAATGAAGGGCGGAAAGGTCGTTAAGGACGATCTGAAGTGAAAGAAAGCCGGGAGGGCCATCCCTCCCGGCACATCCCTTCGGGGAATCAGATCAGGCGTAGTGCTTGAGTCGGCTCGCTGTCGTCAGGTTATATCTGATGTCGCGAGCAGGAGTTTTCAGACTTTCTTTCGCCTTTTCAATCCAATCTGTGGGCCGATTCGGGTCCGGGGAAGCCCATGCAAGTGGCCGAAGGCAATTT
>DATLTA010000209.1:0-17727 GCA_035533775.1 Candidatus Dormiibacterota bacterium | reverse complement strand
CACAGGTGCGGGGCACCCTGCATTTCCACCACTCGAACGGTGGCTCCACTGGCCTTCAACGCAGCGATTTCACGCCGCTGAGAAGGCTTCCAGGAATGTTCCCAGAATGCCTGAACCTTTTCGTGCATTTCCGGCGATGTGCCGGGCAGGATGCCGGGATGGCCTAGAAAGCAGAATGCCGAGGGTGATGTTTCTGGTATTTTCCGATAATTAGTAGGAGACAGTGACCCGGCACGAGAACCTTACGCCGGGACTACGGTTATGCTATTCTTAGGTTGTGGGTATTGAAAGCTTTCTCGGGAATTTCAGCTCCCGCAACAGGTGGATATTCTCGGGGCATACCGGGCGGCTAAAAATCATAACTTTAGGATTGGAGTCTTTTTAAGCCATGGCTACTACTACGGACCCAGTCGTCCGCGCGCATAAGCGCGAGGTCGTCGATCGAGCAGTTCTTCGATTTTGCGGAGATTCGGGCGACGGAATGCAGATCACGGGAAGCCAGTTCACCAACACCGTGGCGCTGTACGGCAACGACCTAGCTACGTTTCCGGATTATCCCGCCGAAATTCGCGCCCCTGCGGGAACACTCCCCGGCGTCAGCGGTTTCCAGATTCAGTTCGCCGCCAGCGACGTGTTCACGCCCGGCGACGCGGTGGATGTGCTGGTGGCGATGAATCCCGCGGCGCTGAAAACGAACATCCGCGACCTGAAACCGAATGGCATCCTGATCGTCAACAACGATGCGTTCACCGAAGCGGATTTTCACAAGGCGGGCATCACTTCGAATCCCCTGGAAGATCATTCCCTGGATGGCTACCGCCTGTTCTCGGTTGACCTCGAACGCCTGACACGCTCGGCTCTCGAGGAACTGGGCCTCGATTCCAAGACCATGGTCCGCTGCAAGAATTTCTTCGCGCTGGGCATGGCCTATTGGCTCTACAACCGCACCATGGACCTGACCTACAAGTGGATTGAAGACAAGTTCAAGGCCAAGCCGCTGCTGGTCGAAGCAAACAAAATGGCCATGCGCGCCGGATATAACTACTGCGAAGCGACCGAAGCGTTCCAGGTAAGCTACGAAATTCCGCCCGCACAGCTCACTCCCGGCACCTATCGAAATATCAGCGGCAATCAGGCGCTGGCCATGGGCTTTGTCGCGGCATCGCAGAAGGCGGGCTTGCCGTTGTTTCTGGGTTCCTACCCGATCACGCCCGCATCGGACATCCTGCACGAGCTTTCCATGTATAAGAATTTCGGCGTGATGACGTTTCAGGCCGAAGATGAAATTGCCGCCGTCACTTCGGCGATCGGCGCCGCCTATTCCGGCGCGCTGGCGATGACCACCACTTCCGGCCCGGGTATGGCGCTCAAGGCCGAGGCGATGGGACTGGCCATCATGACGGAGTTGCCCCTGGTGATTTGCGATATTCAGCGCGGCGGCCCTTCAACCGGCCTGCCGACCAAAACCGAACAGGCGGACCTGCTGCAAGCCATGTTCGGCCGCAATTCGGAAGCGCCCATTCCCGTGCTGGCCCCCTCCACTCCCGGCGATTGCTTCTGGATTGCAGTGGAAGCATGCCGCATTGCGTTGAAATATATGATTCCCGTGATTGTCCTGTCGGATGGATATCTGGCCAACGGGGCGGAGCCCTGGCATATTCCGAACGTCGACGAAATCCCCGGCATCCGCGTGAAATTCGCCACCGATCCGGTGGGATTCCTTCCTTACAAGCGCGATCCGCAAACCCTGGCGCGCCCCTGGGCGATCCCCGGGACACCGGGCCTGGAGCACCGCATCGGCGGCATTGAAAAACAGGACGTCACCGGAAATGTGAATTACGAGCCGCTGAACCATGAAAAAATGGTTCGCATCCGCGCGGCCAAAGTCGAGGGCATCGTTCAGGATATTCCAGATGTGGTTCCGGCCGGAGATCCCGACGGCGATCTGTTGATTATGGCTTGGGGATCGACCTATGGCGCAATCACCGCGGGCCTCAAGTCGGCGCGCGCGAAGGGCCGCCGGATCGGCCACGTGCACCTGCGGTATCTGAATCCGATGCCGAAAAATCTGGGCGAGGTGATGAGCCGCTACCGTCAGGTGCTCGTACCCGAGATGAATATGGGCCAGCTGTTGATGTTGCTGCGCGCCAAGTATCTGGTGAATGCGCAGGGGTACAACAAGATTCAAGGGCAGCCCTTCAAGCAAGCGGAAATTGAAGCGAAAATTGAAGAAATTTTGGGCTGAAGCCCGGAAAGTCTCTGGAGAATAAAAAGAATGACCACAGCAACGCTTCCAGTGCTTACAAAGAAAGATTTTCAGACGGACCAGGAAGTCCGCTGGTGCCCCGGATGCGGAGATTACGCCATCCTCTCCGCCGTACAGTCCGTATTTCCGGAACTGGGGATTCCCCGCGAGAAGTTTGTCGTGATTTCCGGAATCGGGTGCTCCAGCCGCTTCCCCTATTACATGAATACGTTCGGCTTTCATACGATTCACGGCCGCGCGCCCGCGGTTGCCACCGGCGTGAAGATCACGCATCCCGAACTTGAGGTCTGGATGGTGACCGGCGACGGAGACTCCCTGGCGATCGGCGGCAATCACACGATTCACATGCTGCGCCGCAACGTGGGCATCAAGGTGCTCATGTTCAATAATAAGATTTACGGTCTGACCAAAGGCCAGTATTCGCCGACTTCCGAACTCGGCAAGAAGACCAAGTCCACTCCCTTCGGCACCTCCGACCGGCCGATCAACCCGCTCGCTCTGGCGATTGGCGTGGATACTTCCTTCGTGGCGCGTTCGGTGGACGTTTTCCAGCCGCACCTCAAGGAAACTCTGCGGAAAGCGGCGGCGCACAGCGGATCGGCCTACATTGAAATTTTGCAGAATTGCAACATCTTCAATGACGGCGCCTGGTTCAGTCTCACGGAAAGAGAAGCCCGCAGCGAACATGTCCTGCACCTGGAACACGGCAAGCCCATGATCTTCGGCAAAAATGGCGACAAGGGGATTCGCCTCAACGGCATGGAACTGGAAGTCGTGCATCTCGGCAACGGCAACGGACTCACCGAAGCCGACCTGCTGGTCCACGACGAACATCACCCGAACCCCGCCTACGCCTTCCTGCTTGCCCAGATGCAGGGTAAGCCCGACTTCCCCACACCCATCGGCGTGCTGCGCTCCTGGAAACGCGACCGCTACGAGGACATGCTGGCCAAACAGATTCAGGACGTCATTGCCAAGCGCGGCCCGGGCGACCTTTCCAAACTGCTGCATTCCGGCGATACCTGGGAAGTGCGTTAGCGACTGCGGCAGGAAGAACAGTAGCAAGTCCGGCAGTTCGAACTCCAGAAACTCCACTGTTTTTCAAGGCGGCCCGAACAATCGGGCCGCCTTTTTATTTCTATTTCCTCCGCCCTCGCAAAAAAATACGGGTGCACAAGGATACGGGCGCTTTGTGGCGCCGGAACTTGCTGGATAACGCGTGTTCTCCCGAGGCGATCTGCCACATAGTAGTGCACGGCAGGTTGCGCAGCCTTTGACCATCCGGGCGGCCAACTCTTGGCGTTTTCCGAAGGGTCGAGTCCTGACCTTCCAATTCCATGGCCAACAAACTCATTCGGATTTACGGGCGCGGGCGCCTTAACAAAAAGCAAAGGCGCACAGCGAAGGCAAAAGCAAAGGCACACAGGCTGAAGCCTGTGCCACTGGGTGGGTTCAGGTAGCACAGGCTTCAGCCTGTGTGCTTTTGCCTTTCGCTTTTTGCGTTTGGTCGATTGGGGACAAGTGGCGCGATGCATGGAAGGAATCCAGATCATCACTCAAAAAAAATAAAACCACACCTTCCGCCCTTCGAAAACTGCGAAGGGCAAGGCACCCGAAGTTCAACTACAAAGCCCGGGCCACCCGCTCTACAGCCAGAGCTTTCAGACCGGGGAAGATCTTACAATGCATGGGGGATTCCCAATAAATCCAAAAAAATGGAAGGGGTTCCACGGATCACTTGTGGAGTTTATGGGAAACTTCGCGCCTCCGGAACTCCGCGGACAGCACAAGCCCGGTGCGGACCGGGCGTGGCTGACAAAACCCGCATCCACGGCAAAATCGGACTAGGGGATCGGCTGCGGCTGCTCGCTGCGTGCGTCGAGCGACCGCACGTGGTCCAGCAACGGCATATACCGATTGCGGGCGGAAATAAATTGATTCCAATCGCGCGGCGCGACCGGAACCGAAGGCGGCAAATGCAGCGCCAGGAAATTACGGAACACGCCATGCTGCAGGATTCGGAAATCCAGATGCGGCCCAGTGGCCAGGCCCGTCATGCCCACTAAACCAATCGTCTGCCCGATCTGAACATGCTGCCCGGCCCGTACTAGGATGCGCGACAAATGCAGATACATCGTCTCATATCCGTTGGAGTGCACGATGTGCACCATATTCCCATCGCCGCCCTTTCGCCCGGCAAACACGACGCGGCCGGCCCCAATCGTTTGCACGGGGCTGCCCCTTGGCGCACCGTAATCAATGCCCAGGTGCGGTAGATACCTCTTCAAAATCGGATGAAAACGATGGTATGAAAAACGGGACGTGATCGGCGCGGCAAACTTCAGCGGCGAGCGCAGAAACGCCTTCTGCAAAGATTTTCCGTCCGGTGAATAGTACGCGGGATTGCCGGCAGGATCGTGAAACAGCACCGCCTGATACAGATGGCCGTCATTCTTGTATTCCGCGGCGAGGATCCGACCGTAGCCCAGCACCTTGCCGTCGAGATATTTTTTCTTTTCCACGACCACGCGGAACGTATCGCCTTCGCGCGGGTCGGTAGAGAAATCCAGGTCGTAGCCAAAAATCTGCGCCAGGCGGAGCGCCAGTTCCGGTGACTCCCCGGCATCGGAAACCGCGCCGAAAAGCGAATCGCGAATTTCTCCCGTGACGGTCTCCACATCGGTGCGCGAGGGAATCTCACTGACCGAGGCGACGAACCCTTCCTCGCTCGGTTTTACTTCCAGCATGCGGTCCGGATCGATCTGGTAGCGGACGGCGCGCAATTTTCCGGTTGCCGAACGTCCGATCGATACGCGATGCCCGGCGCGAATATGGCGCAAATCGTAAACCGGTTGCGCGCTCCCGACAATCCCGGCGGTTTCGGCGGGCGCAATCCCGTGATGCTCGAGCGACTGCGCGAGCGTATTCCCCGACGACACCCGGTATTCATCAAACAGGACCGCTTTGGCCTGAATACGGGCGGCATCCGCGGTGGCGAGCTTGGCCTGATTCTGAAACTCTCTTTCTCCTGCGCGGCGCGCATGAATCGCAGTTGCCACGATGGCGGTTCCAACCATTGAAACAGCAATCAGTGAAAATACGAATCTGCGGCTCACCGGATCTCCTTGACGAATGCTATAAGGTAACGCGCCATTGAAATTCATTCCCCGGCAAGCACCGATAAGACAGATGCTCCGCCCGAAGATGGACAGAGTAACGCATTACAATCCCCGCCCCAACTGTAAAATGCGAAGTTTTACACTTGAGGTCAACAGCCACAACTCTCTGGAAAATTATTTTGGCGGGAGCAAGGCGGCGGCACAGGCTTCAGGCCGCGCCACTTGGCCGCGCCACCTGGCCGCGCCGGGAGAACCGCCGCGGGAAATTTCGCCCTTGGCAATCCATGACGACGCACGCACACCTTCCATTTCAGATTATAAAATCTGAAATGGAAGGTTCAGGAATTGCAATTTGAAAATTTCACGCTGGGAGTTGCAATCCGAAGGTTCGGATTTTCCCGATGGCGAGCTATTGCGCTGAGCCGATTTCCGCGGCGGGTGTGCGAGCCTCGGCATTGCGCGTGCCGAAATAATTTTCGTCGTTCAGACGGCGATAGATGTGCCCGGCAATTCCCGCGGCCATCGGGCCCATGACGGCGTGGCTATGGCCTCGCATCAATACGACGAGAACGATTTTCGGATGCGTCTGATCCGCGTAGGAAACAAACCAGCCCAGCCGCGAACCGTCTTCCGAGCACGAGCCGGTCTTGCCCGCGGCCTGCTCATCATCGGAAATGTAGCTGAGTCGCGCGGTCCCATAGAGCACCGCCGCCAGCATGCCGTCGCGGACTTCCGGGAGGAGAGATTCGATATTGAGTTTGCGTTTCACGCGCGGCACGAAGTTCTCTTGCGCTTCGGCCGATTGCGGATATTGCAGGTAATAGAGCGTACCGCCATTGGCGATAGTCGACGCCATCGCGCCCAATTGCAGCGGCGTCATCTGGATGCCCTGCCCGAAGCTGGACATTCGCGCCACACCGCCAAACGCCGGCGGCGCGGTTGGAAATCCGCCTGGATGCTCCTCCGGAATATGGTATCCGGCCCGTTCACCCAATCCAAACAGGCGGCCATAATGGGCGACAGTGGCAAATCCCATGCGGCGGCCAAGTTCCTCGAAAAACGCGTTATTGGAGTGCGCCAGCGCTTCGGTCATGTTCAAGTACTTGTGCGGCGCCACGCGGATCATCGAGTTGCGTGTCACCACGCCTTCCTGCAAGGCGGCCACGGCAATCACCGGCTTAATCGTCGAGCACGGGATAAAGCCCGTTGAAAAAGCCAGCTTCTGATTCACGATGGAAAGAATGCGTCCGGTGGAAGGATCGATGGCGACAACCGAACCGTTATACCGGCCTAAAGCCTGAACCGCTGCCTGGCGCACGACGGGATCATCGTACTCCGTGACATCGCCCTTTTCCGAATCCGTATAGGTCGGCACCCTGTAGCGAACGACCCTTCGCCTCTCGGCATGCCGAACGGCATGCCGAACCGAATGCCGAACTACTTTGCGTTGGACGCGGGGCCTGGGAACGGCGAGCGCAGGCAATGCCCCTGCGATAAACAGGCACAAAATTATGGCAGGTATCCGTAAAAAGCTGGACCGGGTCTTCATCTGACGATTCCTATCTGGGCCGCTTTCGCGCTCCCAATGCGCGTATTAAGCTAAGGCATTCATTCTAGGAAACTTTTCCATCCAAGCGCAATAGCTAATCACACCTGCCGGGTACTATCACGCAATGGCCCTGCTGAAGGTTCCATACTTATCTGAAAACAGGTCAAAAGAGCGGGGTCCGGCGACTCTGACGGAGAAAACTGCGGATCAGCTTAGTTCAATTCGTCGATTGAAGAAAAAATATAAATCGCGTGGCGAAGGTTCCGCAAAACAGTTCCGCAGCCGGGCCGTTCGCCGGGCTGCGGAGCGTACTTCGAATGCCTGCCTGCCTCCGATATCATCGCGTCGGACGCGGTTTGCTCACTGAGCCCCCAGCGGCGGCGGCTTGGGTAACGGGCTTCTCCGCCTGCGCTGCGGGAGCCGGCGTGCCATTGGCTGCGCCGGGCATGGGAATGCCCATCTTCTTGCGCAGCGTATTTTCCAGTTTATTCCGGATGTCGGCATGTTCCTTCAAGAAGACGCGGGCATTCTCGCGTCCCTGGCCAAACCGTTCGCCGCCGAAGGAAATCCACGTGCCGGCTTTTTCCAAAACGCCCTGATCCACGCCAAGGTCGATCAAGTCTCCTTCGCGGGAAACGCCTTCCCCGTAGAGAATGTCAAACTCCGCCTCGCGAAACGGCGCGGCGACCTTGTTCTTCACCACTTTGGCGCGCGTGCGCGAACCGATGACGCGGTCGCCTTCCTTGATGGACTGAATTCGGCGGATGTCGAGGCGAATGGAAGAATAAAATTTCAGCGCCCGCCCGCCCGTGGTGGTTTCCGGATTGCCGAACATCACACCGATTTTTTCGCGAATCTGGTTGATGAAGATCAGGCAGGTGTGGGACTTCGACACGATGGCAGTAAGTTTGCGCAGCGCCTGCGACATCAGCCGCGCCTGCAAGCCCATCTGCGGATCTCCCATGTCGCCTTCCAGTTCCGCACGCGGCACCAGGGCGGCCACCGAATCCACCACAATGATGTCCACGCCGTTCGAACGAATCAGCATCTCGGCAATTTCCAGCGCCTGCTCGCCGTTATCCGGCTGCGAGACCAGAAGATTGTCCACATCCACGCCCAGCTTGCGCGCGTAAATCGGATCCAGCGCGTGTTCGGCGTCGATGAACGCCGCCTGCCCGCCCATCTTTTGCGCCTCCGCAATGATATGCAGCGTCAGCGTCGTCTTGCCGCCCGATTCCGGGCCATAGATTTCGATCACGCGCCCGCGCGGCACGCCGCCCACACCCAGCGCCGCGTCAATCGAAAGCGCCCCCGTGGGGATCACGCTGACCGGCACCAGCACGTCGCGATTGCCCAGGCGCATGATGGCGCCCTTGCCATGCTGTTTTTCGATCTGCGCGATCGTCGCTTCCAGCATTTTTGCTTTTTCATCTGTCATAAATTCACCTCGATAACAAAATTGTCACGTTTCGTGACCTGCGGGGGACGCCGGGCGTCTCCGCGGAGTCTACTACAAAGCGTTCTGTCCGGCGCAAATTCATTGCGGAAGGCACAATATCACAAGGCGAAGAAAAAGCAAACAGTATTTTCAGGCTGCGGGTTGGGGGACACGCCTTCCGCAGGGATCGCCAGGCTTTGTTCCTGAACATGGAAGTCTTTCACTCATCCGCCGTTTTGGCCTCACCCCGCTTTCCGACTGAATCTGCTGGCTATCCTGAGGTAACCCATGATCCAGAAAATAAAAAAAGGGTCCGGTGCGACCAAAACACTGGGCACACAGGACCCGAAAGTAGAGATGCACGAAGGCTAGTAGGTGGCACCCTCGGGAACCCAAATGACGTCAATACGTCGGTTTTGTATATTGTCTCCGGCCTCACCGCTACCAGTACGGGTAGTGGCTCGAGAAGGGTCGATACCTTTTTCGCCCAAGTACTTCACCGCATTGGCACCGCGGTCCGCTGCAATCACCGCGGGGTTGCGCTCCCCAGGATCCGAATATCCGATGATTACGACGCTCGCGCGCGGCTCGCTTTGCAGGCGCAGTGCGACGTCATCGAGAATACGCTTGCAGACGTTATCGATGCGCGTACTGAGGGGCTTGCCAAACGTGCATTCGTTGATCTTGCTCGCCATCGGTGCTGCAGGGGGTGCTTTCACCTCGACCGTCGTCGAGCAATCCGCGGCACCGCCGCGGGCGTCGTCGACGCGCACCGTGACGGTGTACATGCCAGGCGCCAGGCCGGTGGTATCAAAATCGGCGGCAGCATCGGTGCCGGCAACGCGGCCTGCGTTCGCGCGCCAGACATATGTGAGGCGGTCGCCATCGGGATCGTTTGCGTTCGTTGTTATATGTATACGTTCGCCGGCAAAGACGGAAGAGCGGTCCGCCGAGCAGGTCACCGTTGGAGCGTTGTTGGGCTTGGCTTCGACGCGAATGTTCGCTGAGCAAGTGGCGGTGCCGCCGCGCCCATCATCCACACGCACGTTTACGGGGTAAGTGCCTTCGGCGGCGCCAGAAGAATTCCATCGTGCATCCGGACCCGTGCCTTCCACGGTTCCGGTACTTGTTTCCCAGGAATAGGTAAGGGGATCGTTGTCCGGGTCGCTGGCAACGGCGTGCAGGGCAGGCATCTCTCCCGATCCCGCATAGATCATGTCCGGCTCAGCCGAACAGGAGACTATCGGTGAATGGTTGGGAGGCGGTGGCGGAGGGTTTCCTCCAAAACGGAAAACGATCCCCGCGGAAAGACGCACGTTACTTTGCCAACCCTTATCTCCGCCAAGCGAGGTCGGGTCCTGAAAATGGGTAGGAAAATACTCCACTTGAATCAGACGCAAAGCAATTCTGCGGTTCAGCCTGTAGTCCAGCCCGCCGCCGGCAGTCAATGCGAATGCGGTTTCTTCCGGAAGTGGTGTGCAGCTATAAATGGGGAAGTTGCAGCCGTCTACCCTTACTTCACTTGCGCGCGCAGCTCCGGCCAAAACCTGGAGAAACGGTGTGAGTCTGCCATGGTTACGGAAGGAAACGCGCGGTCCGAAAAGGAAGGTGAAGACATCGCCATTCACATCCACCACGCGAGTAGGGGTGAATCCCGCGCCAGGGCTATTGAACAATAGCGAATCGGCCCGGAAACCGGCAAAATCGAAAACCAGGCCGAAGTGACTGTTCAAATTGTAAGCCAGTGAGGCGCTGCCGCCATGCATGGCATCTATCCGGTTGCCTGTGCTTTCAGGCACGGCCCTCCAGTACGAGTAGCCCATGAAGAGTTCCACTTTGGGTGTCGTCGCGCCCGACTGGCCGGATTGCCGCCCGCGCCTCCCTGCCCGGGTTCCGCTGCCTTGACCAGCGGCCGCTTGCCGCGAGGCAAATCCCAGCACGGGGAGCAATGTCTTTCCGGCGGGATGGGGCACGCGCGAGCCCCCGGGATTCGCGGTGGAACTCACCGATTCGTCCGCCTTGGGTGTATCTGCGGGCCTTACCGCGTCGTCCGCAAACAGAGTAGGCACTAGAAAAAATGCAACCGTCATTGTGGCGATAAAACGCGCTGCCAATCTCATTGTTGCCTCCTGAAGCGAGAGCCTACCGGCTGCGAAGCGGGCCGGAGAACCCCGCTTCGCAGCCGTACCGTTTGCATACCTGATGTGCGTTCATTTCAATTACTCCCTACCTCACGGAGCAGGTACGGTGACTGTATTGGAATCCAACGTGACTGCACCGGTGATGTCCCCGGCAGAACCGGCGAACATTCTTCCTTCCACTGCCGCTCCGGTGTCGAGCGTGATGCTTACAGCGGCGAGCACATTTCCTTTGAATATGCTCGTGATGCCGAGCGTCGCCGAACTGCCAACCTGCCAGAAGACATTGGCTGCCTTGGCGCCGCCGGCCAGAATCACCTGAGAGTCCGTCGCTGTGGTGAGCGTGGATCCCATCTGGAATATGAAGACCGCATTGGGATCGCCCTGGGCGTCCAGAGTGAGATTGCCTCCCGAGATCAATACCGATGTCGAGTTGGAATAGAGTCCAGGAGTGAATGTCAGTCCGCCCATATTTCCGGGCAGGGTTTGCGCATTGACAGTTCTGCTGACGGCGTCGTTATAGGCGTTGAGCAAATCGCTCTGGGCCTGAGTGATTGCAGTATCGTTGACGTGTATCGTCCCGTTTACCTGCGCCGGCGGGATTCCCTGTGAAGTTCCCGGGCTCAGCCCTACGTCCCCATTGATCACCGTAGGCCCGGTGCTGCTGGTCGAGGCAGTAGCCATGATTGCAAAGCTAGCCGCTGATCCGAGGTTGATCGTCGCCGGACCCGTGCCAACCACTCCGCTCGTGGTGAAGCTCCACGGATTCGGCGCGGCGCCGGATGCCAGCGCATTGCCTGAAAGGTCTAGGACCTGATCTGAAATCGTGGCTGTGTATTGCGTATCGGCAAGCAGATTCGCTGAAGGCGTAAACGTTGCGATTTGGCTTGCACCGTCGTAAGTTACGGTTCCGTTCACGGCAGCTCCGCCACCTCCTGCCACCGCCAGCGTGAAGGTCGCGTTGGTGATCGTTGTGGGATCCATCGCCGTGCTGAATGTTGCGTTGATGGTCTTGTCGATGGGCACGGCCGTGTCCGCGTCAGCCGGATTGGTCAGGGTTATCGTTGGCGCGACCGCGTTTGCAGCCGTACCGGTTGTGAAGTTCCAGGTGTAATCCGCTGCCAGTGCGGTGCTGGTAAGGTCTTTGGCTGCTGTCGTGATCGTGGCTGTATATAGCGTGCTGGCAGCCAGATCGGCAGTGGGAGTAAAGACCGCGGTTCTGCCCGCGTAGGAAACGGTTCCCGGTACTGCGGCGCCGCCGCCTGCGACTGCCACTGTGAAGGTCCCGACTGCTGAGATGGTGGCAGGGTCCATGGACGTGCTGAATGTCGCGGCGATTCTCTGATTGATGGGTACACCTGTAGCCGCACTGGCCGGATTCGTGGAAATTACAGTGGGTGCGCCGGCATTCGCCTCTAGACCTGTTGTGAAGCTCCAAACATAATCGGCGGCCAGGGCGTTGGACTGGGCGCTTTGCGCCGCAGTGGTAATCGTCGCCGTATATTGCGTGCTGGCGGCGAGAGCGGCAGTGGGCATGAATATGCCCGTATTGCTTGCGGCATCATAGGTGACCGTGCCTGCCACGGCGCTTCCGCCACCCGCGACGGCTACCGTAAAGGTGCCTGCCGCAGTGATCGTGGATGCGGTCATCGGTGTATTGAACGTTGCGGCAACTTTCTGGTTGAGTGGAGCGTTGGTGGCTCCGCTGGCAGGACCCGTGGAGGTCACCGCTGGCGTGGGTGACGTGGTGAAAGTCCAAACGTAATCGGCGGCCAATGCAATCCCTGCCGTATCTTGCGCGCCGGTGGTAATCGTGGCTGTATACAAGGTAGAGGGCGCCAAAGCGGCCCCCGGTGTGAAGGTTGCCGTGTTCCCGACCAAAATTACGCCTCCGGACACGGCGGTTGCGCCAGGCCCTTCGACTGTGAATGTTGTTGTGTTGATGGTTGTGGCATTCATCGCAACGTTGAATGTGGCGCTGACCGTGCTGCTCCACGCCACATTCACGGCCGCATCTGCCGGCACGGTGGAGACCACGGCGGGCGCCGGAGCCGTCGTGAATGTCCAGACATAATCGGCCGCCAATGGAGCGCCTGTGGGATCTTTCGCCCCGGTGGTGATCCTGGCAATGTACACAGTACTGTTCGCCAGAGCCGACGTGGGCGTAAACGTGGCCGTGGAACCCGAGTAGGTGACTGCACCGGCTACGGCCGTAGGTCCCGGCGCGGTCAGCGTGAAGGTTGTCCCGTCAATCGTTGCGGCATCCATGGGCACACTGAACGTAGCGGCGACTGTCGTGTTGACGGCCACGTCGGTGGCCGTATCTGCCGGCGCTGTGGAAACCACGGTGGGCGCCGGAGCCGTGGTAAAGGTCCAGACATAATCGGCCGCCAATGGGACAGCTGCGGAATCTTGCGCCCCGGTGGTGATCGTGGCCGTATACAAAACGTCATTCGCGAGCACCGACGCGGGCGTAAACGTCGCTGTGGAACCAGAGTAGGTCACTGCACCGGCTACGGGAGTTGTGCCCGGCCCGGTCACAGTAAACGTTGAGGAGGTGAGCGTCGCCCCGTTCATCGCCTCACTGAATGTCGCGGAGACAACGGAGTTGACAGCGACTCCAGTTGCGCCAGCTGCCGGAACCGTGGAAATAACCGTTGGCGCACCGGTGGTGAAAGTCCAGACATAATCGGCCGCCAGGGCGCTGCCGACCTGGTCTTGCGCCCCGGTCGTGATGGTCGCGGTATATAACGTATTCGCGGCCAGCGAAACCGCCGGCGTGAAAGTGGCGGTAACGCCCGCATAACTTACGGTTCCGGCCACAGCAGTGAGTCCGGGCCCAGTCAATGTAAACGTCGTTGCGTTGATCGTGGCGGAGTTCATCACCGAACTGAAATTTGCGCTTACCGTGGTATTGAGGGCTACAGCGGCAGCCCCATCGGCGGGAATTGTCGATATTACTGTTGGGAGCGCTGGACTGGTTGTTTGCTCTCGACCACATCCGGCCCCGGCAACCACCAGCAAGAACGCCAGCATCCAGATCTTTCGTGCGATTATCTTACGCATCAGAATCCCCTCTTTCATCCGATCAATAAATCGACATTTTGCTAGTTTCAGCCGGCAAACATGCGTGGGGCGAAGCTTTGGATTTTGAAATCTCGATGTCATAAGCTCTTTACAGGAATGGATTGAATGCAAAAGCAGGCCCAACGGTGATTAAAAAATCCTAATTTTCTAGGAAGGGGTTCAACTCAGGGTTAAGTTCTTGATTTTAATGATAGAAACAATGTCGCATCGATTTCAAAATCGGAAAGCTGCTTACCCGCGAACCTCAATTCCGCTCCAAATCGGGATGCTGGCGGAACCATTTGCGGATGGTCTGCACATAAAATTTGGTTATATAAGTGATCTGACAATTGTTGTTCGCTTGGAATTACGGAAGAAAGATTACGGAAGAAAAGACTTAATAATATTCGGGAATGGCTATCCTGAATACTTGTAAAAACCCCGGCCAATCTTGCGTCCCAGCCGGCCTGCCGCGGCCATTTTCCGCAGCAGCGGGCACGCCCGATATTTCGGGTCGCCGAAGCCAGCGTACAGCACATCGAGAATGTTCACGCACACGTCGATGCCGATGAAATCGGCCAGTTCCAGCGGGCCCATCGGATGATTCATGCCCAGTTTCATGACAGTGTCCACGGCTTCGGCGGTGGCCACGCCTTCCATCACGGCGAAGGCGGCTTCGTTGATCATGGGCAGCAGCACGCGGTTGGAAACGAAGCCGGGGGCGTCGTTCACGGCGACCGGATTCTTTTCCAGGCGCTCGCACAGCGCCATCGTGGCCCGAAACGTTTCCTCGCTGGTCTGCAGTGCGCGAATCACTTCCACCAGAACCATGACGGGCACCGGATTCATAAAGTGCATGCCGATGAAACGGTCCGCGCGGCCGGTGGCGGCGGCCAGCGTAGTGGTGGAGATCGACGACGTGTTCGACGCCAGAATTACTTCCGGCCGCAGGAGTTTGTCCGCTTCACGCAGGACGGAAAGCTTCAGTTCCAGGCGCTCGGGGACGGCTTCCAGGGCGAAATCGGCGCGCGCGATATCGGAAATGGCGGTGGTGGGCTGAATGCGCTTCAGGATTTCCGGTTTGTCGCCCGCGGCGATTGTGTCTTTCTTGATTTCGCGGTCGAGGTTGTTCGCAATCGTATTCATGGCGGCGTCCAGCAATCGCGGCCCGACGTCGCGCAGAATCACGTGGTAGCCATGGCGCGCAAAGACGTGCGCGATGCCGTTTCCCATCGTTCCCGCGCCCAGCACGGCTACGGTGCGTATCGCGCCATGCGCCATCGTGTCCTGCGCCGTTCTGTCTTGTGCCATAGCCCCTCCAGATTTCCATATTGCGAGGAAGAATAGATAGAGGAAGAAGGAAAGGAAACACGAAAGCGGACCGGGCAACCGGGATTGCTACTCCGGAGGGCTTGCGTCCACGACTTCGCGGACAATTTCCCTGGCTCGCGTTTCCTGTCCGGGCTGGACCACCAGACTCCAGCGGCTTTCCACCTCGCGCTTGCGCGAGGCAATGCCGATTTCGCGCAGGCAGACCGCCAGGGTATCGGCTAAATCCTCGTGTTCGCCGTTCCAGACTTCGATTCCGGCATCGTCGTCCTCGTCTTCGGGCCAGTCCCCGGACCCAATTTTGGGAAAGCGGCCCGGGGCTCTCGCGTATTCCCCGGAATTCTCTTCGTCCGCCGGAGGAAGCGCCAGGGACTCGATTTCTTCGGGCGTCAAATCGTCGGGATCGGCAAGCCCCTTCTTTTCGAGCACGATTTTCTGCGCGCGCTCGCGATCCGAAGTGGAAACGTGAATTTCGATTTTCGGGCGCAGCGACGGAAACATGAAATACCCGCTCGCGGATTCGTCGGTGAACGGGATGCCCGCCTCGTCCAGTGCCTGCTTCACCGCGGCGCATTCCCGTGGATCGTTTCCCGACCAGATGGAAACAATCTCATCGTCCGCCAGAGGCGCCTGCGGCGCCGCGGACGCCGCCTCGACCTCGTCCACCAGCGCAACGTCGCATTCGGCGCAGTGCGTTACGCCGCGTATGTATTCGCATTTGCAGTTGGGACAGATCATAGGCGCCGCATTTTACCGCCGGACGGGGCGAGGTTGAAGCAGAAAGGTTCAGAAAAATCCGCCCGGCGCAGATTGGAGACTTGAGAGCCGCGAAATTAACGGAAGAAACTGCGGACTAGCGGTCCGTGATCTGGCGAACAATGTCTCTCGCGCGCGTCAGGTCCCCGGGACGCACGCAGAGCCGCGCGCGATGCCCCGGCTCGTCCGGAATGCGGCTGGGAATGCCGTTTTCGCGCAGGGCGCTGGCCAGATATTCCGCCATGGGATCTTCTTCGCCGGACCAGACTTCCGACGTCGCTTCGTTCGGATCCCAATCATAGGGCAGGGACTGCTTCCAATCGAGCAGGTCCTGCTCCTGCAGCGATGGCTCGCCGGAGGATGCGGAAGCATTTTCTTTGCTCTCCACCCACTGCAAAGCGCTGATTGCCCGCTCCACGTCCGAAGCATGCACCCGGATTTCAAAACCGGGCGTCGCTTCCAAATAATACGGGCGGGAAGAAAGAAATCCTCCGGCGGGATCGTAAACCTGGGTGTGCCAGAATTGAATGCTCTCATCACGCAGCGCCGCCTGCAGCGCCGTATATTTGGCGGGATCCGAGCCGCGCCAGAGAAGTTCAAGAGAATCGTTGGCCATGGATGAGGTCGTGTCTGAAAGTTTTAGATATTCTGCCCAGAGCTACAATAGAGGCGACAAAAGTCAAAAGAAGACAGGCTGAAGCCTGTCCTACTTACGGGCGCTCGACGGCGAGGGCCACGGCGTTGCCGCCACCCAGGCATAGCGCGGCGATTCCTCGATGCACGTTGCGGCGCTGCATCTCGTAGAGCAGGGTCGTGAGAATGCGCGCTCCGGAAGCGCCGATGGGATGCCCGATGGCCACGGCGCCGCCGTTGACGTTGACTTTCGCCGGATCGAGGCGCAGCGCGCGCGTCACGGCAATCGCGGCGGCGGCAAAAGCTTCGTTCAACTCGATCAGGTCGACGTCGCGGTCGCGGTCCCACCCGGTTTTCTCGAGCAGCTTTTCCACCGCGTAAACCGGGGCCATCATAATCCATTTGGGATCGACGCCGCTGACGGCCTGCGCGACGATGCGCGCCATGGGCGTCTTGGCCAGGCGCGCCGCGTTGCGTTCGGTGGTGACGACCAGCGCCGCGGCTCCGTCATTGGTTCCCGGGGCGTTGCCCGCCGTAACCGTGCCGTCTTTCTTGAATGCGGGCCGCAATTTCGCGAGCGCTTCGAGGGAAGCGTCCTCGCGCGGCGACTCATCATTCCGGATCACCAGGGGACTTCCCTTCTTCTGTGGAACTTCGATGGGCAGGATTTGCCATTCGAGAAAGCCGGATTTTTTTGCGCGCACGGCGCGTCGATGGCTTTCCAGAGAGAATTCGTCCTGCTCCTGCCGCGTGATTCCGTATTTCTCCGCGACCAGCTCGGCCGTAATGCCCATGTGAAAATCGTTGTACACGTCCCACAGCCCGTCACGAATCATCGAGTCCACAACTTCGGCGTTGCCGAACCGGTAGCCGGCGCGCGCTCCCGGCAGCAGGTACGGACAATTCGACATGGACTCCATTCCGCCCGCCACCACGATTTCCGTTTCGCCCAGAATGACGCTCTGCGCCGCCAGAGCGACGGCTTTCAATCCCGAGCCGCAGACTTTGTTGATGGTCATCGCGGCGACGCGCACATCCAGTCCTCCGTACAGACCCGCCTGCCGCGCCGGATTCTGTCCGAGCCCGGCTTGCACGACGTTGCCCATGATGATTTCATCCACGGCATTGGGTTCAATGCCCGCGCGGCGCACCGCCTCGGCCACAACCTTTGCGCCCAACTGCGGCGCGGATAGCGGCGCGAGGCCTCCCTGAAATTTTCCGACGGGCGTGCGGACAGCACTGAGAATAACGGCCTGATCCATGACAGCTCCCCTGACAGCGGCCTATCGTGGCGCAAGGTTCAACGATGGAATGAAAAAACGAGTATAGGCGAGGCTCTGTAAGTGGTCAATTCAGTGGCGGGGTAGTGCATGGCGACGGCAAAAGTGCTACACCCCCCTTTCTGAGTGATTGTTGCCCCGGATAGCGGCGAT
>DATLTA010000208.1:0-13435 GCA_035533775.1 Candidatus Dormiibacterota bacterium | reverse complement strand
GGCGATGTCCTTGTGGACCAGCAGTGTTTCCAGCGCGTTGCACGCCGCGGGGTATTGCACTTTTGAATCCAGCGCGACATCGAAGGCTTTCTGCAAATCCGCATCCTCGTGCACGTACACGTGGCAGATGCCTTCGCCGTGGCCCAGCACGGGAATGCGGCTGTGCTCGGTGACGTAGCGGACAAATTCATTCGATCCGCGCGGCACGATCAAGTCGATTTCCTCGTGCAGTGTCAGGATTTTCGCCACGTCCTCGCGCGTGTGGAACAGCACGACGGAATCGGCGGGGATGTCGGGAAAGGCCGACAGGGCGTCACGCCAGATGGAAACCAGCGCCGCGTTGGTTTCGGCCGCCTCGACTCCGCCTTTCAGGCACACGGCGTTTCCCGATTTCAACGTCAGCGAGGCGATCTGCGGCACAACGTCGGGGCGCGACTCGAAGATCACTCCGATCACGCCCAGCGGGCACGTTTCCTTGTAGAGAACCAGATGGTCGTCCAGTTCCATGGCCGTCATGCGGCGGTGCAGGGGATCGGGCAGCGCGGCGACTTCGCGCACGCGCGCGGCCATTTCGGCGATTCCGCGCTCGGTGGTTCGCAGCCGGGCAAACATCGCGCGGGACATCTTGCCCGCTTCCACGGCCTTCTGCGCGGCGGCGCAATCCTTTTCGTTCGCGGCCAGAATTTCCGCCGACCGCGCTTCAATCGCGGCGGCCGCGGCGATCAGGGCTTCATTGCGGCGCTCGCCGGAAATCGCCGCGAGAACATGCGCGGCGCGGCGCGCGCGGCGCACGGTGCGGTGAACGTCGGGAGATTCTATTTGATTTTGCGTTACGCTCATTTGCGATCCAGTAACACTATATTATCTCGCTTTACGAGGACGGTTGCACGCCCGTTGCCACGGACGCCGCTTGCGGGGCTGCCCGCTCCGTTGCTGAGCAAGCCCTGCGCGTCGCCGCAGGAGTAATCCGAAATGCCGCGCGCGAACTCCGCTCCTTCGGCGTCCACGATGCTCACCACTTCCGCTGCATCGAATTCGCCTTCGACACCGGTGACGCCCGAGGCCAGCAGGCTGGCTTTCCCGCCCGTGAGGGCTTCGCGCGCGCCCGCATTGACGATCACGCGCCCGCGCACCCCCGCCGCGTACGCGATCCACCGGCGCTTTCCCGCCATGCGCGTTTTCGACAAAAATACGGTGCCCGCCGGCTCGCCTTCAAAAATCCGCGCGAGCGTTTCGGGATTCTTGCCGTTCGCGATCACAGCGATGCCGCCGGATTGCATGGCGATTTCCGCGGCGTCGAGCTTGGTCAGCATTCCGCCGCGCCCGCCTTCGGATGGGCCAAATGCCAGGGCTTTCAATCCCGGCGAAATTTCTTCTACCAGGGGAATCACGCTGCCAGTGGCCCCTGCTTCCGAGGATGGCGATCCGGATGGTCCCAGCTGCATCAATCCGTCCACGTCGGTCAGCAGTATGAGCACATCCGCCTCGATGTGGCTCATCACCAGCGCGGCCAGGCGATCGTTGTCGCTGAAGATGCGCTCGCCCGCGCGAATATTCAGGTAATCGAGCTCCGCGGTCGATACCGTATCGTTTTCGTTGATGATGGGCAGGACGCCAAGCTTCAAAAGAGTTTCCATGGTCTCCCGCAGGTTGGAATAGCGCGTGCGATCGACGAAATCCCCTTCGGTCAGCAGCACCTGGGCTAGCTGTACGCCGTGCGCCTGAAACAAATTTTCGTATTCGTGCATCAGCAGGCTCTGCCCCACGGCCGCGCACGCCTGGCGCATGACCATATCGTTCAGCCGGTCGCGGTGAAGCCCCAGCCGCCCCCGGCCCAGGCCCACCGCGCCCGAGGAGACAAGCACGATTTGCCGGCCGTCCTTTTTCAGAGCGGCAATGGTGCGCGCCACGGGTTCCAGGTGCGCGGCGTTGAACTTGCCGTCGCTGTCGGTCACGATCCCGGTGCCCAGCTTGATGACGGCGCGGCGCGCCGCGCGCAGGCGCTTGTGTTGCTCGGTTTCTGGATGCTGATTTTCCACGGGCGTCTACTTTATCACCGAGTAGGACCGGCACAAAGTTCCTGCGGGAGGGGCATAAGCGATCTCATAAATATGAAGTCATCTCCATATTGGCCTTTGCGGGTCGTGGCCTTTATGGGCAGCGGGGTTTGGGGGGGTGTGGATGGCGTGCTTAGTGGGTCGCGGCTTCAGCTGCGACTTACACATTCCTCAAAAACTTGGGCTTTAGCCCCTGAGGGGTCAACCCAAAAAGTAAACGGAGCCGTTGCAAATCCCGGCGGCCTTCCAGGGCCCGCATCATGGCGACTTCATGGATGTATTCACTGCCGGCGCCGGCGCGTGATCCCATTTCAAATAGGGATTGAGTGCTGTCCGAGAATTTGTTTGTGCAGAGTTTATGTGGAAGAAGCAGCGCGCCCAATACCGATGTTGTGCATCGTGGATGCCTCGACTTTGAAACTGCGAAATGCCGGTTCCTGCTGGAGCAATGGCTTGACCGATTCCAGGAACTGGCGTGCCGGGCCACTGGTATACCGGTCCGCGTCTTCTTTGCTTTTCCAGATGGAGAGACCCACGAACTGGTCGTTCTCGGTGTCGCTGGTCAGGGCTACAGCGTCGATAAATCCTGGCTGCTGTCTGAGAATGGGCAGGGCTCGCTCAACGACGGTTTTAGCGCATTCTTTGATTTGGCCGGGTTTGCTGGTCAACTGAATCATTCTTGCATGCATGATAGTCCTCCTGAGGTTTTTTTACTGAGGTGCCGGTCCTACTGAGGAAACCGCAACTAGAAAGTACTGCCATTTGCGCCGCCGTTTCAAGCCCAATTGCTGCTGCCGTAGATTTCGAATCAGGGCTCAAAAGCTAAGAAAATCGAGGACGGGAAACTCGGTCTTTGTCGTCCGGGTGGTTTTGTAGAGAGGCGCGGATGCCGCCCTGAAGGAGGCCGCTACAAGTCGCGGCGGCCTTCCATGGCCTTCATCATGGTGACTTCGTCGGCGTATTCCAGGTCGGCGCCGACCGGAATGCCGACGCCGATGCGCGTGACGCGCACGCCGAGCGGCTTGATGAGCTTGGAGAGATACATGGCCGTGGCTTCGCCTTCGGCGTTGGGATTGGTGGCGATGATAATTTCCTCGACCGTGCCGCCCTTGAGGCGCTCGATCAGGCTTTTCAGGTGCAGCTGATCGGGGCCGATGCCGCGCAAAGGAGCGAGCGCGCCGCCGAGCACGTGGTACAGGCCGCCGTACTGCCGCGTTTTCTCGATGGCCATGATGTTGTGCGGCTCTTCGACCACGCAAATGGTTTTGTGATTGCGCGTCGCGCTGGTGCAGTAGAAGCAGGGATCGACGTCGGTGATGTTGTTGCACACCGAGCAGAAGCGCATGTTCAGCTTGGCGTCGCGGATGGCGTCGGCCAGCGCCAGCGCGCTTTCCGGATCGGTGCGCAGGATGTGAAACGCGAGGCGCTGCGCGGTCTTTGCCCCGATGCCGGGCAGGTGCTTGAGCTGGTCGATCAGGCGCTCGACGGGTTCTGCGAAATCAGGCATGGATTATTTTCCGTGACGGAGTGTGGCGGACGGCAGGAACCAGTTTCACTCGGGGTGTCCGCTTCAAAAAGTTTCTCAAGGGGCGCGACTTAAAATAATCCGGGAATTTTCAGTCCCGCCATTCCGGGAATGGAGCCGGTCAGGCTCTTCATTTGGCTGGCAAGCTCTTCGTCCACGCGGCGGCCGGCTTCATTCACGGCGGCGCGCACCAGGTCCTGCATCAATTCCTGATCTTTTCCGGCAAACACTTCCGGGTCGATGTGCAGGTCGGTGACCTGTTTCTGGCCGTTCATCTTGACGGTGACCATGCCGCCGCCCGCAGAGGCTTCCACGTGAACTGATTCCACTTGCTTCTGCAGGTTTTCCTGCATTTGCCGAAACTGCGTGAGCATCTGTTGCAGTGCTTTGACTTCCATTTTCTAATCCTCGCCCCGGCGCTTCACGTCGGAAATCTGGCCGCCGAACCGTTCCATCATCGCACGCACGATCGGATCCTGCTCGAACTTTGCGCGCAATTCGCGTGCGCCGTTTGCGGGCGGTGTCGAGCCCGCTTCCGGCACGGCTTCCAGTTTAACACAGACGCGCACCGTCTGGCCGAGGATGCGGCCGGCAATGTTGCGCAACCGCTCCATGGGCTCGCGCGCCTGCAGCATATCCGCGAGCGCGCGGCTTTCGGTCGAAAAAAATAATCGTACTTCGCCGCCGCTCATTTCCCAGCGCGACGCGTGCCCGATCAATTCGCCGAGAAATTTTTCTTGCGCAACGACCGCGGCCTTGATGGACTCCACCTGCTCTTCCGCAAGACCCTCGCCTGCCGGGGTGGTGGCCGATGGCGCCGCAGATGGTGCCGCGGATGGTGGCGGAGAAAGTGAGGCAGAAAGTGGCGCGGATTTCGCACTGTCGCGCGGCGGCGCGGCATTTTCGCGCTTTGCCGGAGCGGCAACGGGTTGCATTCTCGCTGCCGTGGAAGCTTGCTGAACGCCGGTGGAAGTCGCGGCGGAAACCGCGGCAGGCGCGGCGCGGCGCACGGGCGGCGGTGTTTGGCGCGCCGCAGCGCTGGTAGGCGCCGCGGACAATTTGCGGGAAGCGTCACCGGAATTGCCGCCGGAAGATCTGTCGGAAGAGGTTCCGCCCTCCAGGTCCGCGAGAATTTCCTCCAGCGGAGCCAGGCGCGCGGCGTTCACCATGCGGAGCAGGCCCATCTCCAGATGCAGGCGCGCATCGGGCTTGCGGCGCAGATCGTCATCGGTCTGGAGAAGGATCTGAAAAAATCGTGTGAGGTCCTCTTCGCTGAACGATTCGGAGGCCTGTTGCAGGCGCGGGCGCGTATCGGCGGGCGCGGCAATCAAATCGGAATCGGCGCCGCAGACGCGCGCGACGAGCAGGTTGCGAAAATGCCCGATGGCTTCGCGGCAGAAGTGCTGCAGATTCTGCCCTTCGGCGAGCAGGCGATGCACCAGCGAGAGAATGCGTTCGGCCGACCCTGCCTCGATCGCGCCGGTCAGCTCCTGCAGAATTTCTTCGGGGACGACGCCGAGCAGTTCGCGCACCTGCGCGTCGGTAATGTTCGCGCCGCAATACGCGCGCGCCTGTTCGAGCAGCGAGAGGGCGTCGCGCAGGCTGCCTTCGGCGGCGCGCGCCATCACGCCGATCGCGCCGGGCTCCGCGGTCAGATTTTCCTTTACGCAGATTTGTTCGAGCGCGTCCACGATTTCCGCGAACGACAGGGCGCGAAAATGAAAGTGCTGCGAGCGCGAGCGAATGGTTTCGGCGAGGTTTTCCGGCTCAGTGGTCGCCATCACGAAAATGACTTTGTCGGGAGGTTCTTCCAGGGTCTTGAGCAGGGCGTTGGAGGCCTCGTCGGTGAGCATGTGCGCTTCGTCGAGGATTACGACTTTGTAGCGGCCGCCGGCGGGCGCGTAGCGGACCATCTCGCGCAGCTCGCGAATCTGGTCGATGCCGCGATTCGACGCCGCGTCGATTTCGATTACGTCCAGGGAATTTCCCAGGCCGATTTCGCGGCACGAGTCGCACTCATTGCAGGGTTCCGCGGCGGGACCCTTCGCGCAATTGAGGGCTTTGGCGAGAATGCGCGCCGTGGTCGTCTTGCCCACGCCGCGCGCTCCGGAAAAAATGTAGGCATGCGCCACGCGGCCGGACTGCACCGCATTGGCAAGGGTCCGCGTGACGTGCTGCTGCCCGACCACGTCGGCAAACGTCTGCGGCCGCCATTTTCGCGCGATGACCTGGTAGCTCATGCTCTTGGAGTCTCGCTTTTTCCGTATCCCCTGCGGCCGATGTGCTGCAATCCGAAGAGCAAAGACGCAACACACGCAGGACACAGGGATTCACAGAGGGGCCGCTGAAAAACCCTCCGTGCAGCGCTGGGAATATCCGCACCGGCAATTCCCAATAGACTGCAGATGAGAGGAACTTCGGGTACTCCGCGGCGCACGAAGCGATCCCGGTACCGTTGCTCCCTTCCGGGCCTGGCGGGGTTCGCGGGACTTCGTCGCACAGAGCCCGAAGTTCCACGCATCGGCAGTCGCGCCACTTGGGTGAGACCGCTAAGGGAGTCTAGCACAGCGACCGGTTCGAAAAAAGAAAAGCGGGACGCGAAAATCAATCCGCCCGGGCAAACGCATTGGTTACAACACGAAAATCTGTTCGCGCAAACGGATTTCAATCCGGTATAAGCTTGTATAGGACAATGCAGCGTTTGCCAGCGAGGACCATCAGGTGTCACAAGCAGAGCTACTGACCGAGCAGGACATTGTTGCCAGGCTGGAAGAACGCCTGGGCCGGGTGCACGCCCGACAGCGGCTCGGGATTGAAAATGATCACGAGGCGCAGGTGTTCGGCCAGGGCCTTAACTTCTTTCACCCCGAAAACTGGTATTCCGTCCAATCCGCGATTCGAACCTCTCTGAGGCTGGCGGGGCTGTACGGGCGCGGGCAAAGGAATGCCGAACGCATCCAGATCCGGCACAACGATGTCGTGTGGGCGGATCTTCCTCCAGCATTCGACGGATTCACGATTCTTCACCTCACCGATTTGCACGCGGACATGAATGCAGGCGCAATGCGGCGCCTGATTGAGCTTCTCGGGGAAGTCCGCTACGACATTTGCGTGCTGACCGGGGACTATCGGGGAAAAACCTTCGGTCCATTCGACGAGGCCCTGGAAGGCGTGGCCCAGGTGCGTGCGCACCTCAAGGAACTGGTTTATGGCGTGCTGGGCAATCACGACACGATCCGCATGGTTCCCGCCCTGGAAGAGATGGGTATTCGCATGTTGCTCAACGAGTCGGAAACGATCGTTCGCGGCAATCAGCGAATCCATCTGGCCGGCATCGATGACGCCCATTTCTACCGGGCCGACAATATCGAAAAGACGGCCACAGGATTGCCTCACGACGAGTTTTCCATCCTGCTCTCACACACACCGGAAATTTACCGGCAGGCGGCCCACGCGGATTTCAAACTCATATTGAGTGGCCACACGCATGGGGGCCAGATCTGCCTGCCCGGTTCCATTCCGATCACTCTGGATTCGGTTCTGCCGCGGCACATGGGATCGGGTGCGTGGAAATACCACCAGATGTCCGGTTACACCTCGGCTGGCGCCGGATCGTCGATCGTAGCCGTCCGCTTTCATTGTTCCCCGGAAATTACGCTGCATCACTTGCGGCGGCCTTCCTCGCCCGCATCCCGTTAGATTTGGAAGCGGTCTTGAATTAATACGGGTGGTCGCGAAGGTGGAAGCGGAAGAGCAGGCGGGACAGTAGCAACTCACCGGCAAAAAAGATTGCAACGCCCGCGGCGATATCCAGCGCCGTCAACGGGAGCACGGCCCGGCAAGCGAGCAGTGGAAACAGGGACTCCGGAACCTGGTCGAGGGCTGTGGCCTTGCCGCCCGCCGGCAGATTCATCCGGCGTTTCACAAAACTGGAAAACAAGTCTCCCGCCATCGCTAGGCCCGCCACCAGGGCCCCGATTTTCCAGCCGAGACCGAGCAGGGGCGCGCACGCGGACGTCACCAGAATCGAAAAGAAAATTCCCCGGTAAGTCTTCGATGAGCCGAAGACCGGCCGCCCATCGATAAAAAATTTGACGCCTCCGTCGAGAGCGCTTGCCAGGCGCTCCTTCAGAATGTCTTTCACGATCACTGGCGCCCCGTTTGCCACGGCCAGCAAGACCAGCATCTGCGCGATCGTCCAGAAGTGCATGCGCGCACTTTACTGCAAAGGCCGACTGTATGCATTGCCCGATTTTTTCCGCTCATCCTGGTTCCTTGCCTGATCGCGCCGCGGGGTCACCGCGATCTTGACGGCCAGGATTTCCGCGATAAGGGATAAAAAATCCGCTGCCGCCGCTGGTAGGATATACGGCGATGTCCACTGCGGCGGCATTACCGGCAATATCGGACCTTGGGCTGCGCCGTCCGGCGCTGATGCGCTGGCTGGTGGCGATTGCAGTCATGACCAGCGCCATCATGGAGCTGGTGGATACCTCGGCGGTGAACGTCAGCCTGCCGTACATCGCCGGCAGCCTTTCCGCCACGGTGAACGAAGCCACCTGGGTGCTGACCTCCTACCTGGTTGCCAATGCCGTGCTGCTGCCGCTAACCGGGTGGCTGGCGAACTACTTTGGCCGCAAGCGGCTGCTGATGATTGCGGTGACGGGCTTCACGGTGGCCAGCGTATGTTGTGGCATAGCGCCCACCCTGCCGTTCCTGATTTTTTTTCGCGTGTTGCAGGGGGCCATGGGCGGCACGCTGCAGCCAATCACCCGCGCCATCATGCTGGAGACATTTCCACGGGAGCAGCGCGGGCAGGCCATGGCGTTTTTTGGCGTGGGCATTGTGGTGGCGCCGATCCTCGCCCCCATGTTGGGAGGGTGGCTGACGACGAATTACTCCTGGCGCTGGGTCTTCTTCGTAAATATTCCCATCAGCATACTGGCGCTGATCCTGGTGCAGACGTTTGTGTTCGACCCGTCCTACATCCGGCGGCGCTCGCGTCGCGTGGACTACTGGGGAATGGGGATGCTGGTGACAGGGATCGCGGCGCTGCAGATTATGCTGGACAAAGGGCAGGAGGCGGACTGGTTCAGCTCGCATTTCATCGTCGCGCTGGCCGTTGTAGCGGCCGTCCTGCTGCCGGCCTTCATCTTCTGGGAACTGCGCACGAAAGATCCCGTGGTGCACCTCAGCCTGTTCCGCCATCGCACGTTTGCCACCGGCGTGCTGCTTTCCGCCACGCTGGGGCTGGTGCTCTACGGAAGCATCGTGCTGATGCCGCTGTTCATGCAGGAATTGCTGGGATTTCCGGCGGTGACGGCGGGATTCTGGAACTCGCCGCGCGGATTGATCACACTGGTGATGATGCCGCTGGCGGGTTTCCTGATCGGGCGGCGCTGGGACATGCGTGTGCTGCTGTTTTGCGGGCTGCTGGTTGCCGCGGTAGGCGTTTACATGTTCTCACACCTCAATCTGAACGCTTCACCCTGGGATTTCGTCTGGCCGCAGGTGGTGATGGGCGTGGGGCTGTCGTTCACGTTCGTGCCCCTGTCGACGATCACGGTTGATCCCATTCCCGACGAGGAAATGGGCTACGCGACCAGCCTGATCTCGGTTTCGCGCAACCTGGGAGCCAGCTTCGGCATATCGGTCATCACGACGCTGATTGCGCGGCGAGCGCAGTTTCATCAGGACCGGCTCGTGTCGCATCTGTCGCAATCAAACGCCGCGTTCGCCGGCGCGCGGGAAGCCCTGCAGAAGATGTTCCAGCGGCACGGCGCCAACATCGTGACGGCCGGGCAGGACGCCCTGGCAGGAATCTATCAGATGATGCTGCACCAGGCTGTGGCGATGAGTTATCTCGACGGCTTCCGCGTGCTGGGCGTGGTCTTCGTGTTGGTGTCGCCGCTGGTGTGGCTGATGCACAAGCCGGTCTTCAAGGCGCGGTCCCGGGGCCGGTGAGCGGGCGTTGATTGAAATGCGGCGCTTCCATCCGAAACCTTCATCCGAGTTCAGAACGGAAAAGTCACGGTCACTGTGGTTTCCACATCGACGGCGCGGCCATTTTGAATGTAGGGGCGGTATCTCCAGCCCAGGACCGCGGCGCGCGCCGCATTTCCAAGCGCAAGATCGCCGCTTAAAATTGTGGCTGACCGGACTTGACCCAGCACATCGATGATGACATCGAGCCGGACCGTTTTTGAGATTCCCGGCCTGATCGCTCCGGGTGGAGCGACGGGCTGCGCGCTTTGCAGCAACATCATCTGGGCTTCCAGTGCGGAAATATAAGGGAGTCCCGCATAACTTTTCGTGGCGCTCAATGCGCCAAATACCAGTTCGTCGATCTCCCGGAAACCGCCATCCACGTAAAAGAAATAGCCCAGCATATGGCTGTTGGTTTCCGATGTGCCCTTTGCCTCCGCCCGGTACGCATGGACCGCTTCTTTCCCTTGCATGGATAAAATCGATAAATAGATCGGCTTCGCCCAGGAATCGGGCCGGTTCACGGCGGCTTGCGCAAGCGGCAAGACCTGGATGGTCAGATTGTCCAGGCCGGCCACAAACTGGTAAACCTTGCCCGGGCCGGCGGCTGTGTTCGCAATCTGCCTGGCGTAATTCGTTTCCAGGCGCGCGCCCTCCTGTTCGCCGAAGACTTGCGCGAACCATTTTGCGTGGTTCGGCAAAATCGCGCTTTCCCAGAGGGAATCGATCTTTGGATTGTCGTGGCCCTGGATCGCGGCTATCAGGTCCTGAAGAAAATTGCGCAAACCCACGGGCGAATCGGGATATGCCGGCTCCGTTTGAACGGAAGTCTGCGATGTTTGTGCAGGCGGTGTTTCTGCAGAATGTGTCTGCGCCGGCTGCGTCTGGGCGTTCATGCACGCCGGCACGAGGGCTACAAGACACAACGCTGTCCTCATGGCCCACGTCAAGGAAGCGGCCCTCCTTCCATACACCGAACACGCCAAGCTTACCAAAGTCCTTCCATACTCCCAATCCAGGAAAGCATCTGATATTCGCGTATGCCGGGAACGGGCCTTACGTGCATGCGGATTCAATTAAGATCAAATTTCCGCCATAGTAGAGGGACCTTTTGGAACCCGCGATGCTAGCATTCGAAGTAGCGCACGGGGTCAGTTGTTCGAACGTAACCTCCGCGATCCGGTCCGGCGCGCGCTTCCGCACAGCGCAGCCGGACGTGCAGCGCCAGCGCAAGGCCTGAAGTGTTTTTCGAATTACTTCGCGGAAGGCTCGCTGGATTTTTTACTCACCGGAAATGTAACTTTCCACAATTTTCCTGGCTGGAGCATGCGTGCGCCGATAGACCAGCCGCTGGTGCGGCGCGCAACCCACATGACCTTGAACTTGTGAGCCTCCTCTTTTGATGGCGTGACATCTTCGGGGAGGATCATTCGAACGTCCACCGTGTCGCCTGCTCTGAGGCGCACATCGGTCCGAATACGGCAGCCCGTGTCGCTGATGTTCTCTGTTTTAGTGCGCTCGATAAATGGCTGGCCGTTATGGTCTATTCCACTCATCTCGATTGAAAAATTGAGGTAAAGCCGCTTGCCCCTTCGCCGTTCCTCAGTGGATTCGCCAGGGAGTTCTCCCTGGTTAAGTGAAATGGTTTTGGATCTCATGCCTGATAGTGGGCAATTGAGATGCCATCCTGAGGCATTTACGCGCATTGAAACTGCTGGGCTTACGCATTGAGGTTGAAAGGTGGCGTTCCAACGAGCACATTCTGTTCGCTTGTGAAACACCAGAGAGGCAGGCCGAGCTGGCGAGTCGATATTTTAGAAACGTTATGTGATGCACTCAGCGAGCCGCCGTTTGCGGCGCATTCTTCTCCGACCGTTTGAGGAATCGATACAGGCTGGTCCGCCCGATTCCCAGCATGTGCGCGGCTCGAACGCGGTTGCCTTCACACGATTCCAGGACGCGGCGGATGTGCTGTCGCCGGACTTCTTCCAGAGGGAGCGGATGCCAACTATCGCCCTCGCGGCGGTTCGGCTCCGCGGGTTTTTTCAGGTTTTCCGGAAGATCATCCACGTCAATGAATTCACTGGTGGAAGTAAGGCACGCGCAGGAGATTACGTTCTCCAATTCGCGAACATTGCCCGGCCAGCCATGCTGCAGCAGGACGGCCTGCGCCCTGCGGGTCAGTCCCTGAATCTGCTTGCTGTAGGTTTCATTGTATTTTTTCAGGAAGCATTGGATGAGCAGGGGCAGGTCGTCCATGCGTTCGGACAGGCTGGGCACGCGGATTTGAATCGTGCTGAGGCGGTAAAACAAATCGTCGCGGAAACGTCCGGCGAGAACCTCGGCGCGCAAATCGCGATTGGTCGCGGCGATCAGCCGCACGTCCACGTGCCGCACTTCCGGCGAACCCACGCGCTGGATTTCGCGATTCTGAATCACGCGGAGCAGCTTGGATTGCATCGACAGGGACGTTTCCCCCACTTCGTCCAGGAAGACGGTGCCGCCATTGGCGTATTCGAACAGGCCGGGCCGCGTATCGGTCGCCCCGGTGAAAGAGCCGCGCATATGCCCGAAAAGCTGGCTTTCCAGCAGCGTATCCACCATCGCCGAACAGTTGCAGATGGCAAACCGTTGCTGCGCCACCGGGCTCATCTGGTGGATCGACCTGGCAATCAGTTCCTTTCCAGTGCCGGTCGCGCCCACCAATAGGATGTTCGTGTAGTGGCGCGCCACCTTGCGGACCATTTCGAAGACTTCGACCATGGCTGGACTTCGGCCCACGATTCCATGGAATTCCAGGTCGCTCAGAAGCTGTTGCTGCAGTCCGCGAATGCGTTTTCGACGGCTGAACGAGCTGGCCAGCTCGTCCAGTGACTTCTTCAGACGCATACGGTCTACCGGCTTGGGGATGTAGTCATACGCGCCGTGCTTGACGGCCGCAATCGCATTGTCGATGGAATAGAAGCCATTCATGAGGACGACGTAGACGCCAGGATCGCGGTGCAGCGCTTTTTCCAGAAACTCCAGGCCGTCCATGCCGGGCATCTTGACATCCGACATCACCACGCGCACGCGGCCCTGATCGATCAGTTCCAGGGCATATTGCGGGTCGCTGGTGCCGATCGAGGCATATCCGAGGCACCGCAGTGATTCCTGAAGCGTTTCAACCATGCCGGTTTCGTCGTCCAGGACGCAAACCGTCATGGCGTCTTCAGAACTGCCGCGGACCAGGTGCGCTGGCGATGTTTGTTGGGAGTGTACAGTCATTGTGCTCATATCAAATCAAAGGCACGGACAATGCCACAGTCGAGGTCAGATTGGGTTTGGGATAATGCGGATATTTTGAAATCGTGGGGCGGAAGCGCGAATCTTTTAAATCTACCGCAAGCAATCAATTAGCATGGGGGGTAGCTTGGACGAGGACAAATATCTAAAATTTCTGTTGCGCGGGGACACCTGAAACTAGGGTTCAGCGGCCGTTCCGAGGGCAGAACCACGTTCCATTTTGGACAAACTTCGACCTGTCCAGTTCCAAATGCGAATCTTTATCGTCCTTCGCCTGCGCTTGCATCAGTTCACGGATGCCTCGTCCATTTCGCTCAGGTACGCGAAAAATTCAAATTCGTCAGCCGGGTACCGGATGATGCCGCCGAGGTCGGAACCCACTTCGCAGTAATTTCCCTTTGTGTAGCAAAGCTCCAGAATGCGGTCGGGAGTACAAGAGGTCGCACGGCGAATCTCTTCCCATGTTGCCGGTCGGTCTTGAGCTGGCGCAATAATCAATTCTGGTTTCATTGGATAGCCTCCCCAGGCCCCGGTAATGTTGAGCCTTCAATCGGTTCCCGCATTCTTGACGCTTTCCCCTGGT
>DATLTA010000207.1:0-9408 GCA_035533775.1 Candidatus Dormiibacterota bacterium | reverse complement strand
CAGAGCGCGGGGGATGGGCGAGCGTTCTACCTGAAAAACTGTAGGACGACGCGAATTGATTGTCAATGGTACTGCGAGTACCGGCAGAAGGCAGACAAACGTTGATTGGAAACGCGGAATGGCCCGGACGAGCGTCGCCGGAAGGATCTCGCAGGACCTCGTTTGACCGGACGCGTGCAGCAATGTTATCGTGAGGCTGTCTTGGTAGAGGAGCGGAAGCAATCAGTAGCCGGGCAGCGGTTCCGAGGAGCTTCGGAGGCCCGAGCGAAAGGTGCAGCAGAAATTTCCGCCGAAGTCGCCGACGGCAGTCCCGCCGAGGCGGCTGGGGGGTTTGGATAACACCTGCCCACTGTCATCCGAGGAATCGGGTGGAGCGCTATTGAGGAGCGAGGCGTCGTTTATTTCTCCGCGCCAAACTACCTTCCCTGCGCACTGTCTTTCTAAGGATTAGAATCGATCAGGATTTTGGTAGGACAGGCTTCAGCCTGTCTTCTTTTGAATTGTGAGACTGTCATACGAGGTCAAAACCAGACAGGCGAAGGCCTGTCGCGTTTTGGTTCTCATGAAACGTGGTCCGCGCACGGGGTTTGGCCCGTGCCATTCCATCCAGGAGAAAACCAGACAGGCTGAAGCCTGTCCTACTGGAAAATGCATCCATTTGAGATGACGCGCGCGCTGATCGACATCGAGTCGATCACGGAGAACGAGAAGCACGTGGGCGGATACCTGCTGGATTATCTCTCCGGCCTGGCGGCAGGCTCGGGCGGCAAGGTGGAAGCCATGGCCGTGACGCCGGAGCGCTTCAATGTGTACGTGGAATGGGGCAGCCCCGTCGTGGTGCTTTCAACGCACATGGATACGGTGCCGCCTTTCATCGAGTCCCGCGAGGATGAAGACTATATTTACGGCCGCGGCGCGTGCGACGCCAAGGGCATCATCGCCGCCATGATCGCCGCCGCGGAAAAGCTGATCGAGACCGGCGTGCGCAATTTCGGCCTCCTTTTCGTTGTCGGGGAAGAGCGCAACAGCGCCGGAGCGGAGGTCGCGTCGCGTTCGCCGCGCGGCGCGCGCTACCTGATCAATGGCGAGCCGACTGAGAGCAAAGTAGCGCTGGGATCAAAAGGGATTCTGCGTTATGAGGTTCTGGCTGCGGGTAAAATGGCGCATTCGGCATATCCGGAACTCGGCGAATCTGCCATCGAGAAGCTGCTCGACGCGCTCGATGCCATTCGACGGTTGCCGCTGCCGGAAGATCCGGTTCTGGGAAAGACGACGCTGAATATCGGCACAATTTCCGGCGGGCGCGCGCCCAACATTATCCCCGACAAGGCGAAGGCGGAACTTGCCATCCGCGTGGTCGGCGACGCGCGCCAGGTGGATGAGGCGTTGCGCGCGGCGATCGGCAATCGCGCGGAGGTCAAGCAGGTCCTTTCGCTTTCCGCGATGCACTTTGCGGCCCTGGCTGGATTCCCGACGTCGGTGGTATCGTTTACCACGGATATTCCCGTGCTGTCGCCGGCCTGGGGCGAGCCGTTTCTGTTCGGGCCGGGCAGCATTCATGTGGCACACACGACGGAGGAGAAAATTTCAAAGCGCGAATTGCTCGCGGCCGTCGATACCTACGCGAAAATGACGCGCATGCTACTGGCCCGGGCGGAGGGGCGCGGGAATTCCGCGGAGCCTGCCTAGATCCAGATAAAAAAGATGAACATGACTAAAAACCTCGCCATCATCGGATACGGAAAAATGGGCCGGCTGATCGAGCAGCTTGCGCCGCAGGCCGGATTTTCCGTCGGCTTGAAGCTGGACATCGATACGAACGTCAACCAGCAGGGAATTACCCCGGAAAATTTTCGCGGCGTAGACGTAGCCATCGAATTTTCGACGCCGCACGTGGCCGTCGCAAATATCGAGCGGCTCTGCGCCATCGGCGTTCCCACCGTGGTGGGCACGACGGGATGGTACGGCGAACTGGATCGCGTGCGGGCCATTGTGGACCAGAGCACGGCAGGCGTTGTGTGGAGCGCGAATTATTCGATTGGCGTGAATGTCTTTCGCCGCGTCGTGGCCGAAGCCGCGCGCCTGCTGGCGAGTGAACCGGAATACGGCGCCTGGGCCTGGGAAGTGCATCATGCGGCGAAAAAGGACGCGCCTTCGGGCACGCTGCTGCAGTTGATCGAGGAAATGCAGCGCGCGGGATACTCCCGGCGGATCGACGCAAGCTCCAATCGCGCGGGAGCGAATCCCGGAACGCATGAAATCGGATTCGACTCCGCCGCGGATACCATCACGCTGCGGCACACCGCGCGCAGTCGCGAAGGATTCGCGCGCGGCGCGCTCAAAGCAGCCCAGTGGGTGATCGGCAAGCGCGGGCTGCACGAATTTGGAGAAGTCATTTTTGCGGACGACGCGAAAAAGTTGCGCCGCCCGGCGAATTAACCGGGTGCGAGCTCCACTGGGAGCCCGCCGAAAGAAAAGAAGAAGAGGTGGCTGCCATGTTTAAAGGATTCACGGGATGCGGAACCGCGCTGGTCACTCCGTTTCAGAAGGATTTGTCGCTCGACGAGGCGGCGCTGCGGCGGCTGGTCAAGCGGCAAATCGAGGCGGGCATCAACTTTCTGGTGCCGTGCGGCACCACGGGTGAAAGCCCCACGCTGTCGGACGAGGAGCACCTGCGCATCGTGGCGATCGTGCTGGAAGAGGCCAAAGGCAAAGTGCCTGTCCTTGCGGGCGCGGGCGGTTACGCCACGCACAAAGTGATTAAAATGGCGCGAGAAGTTGAGCGCCTGGGCGCGGACGGCATTCTGTCGGTCACGCCGTATTACAACAAGCCCACGCAGGAGGGGCTGTACCACCATTACAAGGCCATCGCGGAAGCCGTTTCGCTTCCCATCATTCTGTACAACGTGCCGCCGCGCACCAATGTGAACATCGATCCGGCAACCGTGCGCAGCCTGTCGGAAATCGAGAATATTATTGGCGTGAAGGAAGCCTCGGGGAGCCTTTCCCAGATCACGCAGGTGATCCAGCAGTTGCCGGAGGATTTCATCGTGCTTTCGGGCGACGATGCGTTGACGCTGCCGCTCGCGGCGATGGGGGGGCGCGGAATTATTTCCGTGGCATCGAATGTAATTCCGGCGGAGATGACGCGCCTGGCGCAGTTGTGCCTCGCCGGGGACTTCGCTGCCGCGCGAGCCATGCAACGACAGTGGTTGCCCCTGCTCGAAGTGAATTTTATCGAAACCAACCCCACTCCGGTGAAGGCGGCGATGGCGCAAATGGGATTGCTCGAACCGGTCTGGCGGCTGCCGCTGGTGCCGCCGCGCGTGGAAAGCCTCGCCAGGATCCGCACGGTGCTGGAATCTCTGGCGTTGCTGGAAAGGATCCACGCCGCAAACCGTGGCTGACCGAATGGAAAATCAAATCGAAGCGCAAATCGAAGCGTTGTTCGATGCGAAACCCGCGAGCTACACCGAAGCGGACCGCAAGCTGTTTGGCGCCTTCAAAACCGAATTGAATGCGGGCCGCGTGCGTTCCGCCGAGCCCGATGCCTCGCAGCCGGGCGGCTGGCGGACCAATCCCTGGGTGAAGAAGGGAATCCTGGTGGGCTTTCGCATGGGGACTATCGTCGATATGTCCATCGATGCGGCCAGGCAGCCTTTCTTTGACAAGGACACCTATCCGGTGCGGCATTTTGGCGCAGGGGACGGCGTGCGCATCGTGCCCGGCGGGTCCAGCATCCGCGACGCCTGCTACATTGGCCGCGAGGTTGTATGCATGCCGCCGATGTACGTCAATGCCGGTGCCTACGTGGGCGACGGCACAATGGTGGATTCGCACGCCCTGGTGGGAAGCTGCGCCCAGATCGGGCGCAACGTCCACATCTCGGCGGCCTCGCAGATTGGCGGCGTCCTGGAGCCTGTGGGCGCCATGCCTGTCATTATCGAGGATGAAGTGCTGGTGGGCGGGAATTGCGGCGTCTACGAAGGCACGATCGTGAAGCGCCGAGCGGTCCTGGGCACAGGCACGATCCTGAACCGCTCCACACCCGTATATGACATCGTGCGCGGGAAGGTATACGCGGCCACCGAGACCGAACCGCTGATTATTCCCGAGGAAGCCGTGGTCGTCGCCGGGTCTCGTGCGATCACGCGCGGCAAGGGCCTGGATTGGGGCATTTCTCTCTACACGCCGGTGATTGTCAAATACCGCGATTCGAAAACCGACACGAAAATTCAGCTTGAGGATCTGCTGCGGTAATAGCGCCCCTTGCCCCGGCAGCCTTCCAGGCGCGCCACCCCTGCCCGGGCCGGGAAATCTATAGGGAAACGCCCTGAATTTCTGCTATAGTTAAGTTGTTTCAGAAGGCATTCCTGTACCTTCTGCGGTCTTCCGGGTGCTGGAATATGCCGGCTCCTCGTTACTTCATCCGGTCTTCAACATCGCTCTGAGGCGATCTGAATCCGGCCGTTGACGATGCGCGCGGAACGTTGATTCCCATTGATCGAAAGAGAGAAGATTATGAAGAACCTGTTTGTCGGGAATATGAGCTTTCAAACGACGGAGTCGGAACTGCGCGCGATGTTTGAGCCTTTTGGACAGGTTTCACGAGTGCACATCGCAATGGACCGGGAAACAGGGCGTGCTCGAGGTTTCGCGTTCGTCGAAATGCCCAACGACGCCGAAGCCGCCAAGGCCATTGCGGGCCTGGACGGAAAAGAAGTTGGCGGGCGCAATTTGAAGGTGAACGAAGCGCGTCCCAAGACCGCCTCCGGCGGTGGCCCGCGCGGCAGCAGTGGCCCACGCGGTGGTGGCGGTGGCGGATTTGATCGTGACCGCGACCGTGACAGACCCCGCGGCGGTGGCGGCGGCCGAGGCGGAAATTCGAAGAGCGGCCGGTTTTCGACCGAAGATTATCGTGATAGTCCGCGACAACCGCGCGAGCCGCGCTGGTAAGACCCTACATTCGTTCTTGTATTCTTGCCGAGCAGTTTGGCGGGCAGGTTCCCGAACAGGTCCCGAGCCCCGGCAGCGTACCTATACGCGCGCCATTCAAGGAGATTCCATGGCAACATCAAAATCCACGTTTCAGAAACGCCAGAAAGAAATGAAGAGGCAGGAAAAGCAGCGTATGAAGGCTGAACGCCGCGCGCAGAAGAAGCTTGCAGGCCCATCCGAAGAGGAACCTTTGATGGAACCGCTGACCGGCCCGCTCCTCGATCCCGAACTATTGTTTGCCGAGCCCGACCCGGAAAATTAAGCCGGTCCGTGCCACTTCGCATGCGTTAAATTTCTCAGGCAATGACGCCCACGACCGGTCCATCGGGTGTTTGAACCCATATCTCTCGCCAGCACGAACGATCCTCTCTGTTGATTCATCCCGCAAATTTACAGGATTCTAGGCGCTCCCCCAGTAGCACAGGCTTCAGCCTGTGGCACGCATTGCGTGACTACAAACCAAACCCGAACAGGCGGAAGCCTGTTCAACTGGAATCGAAGGTTTAATTTCTTAGAGATTGCCAAGCCCTCAGAAATGATCCGAACCGTCGCCGGTAGGGTCGGCGCTTTTCGGGGCCGAGGAGATCCGCCCCCAGGCCGATCGCTTCCAATTCTCGACGAATTGCGAACCCACTCCCCAGGAGGGCAGCGGCATGAGCAGCCGCAGGGACATGCCGTTCAAATAGGGCTCGTACATTTCACGCAATTCTTTTAGCTTCAAATCGCCTGCGTCGGCGCACTTCTGCGATGCGCCGCACTCGATCAGAAGGGCTCGCACCTTGGGAAATTCCTCCGGGGGAAGGCGGTCCACTTGCGGGTGCGCCGGGCGGACTCTCAGAATTTCCGCCAGGTCCACGACGGCGTGCCGCGAAATTGCGAACGTGAGCTGCGCCTGCCATTTCGCGGCGTCTTCTCCATACGCGATGATCAGGGCGCTCACATCCAGCACCGCGGTAAACGCGGCGAGCCAGGATTGATTGTCATGCTGCGAACGGAAATAACAGAGCACCGGATAGGACAGGTGGCTTTCCATCAGTTGAGCGGACCAGATTTCCCAGTCGCGAAGATATTGCGTGAGAACATCGGAATCGGCGAATTGGGCGTGCCGGCGAAGCAGTTCCGCGGCCGTGGGAGGCGAGCCGGCGCGCGCGTCGAGCAGCGAAATATTCAGTTCGCGCTGCGAAAATGATCCGTACAGCGTCGGGAGATACGAAATCACGATGGCCAGAAAGCCGAAACCCATGCCAGCCTCGGCGACTGTGATCACGCGCGCCAGCGTGCTGCTTGGCGTGGCGTCCCCCAATCCCAGCGTAAAGAATGTTGTTCCGCTCATGTAAAGATCGGTGCGGAAATTCGGATGGCCTCCGGAAATATTAAGGGCCGAGCCGGCGGCCCAGTGCAGCATCGCGAAAGTCAAGAGCAGCAGGCCGGCCCAGGTGGCAAACAGCATCAGCAGTGAAAGCGGGCCAAAATAGCTGAGGTGCGCCTCGCGCATTTTTTTAGGCCGGATGAGGCGGGCTGCACCCCTCCAGGCCGTCCAGGCGAACCGGTAATACAGGCGAACCAGCCGGAAGGGCCGCGTGACGCGCCGGGGCAATATGATGGTTTCAAAGGCGTCCAACAGCGTGACGAACAGAATCGCCAGGCCCAATATGCCGATAAAAAGCTTCATTTTGCCTCCGGCCGTCCGGGCCAGAATATCAAGAATTCGTGGAGAGCAGAAATTCCTGAAGCTCGGAAAACCGATTGGGAAAGGGAATGGATTTTTTCGGGCGATTCAGGAACGCGGCAAGGCGTTCGGGCATTTCGGGCTGCTTGCCAATGGCCCGCGCCACGGTGTCGGCAAATTTCGCGGGATGCGCGGTGGCCAGGACAATTCCCTGCGTCGCGGCGTGATTCTGTTTTGTGTAGCTGTGCCATCCGAGTACGCCGATGGCGGTGTGGGGATCGAGCACGTACTTGTGGCGCTGTTCGATGTCGTGCATGACGCGCAGGGTTTCTTCGTCGCTGAAGCTGCAGCCCCAGATGTCGTGGCGGATGGCCTGCAGGTTGTTATCATACAGGTCGACGATGCGCGCGAAATTGCTTGGATTGCCGACGTCCATGGCGCTCGATAGCGTGTGCCGCGATGCACGCGGGATCAGGTTGCCGCTGCGCAGGAATTCCGGCACCACGTCGTTGGCGTTGGTCGCGGCGATGAATTGCGCCACGGGCAGGCCGATGCGCTTGGCGAACAGCCCTCCGGTCAGATTGCCAAAGTTGCCGCTGGGCACCGAAAATACGGCGGGAGTTTCCAGCGACTTCAGCTGCGCGATTCCCGCAAAATAATAAAAAATCTGCGGAATCAGCCGTCCGATGTTGATCGAATTCGCCGAGGTGAGCGTGAGCTTTGCGGCCAGGGCGGGATCGACCAGCGCCTGCTTGGCCAGCCGCTGGCAGTCGTCAAAGGAACCCGACACTTCCAGCGCGGTGATGTTCTGCCCCATCGTGGTGAGCTGCTTTTCCTGCGCGCTGCTGACGCGCCCGGTGGGATAGAGGATCACCACGCGAATCCCGGGAACGCCGAGAAACGCCTGCGCCACCGCGCTCCCCGTATCGCCCGAGGTCGCCACGATGACCGTAAGCGGCTGCCCCGACTCCTGAACGAAATACCCCATCAGCCGCGCCATGAAGCGCGCTCCGAAATCCTTGAACGCCAGCGTGGGCCCGTGAAACAGTTCGAGTATGAACAGGTCGTCGCCGACGGAAACCAGAGGCACGGGAAAATTAAATACCTCCGTCACGATTTGCGTGAGCATGGTGGGAGAAATCTCATCGCCCGTGAACAGCGCGCCGATTTCCCCGGCGATTTCAGAAAATGTCAGCGAAGGCAGGCGCCGTAAAAAATCGGCAGGCAGATGCGGAATATCCACCGGCATGTACAGCCCTCCGTCCGGCGCGGAGCCGGACAGCACGGCGTCGCGCAGGGATACTTCGGGGCTGTGGCGGAGAGTGCTTCGGTATTTCATCGCGTGGGCCGGGCCTGACTTTCCAGAAGTTCCAGAAAACCCCGCGCGTCGGCATTGGCCTCCCGTAGGCGTTCCATCGGAATGACGCGGTGCGCGGCGCGCTCGTAGAGATTTTTGCGGTGCGCGATGAGCCGGGGATAGCAGCGCGCCACCGCATCCTTTGCCGATTCGCCCGCGCGCGGCGCGAATTGCTCTCCCCACAGCACGGGTTTCGGGTCGGACAAGTATCGCGCGATCAAGGTTTCCTCTTCCGCGGGAGTCGCCGCCAGGTACACCACGGTGGTCAGCTTTTGCAGGCGGCCGCAGATTTCCTCGCCCGTGTATACGACGCTGCCCGTGGTGTCCAGAACGATGCCTTCGTCGGCCGCCGCCTCAATCTCATCCAGTGCTTCGGTCATCGATTCCACTTCGCACTCCAGATATTTTTTCTCCCGCTCGCGATAGGTTGGCTGGTCCGGCCATCCCATCCACGCCGCGACTCCGCCCAGGCCGCGATACCCGCCGGCGGCCAGTTCCGGGGCGAGTTTTTTTTCGATGCGATCGTCAATGCTGATCATGCGAAATCCGGCGGCGGCCAGTTTGCGCGCCCAATAGGATTTTCCGGCGCCGGACATTCCGATGAAAGAAAGCTTGATCACATATCCTCGGTGATATTTACGGCAACTCGATCAGGACGGCCTGGTATTTCCGGATTTTCAGGCCCGTGGTCCAATCCTGCCATCACCGCAGAGCGCCCATTTGATTTTCCACTCCCGGACCGGCAGAGGAGAAAGAATAGCGTCCCGCGACTCCCCCCGCAAGCGGCGTGTCGCAAGCCATTATTGCGCGCGATAACCCCAGCCGGGGAGGCGTAACCCCAGGAAAAAACAGCAAGGCGCGGTTTCCCAGCTGCCGGCGCAACATCCGGTTACCTCGCCACGCACTCGTGGAATTTATTGCGATACCAAAGCCAGCGATTCCTGAATTACGTCGTACACAAAATTGAGCTGCTCGGCCGTAATGACGTATGGCGGCAGGACGTAGACGACATTGCCTAGGGGGCGCAGAAGCACGCCGCGATCGAGAAAGAATTTATACAGGCGCGGCCGAAGCGATGACAGATACCCCGCATCGGGGACCTTCAATTCAATGGCTGCCACGGTCCCGACGTGACGAACGTCGGCAACGCAAGGATGCGCCGCAAAAGCGGGAAGCCGCGCGGCATGCACGCTTTCGATGGCCGCAATCCGCTGGAAAACCGGCTCGGTATCGAAAATTTGCATGGTCGCGTTTGCCGCGGCGCAGGCTACGGGGTTCGCCGTGTAGGAATGCCCGTGAAAAAAGGTGCGGGACCTGTCGGCGCCGGTAAAGGCCTCATGCACGCGGTCGGTGGTAAACGTGGCGGCCATCGATACAAATCCGC
>DATLTA010000206.1:0-4569 GCA_035533775.1 Candidatus Dormiibacterota bacterium | reverse complement strand
TTCAGCGAAAACCCGAAAAGATACGGAATTGATCCGCAAGGCATAAACCGGCGCGCTCCCCCCCTGCGCCGGTTGCCGCGCAAGCTGTTCGTTTGAAATTTAAAATTCGACGCATATAATGCCCGTGCATCCCGCGAAGAGCGCATCGGCAGGCCCGCAAAATGATTCATAAGGAAAGGGTGAAGTCCGTGAAAAAATCGAGTGAACTCACAAATTCCCAGGAGAAAGCGCTCCTGGAGCGGCGCGAGTTGCTTGGCGGAGCGGCCACGCTGGCCGGAACTTCCCTGCTCGGACTCGGCTTGCCGGCCGCCGCGACGGCTGCCGGCGTGCCAGCTGCCGGCGCTGCAGCCGCGGAAGTCGCGGCGGACCGCATGCCGCCGATTCCCATGGACCAGATGACGGACGCGCAGAAGAAGGCCGCCGCAGAATTGACCTCGGGTCCGCGCAAGACCCTGGTCGGGCCCTTCATCTCGCTGCTGCGAAGCCCGGAATTCATGAGCCGCCTGCAGAAGATGGGCGCGTATCTCCGCTTCAATACGCAGCTCGGGCCGAATGTCAGCGAGTTCATCATTCTGCTCACGGCGCGCCAATGGACGCAGCAATTCGAGTGGGATTCGCATGCCGGCATCGCCGCCAGGGCCGGAGTGAAGCCGGAGATCATCGCGGCGATTGCCGATGGACGCCGGCCCGAGGGCATGTCCGCGGACCATGAAATTGTCTATGACTTCTGCGATGAACTGCATCGCAACCAGAGCGTGAGCGATCCCACCTACGCGCGGGCGGTCGGTCGATTTCACGAGCAGGGCGTGATCGATATGACCGGCTTGTGCGGCTACTATACCCTGCTGGGAATGATCATGAACGTGGCCAGGACTCCTCTGCCGCCGGGCAAGGCCCTGCCGCTGGTTCCGTTCCCGCATTAGCGGCATGCGCCTGCCGCGCAACAGCGGAAGGGATTCCGAATCCATCGCATTTCGCGGAAAAACAGTGAGAAGATGCACGCAATGCGCGGAAAACAGTTTGGGATCGTTTTCTCGCGCCGCGCTTTCCTAAAGGCAATCGCATCGGGCCGCGGCGAGCCGATCGCGGAAGGGCGATCGTGAAAAGGCGATCAATGAATTTCAAACGCGGGCCACGCTTAATGCTTTCTTTGTTTTTCGCATGCGCCTGCTCCCTGCCGGCGCAAACTCCGCCGAAACATGCCCTGACGTTCAATGACTTGATGGCCATGCAACGGCTCGGTGAGCCGCAGATTTCTCCCGACGGGCGTTTCGTGGCCTATACCACCGGCATTGCGGAAATGGAAACCAATCGCATCGCGCGCGATATCTGGATTGTCTCCACGACGCCGGGAAGCCAGCCGCGCCAGTTGACCGAGACCGGCTACGACTCGCGCCCGCAGTGGTCGCCGGACGGAAAAAAGATCGCCTTCCTTTCCAGCCGGGACGGCATGCCGCAGGTGTACGTCATGTCCTGGCGGGGAGGAAATCCCGCAAAGCTCACTTCCCTTTCGACCGGCGCGGACAACGAAAAGTGGTCCCCCGACGGGCGGTCGATCGCCTTCACTTCGCGCGTCTTTCCGGACTGCTCCGACGACGCCTGCAACCGTTCGCGCGACAACGCCGCGGAAGCCAGCAGGGTCAAAGCGCGCATTTACGATCGCCTGCTCTTCCGGCACTGGATGCATTGGAACGACGGCAAGCGCAGCCATCTCTTCCTCATTTCGGTAAAAGGCGCGGCCCGTGACGGCAGGCCCCGCGATCTGACGGCCGGCGCCGACTACGATGTGCCTCCCGATGAGCGGGGCGACGCGGACGATTTCGCATTTTCCCCGGACAGCAAGCAAATCTGCTTCACGGCGGTGACCGACCGGCCCGAAGCCATCAGCACAAACGGCGACCTCTTCCTGATTTCCGTCAAGGGTGGCCCGGCCAAACGCATTACCACCAATCCCGGCTTCGACGGCCACCCGGCGTACTCGCCGGACGGGCGCTTTATCGCCTATCACTCTCAAAAAACGCCGGGGTACGAGAGCGACCAGTGGCGGCTCATGCTGTATGACCGCACCAGCGGCGCGGACACCGAACTGGCCCCATCGTTCGATCGCGACGTGGACGAAATCCTGTGGTCGCCGGACAAAAATGAAATTTACTTCACGGCGGCAAATGAAGTGCAGCAGCCCGTCTACGCCATCGCGGCGGCCGGAGGCGCGCCGCGCGAAATTCTAAAAAACACGTTTAACAACGACATTTCCATTTCCGCCGATGGCGGCACGCTGGCCTTCCTGCGGTCCAGCCTGACCGCCCCCGCCGAAGTGTTTACCGCGCCGGCCGGTGGCGGGCCCGCGCGGCAGCTGACGCACCAGAATGACGCGCGCCTGGCATCGCTGGACATGAATCTTCCCGAAACGTTCTGGTTTGAAGGCGCGGGCGGCACGCGCGTTCAGGGAATGCTGATTCGTCCGCCGCATTTCGACGCCGCCAAAAAATATCCGTTGCTGCTGCTGATTCACGGCGGCCCGCAAAGTTTGTGGAACGATTCCTGGGGCTACCGATGGAACGAGGAATTGTTCGCGGCGCCCGGCTACGTCACCGTCATGATCAATCCGCGCGGGTCCACTGGCTACGGGCAACAATTCACCGACGAAATCACGGACGACTGGGGCGGGCGCGTCTACGAAGACTTGATGAAGGGCGTGGATTACGTCGTGGCCACGTTTCCGTACGTCGACGGCACACGGCTGGCCGCGGCCGGCGGGTCCTACGGCGGATACATGATCGATTGGATCGCGACGCACACCGGACGTTTCAAGGCACTGATCAGCCACGCAGGCGTATACGACAAGACGAGCATGTACGGCGCGACCGACGAACTCTGGTTCGAGGAGCACGACATGGCGGGCACGCCGTGGACCCACCCGGAGAGTTACCGGAAATGGTCGCCCAGCACGTATGCGGGCGAGCTGGGAAAATTCAAGACGCCGACTCTGGTGATTTGCGGCGAACTGGATTACCGTGTGCCCTATACGCAGAGCCTGGAATTTTTCACCGCGTTGCAGCGGCAGAGCGTGCCGTCCAAATTAGTGGTCTTCCCCGATGAGGGTCACTGGATTTTGAAACCGCAGAACAGCCGGCTCTGGTATCAAACGATTTTCGGGTGGCTGGAAATGTACCTGAAATAAAATTCGAGGCGATCAAAATGAAATTTCTTGGTGTGATTTCCATTTTCCTGGCAGCCGCATCCCTGGCGCAGGCGCAGTCGCCCGACCCCGCCCTGATGACGGAAATTCAAAAGATCCGCGCCATTGACAACCATTCCCACCCCCCGCGCGTGACCGGCGCCGGGGAACGCGACGATGAATTCGACGCGCTGCCCTGCGGCCCGTTGCAGCCGACCGCGCCAAACACGATGACGCGCCCGGAAAATCCTCAATACCTCGCCGCGTGGAGGGCCCTGTGGGCGTATCCCTACAATGACAAGAGCGAGGCGCACGTCCGCGAACTGCTGGCGGCGAAACAGCGCATTCGCCAGGCGCAGGGCGATCATTATCCCGACTGGGTCCTGGACAGGCTGGGCATCGATGTGGAATTTGCCAATCGCGTGGTCATGGGACGCGGTCTCGATGCGCCTCGGTTCCGATGGGTTCCGTTCGACGACGCGCTCTTATTTCCCCTTGACAACACGGCGCTGGCCGCGGAAACGCCGGACAGAACTTTTTTCTTCGGCCGGGAAAACATGCTGCTCGCACGATACCGGAAAGAGCTGGGCAACCTGGCGCTGCCGCCGACGCTTGCCGAATATACCGCGCGCATCGTGGCGCCGGAACTGCAACGGCAAAAGCGGGCCGGAGCCGTCGCCATCAAATTTGAAGCCGCCTATCTGAGATCTCTCGATTTCGAGCCTGCCGCGGAGCGCGATGCCGCAGCGATTTATGCGAAATACGCGCGCGGCGGCGCGCCGCCAAAGGGCGATTACAAGCGCCTGCAGGATTATCTGTTCCGATATATCGCGGCGGCAGCGGGCCGCCTGGGCTTGCCGGTGCACATTCATACGGGCGCCGGATGCGGCGGCTATTTCGAGCTGAGCGGCTCGAATCCGCTGCTGCTCGAATCGGTGTTGAATGACGCGCGGCTTCGCAAGACGACCTTCGTACTGCTGCACGGCGGCGCGGGACCCTTCACGAGCGAGATTCCGCCGCTGCTGATGAAGCCCAACGTGTATGCGGATTTTTCCGAACAAACCTGGCTGCTTTCCCCACATCGTCTGGCCGAGGTTTTGCGTAACTGGATCGAGTGGTATCCCGAAAAAATACTGTTTGGGACGGATTTGTATCCCGGCAGCGGGGCCTACGACTGGGAGGAAATCGGCTGGCAGACCACACTAACCGCGCGGCGAGCGCTGGGCATCGCTCTGACCGGCATGATTCATGACGGCGAAATCAGCCTGCCGCGGGCCAACCAGATTGCGCGCATGGTGCTGCGCGACAATGCGAAGAAGCTCTACGGCCTGCCGGACCTGCCCTGAACAGGGAAATCAATGCGCGGGTGCCACTGCCACACCGGGCAGGAC
>DATLTA010000205.1:0-9771 GCA_035533775.1 Candidatus Dormiibacterota bacterium | reverse complement strand
CCATGCGCGCTGCTACTGCCAGCGTGCTTTGCGGCCCGCCGGAGGATTTTTTACAAATGCTCATCCGGCATGGCCAGGAATTGCCGGTTTGCCGGAAGCGGGATGGAACAGCCGCGCTCAGAGGAATCCGCCATCTAGGGCGGCTAGGGCCCGCGCGATCCCGGTCCCCTCATCCCCAGCCGCTGTTCTGCGCGTCCGCAGCTCGGCTCCTGATTCACTCATGAGGTTCGACTCGGGATCACGCACGGCCGACGTGACACGAGTGTGGCGCGACACCACGGCACGGGCAATGAGGCGAACGGGCTAGTTTTCCGGTACTTGCGTACCGGGCGAGCATCGGGGGAATTAATTTGTGCCGCAACTGTAAACAGTACTTTCCTACTATGGTTTTGAGGCTTCCGTACCATTGCCGCGAGTGTTGCCCGATGAAAATATAGAAATTGTCAGACGCGATTCATTTCGACCTGAGGGGGTCAATGACATGCCAAGCGTTTACGCATCGTGGGTGGGCCAGGCAGTTGTTCTGCAGGTTGCTACAGGGGATTTGCGCGTTCCGCTGCGTGGGGTAATCCTGGGAGAGTCGGAAGGTACGGTCCGCTTTCGAGTCGGAGACGCCTGGGACATCGATATCTATAAGCCAATGATTCTGGCCGTCGAACAAGACAACTGGGCAAGCATCGTTATGAACTAGGATGAACTAGGCCCGTTCCCAGGGGCCGAACATTTTTTTTCAAAGTCGCCGGTCCGCTCGCAGAACGAGATTGAACGACGGTTTTATTCCGGCCCTCCGCTGTATTAACCCCCCGGCCCCGGGTTTGCATCCCCCTGACGAACCCGGGGTCTTCTCCTTTTCCGTCCTTTCCCGGCAGTGACTCCCGACAAGCTCGCATTTTCACGGCGATTCGCCAGCCCCTGAGCGACATCCCGATGTGATCGGGAAAAAACTGCGGTTAAACCGGCCAGCCCTGCGGAATTTCTACAAGCGATCGGTCGAGGTCGGTGATTGCTGAGCAGCCCAGCAATTTCAACGTGCGTTCCAGGTCCGCGCGCAGGATGGCGACGGCCGTGTTGACTCCCGCTTCTCCGGCGGCGGCGAGCCCGTAGGCGTAGGCGCGTCCGATCAGCACGGCCCGCGCGCCAAGACAGATGGCCTTTGCGATATCGCCGCCGCGGCGCACGCCGCCATCCATCAAAACTTCCACCTGGCCACCGACGGCCTTCACAATTTCCGGCAGCGCACGAAGCGTCGCGGAAACGCCGTCCAGCTGGCGGCCTCCGTGATTGGAAACGATGACGCCGGCGGCTCCCACGTCGATGGCGCGGCGCGCATCGTCTCCCGTCAGCACTCCCTTGGCGACGATCGGTCCGGGCCACACATTGCGCAGCCATTGAAAATCCTGCCAGGTCACTACCGAATCGGCCAGCGCAGGGGCGACATCCATAATGGGCAACGGCCCCGCTCCGGGGACAATAATGTTGGGAAGCTTCGGGAGGCCGCCGTCCATCAGGAAGCCCGCCAGCCATCCCGGGCGGGAAAAAACCTGCGAAAGGTGCGGAATTTTTTTCAGAAAGTTGTCACCCATCAGTTCGGAGGTGCCGTTCCGGACGTCACGCTCGCGCCTGCCCACCGTGCCCGTATCGATCGTGACGGCCAGCACGGAAAACCCGGCGCGCCAGGCGCGCTCCAGCCCGGCCTCGGCGGCGGGACGTCCGCCCACCAGATAAAGCTGATACCAGACTGGGCCGGTCGTCGACACCCGAACATCTTCCAGTTTGTGGCCGGAGAGGGTGGAAAGCGTGTATGCCGTGCCGGCGGCGCCGGCTGCGGCCGCCGCGGCGCATTCGCCCTTGGGGTGCATGAGTCGGCTGTAGCCGATGGGCGCAAGGATGGCGGGAAAGGAAAGTTCGGCGCCCAGGACTTTGGTCCGCATATCGCATTGCGGCACCGCCACCGCATGGCGCGGCCGGAATGTCACCGATTCGAAGGCGCGCACATTCTCGCGCAGTGTGATTTCCCTTTCGGCGCCACCATCGAGGTAGTCGAAGACCGCCTGAGGCAAGCGGCGCTGCGCCTTGCGGCGCAAATCCTCGATGTTGACGACGCGCGGCAGCGTCCTGGGTTGCGGGCGCGGATTCACCGGACACCGGACCGGACGGCGAGCGCGAATCTTTCGCCTGAATTTTCAGTGAACATGGCGGGAGGCATTGTACTCCACTAATTCGCCCCGCGATCACGCGCGGTTTAATTTTCGGCGAGCCATCCGCGAAGTGCCGCATAAAAAATCGGTTTCGCCCGTGTTTTCGTTTGACACTTCGCTTGCGGGAAACGAAACTGGACAGCCGATTGCTGAAAAAGAAACCGGTTTTCGCGCCCGGAACGTTCGGAATGCCGGCGCCATTCGACGAGAAGGAAAAATTCCCGCCGGGTCGAGAATTTTTGCCGGCGATTCGCGCGGGCCACGGTTTGCGCGACGCCGTTATACCGCGATAATTTTCTGCGCGCCGGTGGCGCAGTCTTGGGGGAAGTGAATGACTAGCAAGGGGCGAGATAGCGGGATACCCGGTCTTTCCAGCTCGGGCCAGACGCACGCGGTGGCGGCATCCTTTCTGGGATGGACACTGGACGCGTTTGACTTCTTCGTCGTGGTCTTCCTGATTGACAAGCTCGCGGTGGAATTTCATGTAGGAAAGGGAGCGGTCATCGCCTCCTTGTTCGTCACGCTGGTGATGCGCCCGGTGGGCGCGCTCATCTTCGGGCTCATGACGGACCGCTATGGCCGGCGCATTCCGCTGATGGCCAACGTGGTCTTCTTCTCCGTGGTGGAGCTGGCCTGCGGATTTTCACCCAATTTTACTTTTTTCTTGGTGATGCGCGCGCTCTATGGCATCGGGATGGGCGGGGAATGGGGCATCGGGGCTTCGCTGGCGATGGAATCGGTTCCGGCACGGTGGCGGGGAATTCTTTCCGGCATTCTGCAGAGCGGGTATTCGTTCGGGTATTTGCTTGCCGCCATCGTGGCGCGTTTTGTCCTGCCCACCTGGGGTTGGCGCCCGATGTTCTGGTTGGGCGGGCTGCCGGCGCTGCTGGCGTTTTATATCAGCTATCACGTGCCTGAATCGGAGGCCTGGAAACAGCATCGCGCGCCTTCCACCGGCGCGGTCCTGAAAATCGTGGCCACGCAGTGGAAGAGTTTCCTATACCTGGTTCTGCTGATGACGTTCATGATGTTTCTTTCGCACGGCACGCAGGACCTGTATCCGGATTTCCTTGGCAGCGTGCATAAATTATCTCCCGCGATGCAATCGTACATGGCCATGCTGTACAACGTGGGGGCCATCCTCGGCGCGATTGTTTTCGGGCAATTTTCGGACAAGCTGGGAAGAAGGTTCACCATGATCATGGCGCTGGTTCTGGCGCTGGTTGTGATTCCGTTCTGGGCGTTCGGCACATCGATCGTCGTGCTCGCCATTGCCGCTTTCCTGATGCAGGCGGGAGTGCAGGGCGCGTGGGGCGTGATTCCCGTCCATCTTACCGAGCTTTCGGCGGATGCCACGCGCGGGTTGGTTCCCGGGCTGGCCTACCAGCTGGGGATTCTCATCGCCGCGCCAACCAATACCGTGGAATTCATGTTGCGGGAGCATGTGGGCTACCAGTGGGCCCTGGCGGGATTTGAAATTGTCACCATCTCGGTGCTCATCGTGACCATCGCCCTGGGCAAGGAACGAAAAGGCCGCAGTTTCCACCAGCCTCCCATCGCCGTAGGGGTTGAGTAGAACAGGCTTCAGCCTGTTTGCTATTCGCAATAAGCAGGGCCAAAAGATTGCACGTTCCCGCCTGTTTGCCTTTTGAACGGGCAAAATTGAAACCAGAAATGCGGAATCGTCCGATCGTTCGATCCCGCTCAATCAAAAAACAAACAGGCTGAAGCCTGTTCTACCTCTTCCCCGTGGAACAAACTCGGCAAATGCGGCATGATGTGGCCATGCCGGACGCCAGCAGCAGGAAAAATTTTGCGGGGCTTCGCGTGCTCACTTTGGAAAGCCGGCGCGGGCCTGAAATGGCGAAGCTGATCGCGGCGAGCGGCGGAATCGCCACGGTGGCGCCGTCAATGCGCGAAATTCCCCTGGAAACCAATACGGAAGGGCTGGCGTTTGCCAGGAAACTTTTCGCGGGGGAAATCGACATGGTCATTTTCCTGACCGGCGTCGGGGCGCGTGCGCTTGGCCGGGTTGTGGAAACGGTCCACCCCCGCGAGCCGTTTTTGGCGGAGCTGCGAAAGATTGCGGTGGTTGCGCGCGGCCCCAAGCCCGTGGCCGTGTTGAGGGAATGGAATGTGCCGGTCGCGCTGACCGCCCAGGAACCGAATACGTGGCGCGAAGTGCTGCGCGCGCTGGATGAAAATGCCGCGACTCTGCCGTTGCAGGGGCGCCGCGTGGCCGTGCAGGAATACGGGGTGTCCAATCCCGATCTGCTGGCAGGGCTCGCGCGGCGCGGCGCGCAAGTCACATCCATCCCAGTCTACGAATGGGGTTTGCCGGAGGATGTCGGTCCGTTGCGCTCCGCCGTCGCGGCAATTGCGCGCGGGGAAATCGACGTTGTACTGTTCACGACGGGGATGCAGGTGAACCATCTTTTGCAAATCGCGGCGGAGATGAAGCAGGAAGACGCCGTGCGCCGCGCCCTTTCGCGCATGCTGGTGGCGTCGGTCGGCCCCACGACCTCCGAGAGGCTTCGCGAGTACGGCATCGCCGCGGACATGGAACCCACCCACCCGAAGATGGGATACCTGGTCATGGAATCGGCCCAGCGCAGCGCGGAGATTTTGCGCTACAAGCGCCAGTAGAACAGGCTTCAGCCTGTTCGCTTTTGATTTTCATTTTGATCTTGAAAGAACCGGAAGAAGACAGGCTGAAGCCTGTCCTGCAAAAATCACGTTTGTAATCCGGGCGCGACGCCACGCAAAGTCTTATCGTTCGCATCCATAGGAAGAATTGGACAGTCGCTGTGTTCACGCATAGCCTTGGTTTGTGACCAGTGACCTTTCCAAACACACTATGAGCGAAAATTCGGAAGTGGAATTTCTCCATCAGATGGTCAGCCGCATGGCGGCGGCGGATCCCCTGCAAGAAGTCCTGACGCACATCGTGGACTTTGCCGCTTCGGTGGTAAGTTGCGATTCCTGTTTTCTGTATGGACTGGAAGATGGTGTATTGATTCTCCGCGCATCGAAGAATGCGCATCCCGAGGTTGTGGACCGCCTCAAGCTGAGGCTGGGGCAGGGTATCACGGGATGGGTGGCAGAACATGGCCGGCCGGCCGCGGTGGCCATCAACGCGTCGCAGGATCCCCGTTTCCAATTGTTCAAGGATTTGCCGGAAGACTGCTTTGAAGCGTTTCTGTCCGTGCCGGTTCTGTGCCGCGGGCGTATCGTCGGCGTCATCAACCTGCAGAATCGCGAGCCGCACGAATATTCGGAGCGCGAGATCAAATTGATTTCCACCATCGGATTTCTGGTGGGAGCGGAAATCGAAATGGCGCGCCTGGAAACCGAGAACGTTCATCTCTCCGAAAAACTGGAGACGCGCAAGCTGGTCGAGCGCGCCAAGGGAATCCTGCAGCGCGAACTGAAAATCACCGAGGAGGAAGCTTACCTCACCATTCAGCGCCAGAGCCGCCAGCGCCGGAAGTCGATGAAGGAAGTCGCCGAGGCCATCGTCCTGAGCGAAGACGTGAAGCGCGGTTGAGCGGGCAGGGATTTTGCGGAGCCCAATGAGAAATTATTTAATGCAGAGAAGCACGGGGAAAGACACTTGCAGTCCGTGAAGGATTTTATGGGTTCGGGGTTCTCAGCGAACTCTGCGCCTGCTGTGCTGCAATCCCCGGTTTATCGGTATTTCCCCAGTAAACCTTGACTTTCGAGGCATTTCCGCGTAGTATCGCTCGTGCAGGCTGACTCGATTATGCAAACGCGCAATTATTATTGGTTCGCCTTTACGTACCGCTTCCCATGGGTGGGGAGCGGCCAGGGGCGGATCGCGCGCGAGTTGAGGTAAAGCAGCAAGCAAGCAGCGCGAAAAGATTCCCGAAACTGGCCGCGAGTACCCACAGGGTTCGCGGCTTTTTTTATGCGCGCTCGCGGCCCTCGCGGCCCATGTAATCAAGACTGGCAAAAGATCGGCAAAGGAGACTGTCAATGATCGTCAACATGTCGGCAACGGCGACGAAGGAGCAGATCGAGCACGTCATGGAGAGAATCAGGGAGTGCGGATTTGAGCCCCATCTGATTCAGGGGGCCGAGCGCACCGTGGTCGGCGTGGTCGGCAAAAATCGCGGGCGGCGCAGTGAAGTGGAATCGCTGCGCGTGGCTCCGGGAGTGTCGGACGTCATTATCATTTCCCAGCCGTTTACTCTGGTGAGCCGGGAACTGCGGCCGCAGGGCTCGGTGGTGAATGTGAAGGGCGTGAAGTTCGGCGGGCCGGACCTGGTGGTGATCGCGGGGCCGTGTTCGGTGGAATCGCGCGAGCAGTTGATGGATACCGCGCGCGGCGTCAAGGCGGCCGGAGCCCACATTCTGCGCGGCGGCGCGTTCAAGCCGCGCACCTCGCCGTACGATTTCCAGGGCCTGGGCCTGGAAGGACTGAAAATTTTGAAGGAAGCAAGCGAGGAGACGGGCCTTCCGATCGTGACCGAAGTGATGGGCGTCGAGGATTTGGATGCCGTCGTGGAATACGCGGACATGATGCAGGTCGGCGCGCGCAACATGCAGAATTATCCGCTGCTGCGGCGTCTGGCGACGGTGCCGCGCCCCGTGCTGCTCAAGCGCGGCCCTTCGGCGACGATCAAGGAATGGCTGCTGGCGGCGGAATATCTGCTATCCGGCGGCAATCCCAATGTCGTGCTGTGCGAGCGGGGCATCAAGACGTTCGACTCCGAACTGAGAAACACGCTCGACATTGCAGGCGTCGCGCTGGCCAAGGAGCTTTGCCATTTGCCCGTGGTCGTCGATCCGTCGCACGCCACCGGCCGCCGCAGCCTGATTCCCGCAGCGTCGCGCGCGGCCGTCGCCGTCGGCGCCGACGGCATCATCGTCGAGGTTCACCCGTGCCCGGAACGCGCCCTGTCCGACGGCCCTCAATCGCTTGATATCGCCGCTTTCACGGCCATGATGAAAGGCTTGGAATCGGCCATCGCCCTGGCCGTCGCTGGCCGGTAAAACGCGGATTCTGGCCGCGCCATCTTTTGCGTGGTAGAATCTTTTTCGCAACTGTGCGCCCGTAGCTCAGCTGGATAGAGCGTCTGGCTACGAACCAGAAGGCCGGGAGTTCGAATCTCTCCGGGCGCACCACTTTTCCCATCCTTTTCATTCAATCATCTGGGGCGATACATTCTTGTGTTTTAGAACTCTTTCGCTGCAGCAAAAGCCAGTTGCCGAAAAGAGTGCTCTATAAATAGGGATCGTGCCGCGGTTAACGCGATCCCAACCCTATCTGGATTTGGCTTAGTGGTATCGCGTTCACCCATCCAAACACATTTGATACATAAAGGGTTCCTCCCACAATCACGGGTGAGGACGGTCCAAACGAGCCACCGATGTGCTTTTGTCCAAGCAACTTGCCATCAGAGATGCGAATCGCCGCAATATCGCCCGAGTGATAGGGAACATAAGCTACGCCGTTCACTACGGCCGCTCCCGCTCGTATTTGACTTCCCAACTGTACTTTCCAAAGTTCACGGCCAGTCTTGAGATCAAACGCATGATAGTCCCCGCTGACTGGGCTGCCCTCATACACCACACCGTCTTCAATCATGGGGGTCGCAGTTTTCATCGCTGGTGGGGTTGGTCCGTTGTTCATTCGTCGCTGCCACAAAATCTTTCCGGTCTTCCCATCCATTGCCAGGAGCACGTTAGCAACAGGATTCGACGCCTCTCCCGATTCGATGGTAGCTTCTTGGACGACAATGCCCGAGGAGTATGCCGGCGTGCAATCGCTGATCCCAGTCGCCACTAAATTCGGAATAGTTGTTTTCCACGACACCTGTCCCGTTTTTTGATTGATGGCGTAGAAATAGTTTGGATAGGTGCCGCCGAGAAAGATGTTGCCGTCACCGGCAACGGGAGAGGACATACTTACGAATGATTCGATGTCGGTCTTCCAGACGAGTTTTCCGGCTGCGGCGTCTAATTTATAAACGTGGCCGTCGCCTGTCCCCACGTAGAGAAAGCCGTCTAGGTCCACGGGAGTCGGCATCACCTCGCCCGGAGTGTGATACACCCAAATTTCACTACCTGTTTTGCGATCGAGAGCATAAATCGAGTTCAGGCCCGGTCCTCGGATGGTCCTTTTTCCCTTCACATATTGCATGGTATTTTCATAATTAAAATAGGCGTTGCCGGTGGAGACGAATACGCGATCGCCGTCCACCAGAGGATTGCTCATATTCATGTTCCAGCCGTAGTGAGACCAGATTAACTTTCCGGTGACTGCGTTGAGGGCATATGTGTAGCCGTTGTCATCCCCCACGTAGACAATGCCTTGCACGACCGAAACGCCCACTGGCATGCCGTTCGTGTAGGCCGTGACCTTAAAATCACCATTCAATGGCGGGCCATCGAGAGGAATAGCACCGGCGCCAGCGAAGGACCATTGAACTCCTTTTTTTAGATTCTCTGGGGCGGAGTCAGGAAGGGTAAAAGCGGCGTTGCGCCCGGACGCGGAGGCATAAGCCTTCCAGTCGTGAGGATAGAGCTGCGCCAGGTCGGAGCTCGGTAAATTGTTTCGAAAATATTGGTTTGGGAATTCCTGAGCGACCGGGTCAGGAGCGGTCTGGCAATCGGCGCAACTCGGAAGCACAAGAAACAACAATGCCGCCAGTCCAACCAGTGATGTGGGCCCAATTCTGCGAATCGATTGACCGGCGAATAGATAGGCTTTAGTGCTGGATAACCGTAAAAACTTGGAGTTCATTCGGTCCCCTCTTTGGATTTCGTTTTTGTGTTCTGATCGAGTCGGCACGCGGCGGTAGTCTCAACGGCTCGACGCAACACCTGGTCAAAGCCTGTGCGGTTGTAACCGACATCCACAGAACACTACGTGAATATGATTTGTGCGCCTGCCGATTTTTCGTAAAACTCGCCCACCGTGATGATGTCGCTAACTTGCGGAACGAAATCTTCCTTCTTGAGATGGAACATTTCCACAGAAGCTTTGCATCCATAGATCTCGCCACCCGCGTCATGAATAATTTGTAAAAACTCGCTTATGGGAGGGATGTCTAGCTTTGAAATCTCTTTTTTCATCATGAAGGTAGCGAAGGACGACATTCCGGGCAATGCCCCCAATAAAGTCGGAATGTGCATCGCCGGATTACCTACTGTGGCCACCTTAAGGTGGTCTACACGCTTGCTGATAATTGCGTCCAGACCGAAAAATGTGAAAAAGAGCGAGGCCTCTATTCCTTCCATCCTTGCCCCGTTAGCCATAATGAGCGCTGGATAGACCCCCTCCAGGGACCCGCGCGATACAATAACAGATACTCTCTCAACTGGCTGACGAGTCTTCTGTTCTGACACGATTGTCCATCCTTCCTAAATACAGCTTTGCGGCTTCGGCAAACCCGCGATCTTTGCTGCTTTTTTTGCAGGCCCATTCGGGAATAACGCGTAGAGAGCCTTCGTATCCACGCCGCTTTCCTTTGTAATTCGGCGAATGGACGGAGGAGCACCCTTCTGTTTGAACACCCCGCGCATGAAATTGATCACGACCCAATGT
>DATLTA010000204.1:0-12186 GCA_035533775.1 Candidatus Dormiibacterota bacterium | reverse complement strand
CGATGGCCGGGTAAAAACCAGCCGCAAGGGCGTGGGAGAGTTCGAACTGGCCGCCACGGGGCGCGCGGCCCACGCGGGCCTCAACCCCGAGGATGGCGTCAACGCAATTGAAGAACTCGCCCGCCAGATTGCGCGCATCTCGCGCTGGAACCAGCCGCGCCGCGGAATCACGGTGAATGCGGGCGTGATCGAAGGCGGCACACGCACCAACGTAATTCCCGAACAGGCGCGAGTGATTTTGGATGTGCGCGCGACGCGTCCGGCGGATATGCGGGCCCTTGAACGGAAATTTCGCGCGCTGCGCCCGATCCTGCGCGGCGCACATCTGAAAATCCGCGGCGGATTCACCCGCCCTCCGATGGAGCCGGGCACGAACGCCGCGCTTTACGCAAAAGCTCGTGCGCTGGCAAAGGAAATGGGCGTGACACTGGGCGAAGCGCGCGTGGGCGGAGGATCGGACGGAAATTTCACCGCCGCTCTGGGAATTCCGACACTTGATGGCCTGGGCGCGGTTGGCGAAGGCGCGCACAGCAAGAACGAGAATGCCGTGATCCACAGATTGCCCGAACGCGCCGCGTTGCTGGCCGGCTTGCTGGCGACACTCGGAAAATCCGCAAGCCCGAGTCCCTGACCAATGGCGTGGATGTTTCTAAACGCTGTCTAGAGATACGCCTTCCGCAAATACTCCACGGTGAATTGAGTCAACTCGGCGTAGGAATCATTCAGGACGGCGTGAACCGCGTCTTGCGGAGCGTCGCCTGCGGCAAGACGGTCCAGGATGCGGGTCAAATCATCGATTCCATACGAGGCGACAATTGCTTCGACGGTCGCCAGCGACCAGGCATAGGCGTTGAGGGCGGTTTGCCGGGGCAAATTCAGCCAGGAGGTTTCGTACGAGGAAAGAGAAAATTCCATATGGCGCTGATAGGCCGAAGAAAGGGCCGCGGCAACGTTTCCGCTACGCTTGCCTTCCATGTATTGCGCGATGCCCTCCTGCAGCCATACGGGGCAATGCCCGCCGGTTTTCTGCGAGACAAAACTATGCGTCAGTTCGTGCTTCAGCACGCGCGCCAGTTCATCGGTCATGCCGGGCAGGCCTTCGACCGGCACGCGGATGCGGCCATCATTGAGCGCGCCGACCCAGTTAGGCGCGCGCGTAATATCCATGAACGCCTGATTGGTGTAGAGGATCACGCCGATCCGTTCGGGCGGAGTGTAGTCCAGTGCCAGGGAAATCTCGTTGAACTCGGATTCCAGGGTTTGCAGCACTTCGCGCGCAAGCTCAGGCGCGGCGTCCCCGTTGTACCTCAGCTGGAAATGCATGGTTTCCCTTTTGCTATAGGAAGCTTCCACTTGCGTGTCGTGCTCGGCTTTTTCCAGCGCGTGCTGCACTTCCGCATCCGGCTTCAGCGCCAGAGCTCGTTTCCACTCCGAGACGGCGTCGCCGGTGCGATTCAGCCCGTAATAGGCCCAACCCGTCAGCTTCGCGGCGTCGGGAGAATCCGGTTCGATGCGCCGCGCGCGGTTCAGAAGATCCAGGGCAGCCGAATACTCGCTGCGGCGAAGGTGCAGGTACGCGGTTTGCAGCAGCAATCCAACGTTATTGGCGTCATAGCGAAGCCCGGAGTTGTAATGCCTGATGGCCTGCTCCAAATCGCCGACGCTGATTTCGAATTGCGCCGCGGCGCTTTCGGCAGCAACCACGCGTGCAACCGCCGTGCGCGTGGGATTTGCGTCCGCGTCCGATTCCAACCGGGAGAGCAGATCAAGATCGATCGAGCCGTCGCGTACCGCCGCGCGCGAGGCTTCATCTTCGGCCGGACGCTCCAGGGCGTTCGGGGCTGCCATAGGCAGATTCGCGGCCCTGTCCCCTGGCGTTCCGGGAGTGGGAACCATCGAAAGTTTGTTTCGGATGACGTGATCCACGATGGAAGAGGGCAGGCTCATCTGGCCGGCGGAAGTCTCGTAACTGACCTGGCCGTCTTGCTGGACCACGCCGGCAGCCGTGATTTGCTGGCCGTTCTTGAGATAAATCGTGTCGGCAGACGCGACTCCGGGCAGGGCTGCAACCAGGCACAAAACCGCGCAGGACCGAAGCAGATGCGCTGCGAAATACCGCATGCTCCCATTTTATCAAGGGCAAGCGCCGACGCCCGCACGACCTTGTTGCACGATGCCCAATCCTGCCACAGTCCGGAAAACAGCAGGCAAAGGCCTCCGGCAATGCTTTCATTTACATAGTGCCTACAATGGCCGCAAATCCGCGCGGGGCCGCGAGAAATCATTCTCGGCTTATTTTCCGGACGTTTCGCTGCCGGACCAGACTTTTTGTGATGAGGAAAGCACCGAAAAAAAAGGGCGGCCATTGGAGGCCGCCCTTAAAATCGAAATTTCGTTGTGATTTTTTATGGTTCGCTCGGACTTACCAACGCGCGCCAGACGCCAATTGCGGTGCCGGCAGACACGCCAACGATTGCAATCCAAAGAAACCGGTTCCGCGCGGGATGATACGGCCCACCCTGCGGCCCGGGATCGGAAGCGTCGGGTTCGGATTCCATGCGGTAGGAGCTGCCAGCTTCCACGGTCTTGACTTCATCGCCCATGGCGACTTCGAACGACCCACGACTGCTGGTCAGAACCAGTTCGTTGGGGCTCACCCGGGTAATCTGGGCAACCGTAGTATGTGTGCCAACAGGACGGATCGTCGCGCCATTGGCGGACAATTGAAATGTTCGCCCCTCCTCTGAAGAAACAACAATCGTGCCTGCCGTCAAATCGGCGGCAAATCCGTTGGAGAGGTTGCGCACCTGTGCCGCAGAGTTCTGGCGCAGATACACTTGAGATGTGCCCAATCGAGCGCGAAGCGTCCCATTTCCGCCAGTCTGCAAAAGATCGCCATCATAAATCGTTGCGCCACCGGAAGTCATATCTGTACCGATCTGGGCACGATTTGCTTGCAAAACGACACCCAAGGGCACCGATGCTGGACTCGCAGGAGCAGCCATTGCCGGCAATCCAACCAGAGCTACGCCAAGGGCAACCAGAAGGCTAATCTTCAATATTCGTGTCCGCACAAAACCTCCAGAGAGGGCTACGTACGTAAGAGTAAGAAGTTGTGGCTTCCATGTCAATACTCATTTCATAGGCGGAGCGAAAAGCACACTGTTTCCAGGTACTCCGCCTTTAGGACCTAAAAGTACCGCAGTTCTGCGAATGCCAACCTCCCCCCCCCCGCTATGGAGCGATTCCGGCAGCGCGCAAAGAGGCGTCTCGAAGGGCCTTAAACTCCGCCCCCGGCAGCCGTTCGGGCATGTGCGGATCATCAGCGATACGGCAACCAGCCAACTCGCGCCGGCTTGCAAACCGAATCGGCAGGCGGGCCCGTTTTTGCGGGACACCCCGTTACCCGCCTTGCAATTGCGCCGCTGCAAGACCACAATTTATAAGAGGCAAAAAATGGCTTCAATGCAACCCGGGCAGCCGGTGCGCGTAAACCTCGCCGGAATGCAATCCGGCAACGTGCTGTTTCATGCGGCGGTAACGGCCGCCGTCGGCCACATCGTGCGGCAGACTTCCGAAACCCCTCCGAAATATCTGGTCAAGCTGCTTTTTTCATTTCGCGGCGTCAGCGAAGTGGAAGTACCGGAAGACCGCATTACGGCTGCGTGAGTGCGGCGCGTGCCGCGCGATCGGTTTTGCTCAATTCATCAACTGGCCCAATCGAGGGCCAGCCTCTATCTCCCGCGTTGCGTTAGAATATCGGGGCGCTTCGCCGCAGGGCTGCGCACGAGGTTCACTTGATCCATCGGCATATTTTTCACAACGACCGGATTATTCCTATCGAGCAGGCGCGCCTTTCGCCGGGCCAGGCGGGACTGCTGAACGGCTGGGGCCTGTTTACCACGCTGAGGATTTTTCAGGGCGAAGCGTTCGCCTACGAACGGCACTGGCGGCGGCTGGAAAAAGACGCGGTCCGCATTCGCCTGCCCTTCCCGTTCGATCCCGCGCAGGTACGGCGGCATCTGAGCGAACTGCTGGCTGCCAATCAGGTGGTCGAAGGCACCGCTCGAATCTATGCGATTTATAACAGCGTCGGCTTCTGGCAAAGCGATGAGCCGAGGCCGCCGGTGGATTTGATTCTGTGCACGGCGGGATTGCCCGCGCATGCCGAGCAGGCGCGCCTGAACGTGGCCGCACACGGACGGCACGCGGCCTCGCCTCTGGCAGGCGTGAAAACCACGGCGTGGCTCACCAACGTCTGGCACCTGGCGGAAGCGCAAAAGGCGGGCTGGACCGAAGTGATTATGCTGAACGAGCGCGGCGAAGTGTCCGAATGCACGTCCGCGAATATTTTCTGCGTGAAGGGCGGCGCCATATTCACGCCGCCGCTTTCCTCGGGATGCCTAGAGGGCGTGACGCGCGGCGTGCTGATCGATATCGCCCCGCGCGCGGGCCTGCAGATTATCGAACGAACCCTGACGCCCGAGGATCTCTATTCCTCCGACGAAGTTTTCATTACTTCGACCAATCGGACCTTGCTGGGGGTCAGCGAAATCGCCGGCCACAAGTATTCCCTGGTGGCGGGCCCGCTGGTGCAGAAACTGGAACGCGCCTTCGACACCGCGATGCGCGAGTACGTCGCGCAACGCGCCGCCGGCATCCGCCCCTGACCGTCACCCGCCTCTGTCACAATCCGTGCGCCCAAATGCCCGCCCCTTGAAAAAATCGGGTGCGCCTGGATTCAGACTCCCTGTATGCTCGTTTCGGTCCAAACACAATTTACCGGAGAGGTGATCGATGGCGTGCAGCCCGGATGTGTTAAAAGATGTACCTTTGTTCGCCCTGCTGGATGACGAGGAAACCGCCGTACTGGCCGGGCAGGTCGAACTCAAGACCTTCGCGCCCCGGCAACGGATCTATAAAATCGGCGATCCGGGAGGGCAGGCGTATGTCATGGTTTCCGGATTAGTCCGCGTCGCCACAGTAGACGAGGATCAGCAGGAAGTGATCGTCGACGAACCCGCTCATGGCGAATTCTTTGGCTTCGCATCCATGCTCGAAAAAACGCCCCACCAGACCAACGCCACGGCCATCGAAGAAACCGTGTGCCTGGAAGTGGACCGGGAAGACATCGCGATTTTATTGCAGCGCAAGCCGCTGGCGGGAATGGATATGCTCGTCGTGCTGGGACGACAATTTCATGCCTCGCAACAGCTCGTGCGCATCCGCGCCGCTCGCAACGCGAACGCCATCATTGAAGAGGAGGCGACCTTCGGCGAGCGCATTGCCGATACCGTCGCGCGGTTTGGCGGATCGTGGACTTTCATCATCCTGTTTGGTGTGGTTCTCTGCACATACACGGCGATCAACATTGCGCTCAGGCAATCAGCCTGGGATCCCTACCCGTTCATCCTGCTGAATCTGTTTCTTTCCATGCTCGCGGCGATTCAGGCGCCGGTCATCATGATGAGCCAGAACCGGCAGGACACGAAGGATCGCCTGCGAGGTGAACTCGATTTTGACGTGAACCGCCGCGCCGAATCCGAAATTCAGGGACTGTCGCGCAAGCTCAATTTACTGGGGGACAAAATCGGCGACGTTGAAGATCTCCTCCGGCTCCGTTTGCCGCAGAACGTACCCGGGCGTTCCGAATAATTTTACAGGAGGAGATTTCCTCATTGCGAAGAAATCGTCTCAACGCCCGCCGGGCTCGATTCAGCGAGGCTCCAGGCCCTTGGCTTTCAAGACTGGGGCCATTGCGGGTCCGCTAAGGAACTGAATCAACGCCCGGGCTGCGGCCCGGTCCCGCGTGCCCGTGGCGATGCCGGCGGAAAAATTCACGTAGCTCTGGAACTCAGCCGGCAGCGGACCTGCCAGCTCCGTGCCGGGGAAAAACTGGATCTCGGGAACCAGCGTCATGACAAGCTCCGCCTTGCCTGCGACGACGTTGCGCTGCGGGCCTCCAGCCTCGGCGTTCAGGATCAATTTTGGCTTGACGGCCCCGGCAATCCCCAGACGATCAAACATGTCGTAGATATGCACGGCGCTGGCGCCGCTGGGATTGAAGCTGATGGACTTGGCATGCAACAGCGTCTGCTTGATCGCTTCCGGCGTGCTCACGTCGGGCTTGGGCGCTCCGGCGCGAACGCCGAGGCCAATTCCGGTGCGCGCCAAATCGATGCGCGAATTGGCCGAGATTTTTCCCTGCCCGATTAGGTCATCGATGATGTCGGACGTCAGAATCGCGACGTCGAAGGGTTCTCCCGCCTGGATCTTCTTCCTTATATTTTTCGAGGAGTCGAACACGGTCACCAGCTTTCGTCCGGTGGCCTGCTCCATCTGGGGAACCAGTTCCAGATAGGCCGCTTTGATGCCGTCGGAAGCGTAGACGCGAAGCGCGCCGTTATGTGCCCCGGTCTGCGCCGGAGTGCTCCGGGCAAACACAAAAAATACTCCGGCCATCAACAACGCCGCGGCGATTGCCATGGCAAATACCCGTCTCATTTTCAGCACCAGGGTTCCTCCGATGATTCAGTGATTCAGGCGCGTCCGCGCCGGTTTTGAAATCAAGATCGCATGCGCCGCGCCCGGCCGGGCTCTCGTCAGGCCAAGTCCTCGGGACGCACCGGCAAACGCCGGACGCGCCTGCCCGTGGCGGCGAAAATCGCATTGCACAATGCCGGGGCAACCGGGGGCACCACGAATTCACCAGCGCCGGTGGGGGTTTCTTCGTTGGAGATGACGTGCACTTCGATTTCGGGCATCTGGTTAAAGCGCAGCATCACGTAGTCGTCGAAATTGTGCTGCTGGACGCGCCCGCGGTCGATCGTGATCGCGCCGTGAAGCGCCGCCGTCAGCCCAAATACGATCGAGCCGCGCGCCTGCGCCTGGATGCTGGAAGGATTCACGATGCGCCCGCAATCCAGCGCGCACACCACGCGGTGCACCTTCAGCGCGCGTCGCGCACGATCCAGTGAAATTTCAATCACCTGAGCCACAAAGCCGTCATACGCGCTCACGATGGCGATTCCGCGGAACCTGCCCGCGGGCAGGGGCTTGCCCCAACCCGCGCCTTTCGCGGCCGCCTCCAGCACGGCCAGGTACCTGGGCGATTTTTCAAGCAATCGCCGCCGGAGTTCGTAAGGATCTTTTTTCCCCGCCGTGGCGAGTTCGTCGATAAAACTTTCCAGGAAAAAACCGTTTTGAGAGGCGCCCACCGACCTCCAGAATCCCACGGGGATGCCCGGATCGGCCAATGTGAACTCCACGCGAATGTTGGGAATGGCGTAAGGAACGGCGTCCGCAATCTCCACGCTTCGCGGATCGAAGTTATCCTTGAGCGGGCCGAAGCGCGCCAGCAGGGATGGACTGGCAATCCGATTCATCCAGGCCACGGGCCAGCCGTCCGCGTCAAGGCCTCCCGTGAACCGCGCGTGCGAGGCCATGCGATAGTAGTCGTGTTGCATGTCATCTTCCCGCGACCAGGTAACCTTGGCCGGCGCGCCCGCCGCCTTTGCCACTTCCACCGCTTCGCCGACAAAATCCTTTTCGAACCGGCGGCCGAATCCGCCTCCGAGAAACGTCGTATGCACGAACACGGATTTCAGGTCCAGCCCGGTGATCTGCGCGGCGATGGCCTGGGTATTGGTTTGATTCTGCGTGGGCGCATACACGTCGCAGCGATCGGCCTGTATATGCGCGGTGCAGTTCATCGGCTCCATCGTGGCGTGCGCCAGGTAGGGAACCTCGTAATCGACTTCAATCTTCTGCGCAGCGGACGCCAGCCCCGCCGCGGCGTCGCCATCGTTTCGCGCCACATGGCCGGGCTGCGTGGAGGCGTCGGCCAGCATTTTACTGATTGCGGCGCTGGTGAGATTCGCGTGCGGACCTTCGTCCCAATGCACGACCAGCGCGCGGCGGCCCTGCATGGCCGTCCAGGTGTTGTCGGCAACCACGGCCACGCCACTGGAAATCTGGAATACGTCTTTCACGCCGGGTATCGCTTTGGCCCGGGTGGCATCGAAGCTGGCCACTTTCCCGCCAAATACGGGACAGCGCGCCACCACGGCATAAACCATGCCCGGCAGGCGCACGTCAATTCCATACTGCGCGGAGCCATTCACCTTGGCCGGCGTATCGAGCCGCTTCAACGGCTTGCCAATCAGGTGATACTGGCTGGGATTTTTGAGCGGCACGTTCCGGGGAACCGGGAGTTTCGCCGCTGCTTCCACCAGGCTGCCGTAACTCAGCCGCCTCTTGCTGGAAACGTGCAGGATCGTGCTGTTTTCCGCGCGGCACTCGGACGGGCTGACGCCCCATTTTTTCGCCGCCGCTTCCAGGAGCATCACGCGCGCCGTCGCACTGGCGTTTCGCAGAGGCGTCCACGACGTGGGCGTGCCCGAACTTCCTCCCGTGCCCTGCGCGTGAAATCGCGGGTTGTAATAGACTTTGTCGGCCGGTGCAAACTCGGTGCGAACTTTTTTCCAATCGCATTCGAGCTCATCGGCGGCGATCATCGCCAGCCCGGTCAAAATGCTCTGGCCCATCTCCGACTTGTCGATGTAGATGGTCGCCAGGTCGTCGGTGCCGATGTGGATCCAGGCATTGAGCGCAATGGGCACGGCGGGCGTGGCGGCCAGTGATTCAGCGGCTCCGGGAAAATAAAACCCAATACATAATCCGGCGGCCCCGGCGGCGCCCGTCTTCAGGAAACTGCGCCGATCCATGCCCAATGCTATTAGACTCATGCCAAACCTCCGGTTGCCGGAACAGTCGCTGGAACTGCCGCCAAATCTGGCGCTGGAACTGCCGCAACATGCGAAAATGCCTATTGCGGATCGCCAACACGCCTTGATGGTGATTCCGCAAAATCGTATGGCCGCCAGCGGCTTGTGTCAATCCCGGATCGCGATTTCGACGGCATGCCTATAGCGTAAGAAAGCGGCTCCATGACGGCATTTCCCGAACCAAAGCGCCAAACGCGGAATCATCGCGAGAAAAGGAAAAACAGACATGGCAAAAGAGGAACCGCAGACGTTTGAAAATCACGCGCGCCGCGTCCCCGTCTTCATCGTGGGGAATCTGGTGCTCTTGGTGAACCTTGGGGTAAAACTGTACGACCTGCGTCACGGCGTCTCGTTTGGGGCTGTGATGGACGTCCTGGTGGCCGCGGCGCTGATCGCGCTTTTTTTCTTTGCAAGACAATCCACGCTGACCGTGCAGAACCGGCTGGTCCGCCTGGAAATGCGCCTGCGGCTGGCGCGCTTGCTGCCCGCCGATTTCCAGCAGCGCATCCCGGAATTCACGCTGGATCAGCTGGCCTCTCTCCGTTTTGCGAGCGATGCGGAATTGCCCGGCCTGGCGCGGAAAGTTTTCGATGACAAAATCACTGAACGCAATGCCATCAAGCGCATGGTGAAGGATTGGCAGGCCGATACCCTGCGGGCGTAGCGGCACGGACGCTGCTTATTTTGCCTCCGTGTTTTCCGCGAAGCACCAGTGCACGAAGTCCTTGCCGTAACGGGACGTTACGGCCGCAGGAATATCGGATTCCTCGAGTTTCTCAAATTTAAAATTAATTTTACCGTCGGGCTGCACGGTGCCCAGCAGCGATCCGTACACGTTGGTGAGGGCTTCGTGCGCGTCCGAGGAATCGGGCGGCAACGCGTAACGCACCGCCCCGGCGGTTCCCACGATCCATCCCGGCAGCACGCCGCCATGGCTTTTCCAGTAGTCCGTATTGAAAATTCCGCTCATGTAAAAGTGCGCATGGCTCGCGAGCACGTACACATTCCTGTGCCCTTCATTTTGCGCGCGCAACAGATCGGCATAGACGCGCCTTCCACTCTCGGTCCCCGTGGGCGACTCATTCATGCTGTGCGAGAAGGAAATACTTTCCGGCAGGGGCTTGTGCATTCCGGCGACGATGGTTTTGATGGCCGGGTTGGCAAGGTCCTGCGCCAGGACGCGTTCGAACCAGCGCATCTGCGCGGCGTCGAATTGGTCGCCGGAAGCGTTGTCCAGAGAGTAGAAGGCCACGCCCCGGTCGATCCAATGGAAATAGGTCTTCAGGAGATGGTCCCTGGGATCGTCGCGCAGGCGCTGCGCGCGGAGCAACGGCGTGTCCAGCCAGTCCGCGAACTGCAGGAGAAAATCCTCGCGGGTCTTATACGGCGCAAATACCTCGTGGTTGCCAATCCCCAGGAAAAAAGGGATGGAGCCAAACGGTGCGAACTGGTTGTCGATGGCATCGGGCCACGCCATCCGCTCGTATTCGCTGATCATCAGCGGTTTACCGAGGTGCTCGGGCTGGTGTTGAATGTCCTCGTCGAACTTATAAATCGCGCGCAGGTCGCCCAGGTGCCAATAGAACTCAGCCCGATTTTTTTTCGCCGTTTCGGCAATTCCGGGCATCACCACATCGCCGCAATTCCGCGAGTCGCCCGACGCGACGAAGTGCCACGGTCCATGGCCGCCCGTTTGCGCGTTCGCCGCCGGCAACGCCAGCGCGGTAAAAAAAACCATCGCAATCGCGAAGAAAAGTTTGCGAATCATCGGCTCTCCCAATTCTGCAACCTGCTACGAAAATGCTACCAGAAGATTTTCGCGCGGCACAAATCAGGAACACACTTTAACAATAATTTAATATTCCGCCGGAGAGGGCGTTTCGCGCGGCGGGAGCTTGCTCCGCGGTCCCTCCGCGCAACAATTGCCCGGCTACCGCGCAATCCACAGCAGCGGCACCAGGCCCAGGGCCGTCAGGCCAAGCAGCAGTGCCAGGCTCTGCCAGCCGGTCTTGCGATCCGCCATCACAAGCGCGATGAACGCCTTGGCGAAATTATTGCTCGCCGCCGCGATCACCACCCCAGCCGAGGCCAGGCCCAGCGTAGTCGTTTTCCCGGCGGTTTGCGTCAGCCCCATGATGAACGGGTCCACGGGGGCCAGGCCCGTGAGGGCCGCCAAACCGTAAATCCCGACGTGGCCAAGATGAATGAGGACATAGTTCGTGGCCACGAGCATCACGGCAAAGACAATGGCCAGCGAAAATGCTGCTCCCAGCTCCAGTGGATTTCTTGTGAGGTAGCCAGCCTCCACATCCGTTTCCGTTCCATTCGGCATGCCGGACCAGATCCAGCCGCCGGCCATGCCGAGCGCTCCCAATACCACAAACGGCAGGAGGAGGCGGTGAAACAGGTCGAGATTGAACAGGCCGATCAGCACGAGAAAACGGAAATACATCACGCCCGACGCCAGAAGGATTCCGCCGGAGAAGCAATGCGGCGCATTCGCCAGTCGCGCCCGCTTGGCCATGACAAACGTCGTGAATGTGGAGGAGTACGCGCCCCCCAGCAGGGCCGCCAGGCGGATGCCGCCTTTTCCCTCCGTCAGTTTCTCCAGCAGGTAACTGCCATAGGACACGCCGCTGATGGCCACGACGATCAGCCAGGCCTTGAACGGATTCACGGCGAACGACGTGAAATCCTTGTCCGGCACGATGGGCAGGATGACGCAGGTCAGCAAAAGGAATTTCGTGAAGGTGAAAATTTCCTCGCCGGGAATCTTGGTGGCCAGCGTTTCCAGGAAATCCTTCAGCTCGAGCAGCAGCATGCTGAGGATGGCGAGCGTAGTGGCAATCCAGAATTGATCGCGGGAAACCAGAGCGCCGACCACGTAGGTGGCCAGGCCGGACAGTTCCGTCGTCACTCCTGTTTCCTGGAAGGTCTGCAGCTTGTACCGGTAGGACAGCCAAAGGAACGCGCCGATCACCGCGAAGCCGGCCGTCAACGGCAAAAGTTGCTGCCCAGAAAGCAGCGCCATCGAATAGCCGATCAATCCGATCAGCGGAAAGGCGCGAACCCCGCCAAAGGTATATTTGCCACCCGGCCGCGCGGACGCGTGATGTTCTTCGCGCTCGAGGCCGATTAAAAAACACAGAAAGAGCGTGAGTACGATCTTCACGCCTTCCGGTGGAAACATCTGCAGCAGTTTGTCGGTCACGATTTCTTTCTTAGCGGCATTCCAGGCGCGCGGGCCGCACCGTGAGACTATCGGGAATTGCGGCCAAACTCAATGCCGGAGGTCACGCCGGCCGTTGCAACTTGGAATCGAGCCGCTCGGTGGCTCCGCAGTGCTGCCGAAAGCTGCCGCTACCACTGATTTGCGCTCCGGCGACGAGCGCGGCTTTGT
>DATLTA010000203.1:0-12121 GCA_035533775.1 Candidatus Dormiibacterota bacterium | reverse complement strand
TGCTGACCGAGAGATTTTCATCGGCCAGCGTTGCATCGTAAATGCCGGGCACGATGGCCGAGGGCATGTGTTTCCAGCCTTCCAGGCCGTGAAACGACGCATCCGGCTGCAGACTGATGCAGCGGATTGCGGGATTCAGTTCCTTCAGCCGGCGGCTGGTGCCCACAAAGGTTCCGCTGGTGCCGAGCCCCGCCACGAAGTGAGTAATGCGCCCGCAGGTTTGCTCCCAGATTTCAGGAGCCGTCGTTTTGTAGTGCGCGCGCCAATTCGACGGGTTGCCGTACTGATCGGGATAAAAATATTTTTTCGGGTCGGCGGCGATGATTTCCCGCGCCCGCAGGATCGCGCCGTCCGAACCTTCGTCGCCCGGAGTGATCACCAGCTCGGCGCCATAGGCCGCCAGAATCTTCTTGCGCTCCTCGCTGGCGCTCGCCGGCAGGCACAACTTCACACGGTAGCCCAACGCGGCGGCAATCATGGCGTAGGCGATGCCGGTATTGCCGCTGGTGGCATCGAGAATGGTCTGTCCCGGCTTCAGCTTTCCGGTACGTTCCGCATCCCGGATCATTTCCAGCGCGGGGCGATCCTTTACCGAGCCTCCAGGATTCAGCCATTCCGCCTTGCCATAGAATTCAGCGTTCGCATAGTTTGGGCCGATGCGCTCGAGCCGCAGCAGCGGGGTATTGCCGATGCAATCGAGCAAGCTTCGCCCAATGGCTGCCGCGTTTGCCGATACTTCGTCCAGGAGAGGCTTTTTTGCCGTATGCATGTCCCGCAGTCTTTTTTAACCTTTTCAGGCCTCGGAAGCGTCGTTCCAGAGACCGTTATGCCGCCTGCATTCCCTGCAGGCCGTGCTTGCCCCGCATTTCATAGGGCAGCCCATCGCAATGAGCTTATACATCACCACACCCGACAATAGATGCTAAACCAGCTCAGATGTATTCGCCTAATTTAACATAACTTAGCGAATTTCAGCCCGTCCGAAGCAGGAATCCCCGCTGGGAAGACTCGTGTGGGCTGGTGGAAGATCTGCTGCGGGGCGGCAATAGCACCGGCCAAAGCCTTCCATGGGAGCACATCCCGCTTGTTTTCTGTATCGTACGCGACCTGCCGCGCGAACCCTTCTTTTGTCTTTACACTTACCGGCAGACTCCGTATCCTGAAACAATTATGTGGAATGTTAGCGATCATTTCTCAGCCAAATTGATAGAAACGTTGCCCAATCGGGCCTTTGTTGTGAACAGCACGGGTGGTGTGACGCGCGTGGAAAAATACGGTTGCGGCGCGGAATTTCGCCGCACTTCCGACGACCACTACACCATGACGATCCTTCCCACGATCCTCATGAACGGCCAGTTCACGCGTCTGTGGGATGCGGGCTATCAGAAATTCCTGCTAACCGATGATGGGCGCAAGTTTCCCGCGAACTCCGACCAGCTGATTCGCATGCGCCGGTTCAATGAGGAGCTGAGAACCGCCCTCGGCGTGCCTACCTACTACAATGAGGCCCTCGGCTCAACCTCCCTGGTTTCCGTTTACGATCGCGTGAAAGGGCGCAAGGGAGATGTTCCCGACCAGACGGTCGGAGTGAAACCAGTTCTGGGCCACCACTGAGCGCCGGCCCCTCGGCCCGATTTCCGCTGATGCGTGTTGCCGTCATGTGCGGGTGAAAGCGTGCGGGCTTGCGGGAATCATTTTTCTTTCGGGTTTCTTCCAGGGAGAAGCGATTTACAGCGGGGAAGCTGCGCTAGCGGCTGTCCCGGCGGATTTTTTCTTCATCGCTGCCAATCACGTGAAATTTCATGAAGTTGGTTGTGCCGCCCACGAACAACGGGGTTCCGGCCACGATGCCCACAACGTCCCCTCGTTTGACGAGTTTTTCTTCCAGCAGTTTTTTTTCGGCGGCTTGCACAAGATCCTCGATGTTTTTCACGGTGCCAATCGTGCGCGGCATCACGCCCCAATAGAGTGAGAGCAGGCGGCGGGTTTCCTGCCGCGTGGAGAACGCGATGATGGGGCGGCGCGGGCGATGCTTAGAAACCAGACGCGCCGTAAATCCGCTCTCGGTAAATACGGCAATCACTTTCATCTGCAATTCTTCCGAGGCGTGGCAAATTAGCTCGGCGGCGGTTTCGGCAATGTTGAATTGCGCCGGCTGCGGCCGAAGAACGTGCGGATTGTAGGCTTCCGCTTCGCGGATGATGCGGTCCATCATCTGCACGGATTCAACCGGATAGGCCCCGGAAGCGGTTTCGGCGGAGAGCATCAGGGCGTCGCTGCCGTCGAAGACCGCGTTGGCTACGTCGGAGGCTTCGGCGCGCGTGGGGCGCGGGTTCTGCGTCATGGATTCGAGCATTTGCGTTGCTGTGATGACGGGGAGCCGCGCTTCGCAGGCCTTCGCGATAATCAGTTTCTGCACGACGGGAACTTTTTCCGGGCTCATTTCCACGCCCAGATCGCCGCGCGCGACCATCACACCATCGGCCACGCGCAGAATGGAGTCCAGGTTTTCAATAGCCTCGGGCTTTTCCAGCTTGGCGATCACCGGAACATGCCTCCGGGAACGCGCCACGATCGCCTTGGCCAGCTGGACGTCCTCGGCGCGCCGGACAAAGCTGACGGCGACGAAATTTGCGCCCCGCTCCAATGCGAAGGCCAGATCGGCATGGTCTTTGGGAGTGAGGGCGGGAATCCGCAGCTTCACGCCGGGCAAATTGATGCCCTTATGTTCCCCCAGCAACCCGCCGTTGACGACCAGGCAGAGAATCGTGTTGGAGGTCGTCGAGAGCACGCGTAATTCAATCAGGCCGTCGCCCAGCAGGATGCGATTCCCGCGCGAGACTTCGCGCGGCATGCGTTTGTAGGTGGTGCTGACGCCCGCGCTCGTGCCGGTGAGCGCGAGTGTCGAAATCGTGAAGCGCTGCCCGGCGCGCAGTTGCACGGGCTGATGGTCGACCAGGGGGCCGGTGCGGATCTTGGGTCCCTGCAAATCCGCAATGATGCCGATGGGTTTGGACAGCTTGGCCGACTTCTCCCGCAGGCGCGTGATCGTCCCCGCATGGATCTCATGCGTGCCGTGTGAAAAATTCAGCCGCGCCACGTCCATTCCGGCGCGCATCAACCGCTCGATCATTTCCGACGAGTTGCTGACGGGTCCCAGGGTGCAAACAATTTTAGCGCTGCGAAAATTCATGTGTTTTGTCCGAGCCCGTTCAACCTGGAAGGGGAGTGAGGAGTCTTCAGCCTACTTCGTGGAGGCGAAGTCGCTCACCACATGATATAGGAAGACGATCCCTTTGTGAAAACTATCGACCGGGATGCGCTCATCATTCGCATCCACGCGCGCATCGTCGGCCTCGGTGAGGGGAAAGGGCAGCAGGCCGTAGGCCTGAACGTTGTGCAGGCGCAGGGTCGCCGAATCGGTGGCGCCGGGGGAAAGAAAAGGCACGGCGACCGCGCCGGGGAAATCCTGGGGCGTCAGGCGCTCGATGGTCTTGTACAGCGGGCTGGTAATGTCCGAAGGCGGCGCGTTTTCGCCGGCATCGGGCGCAAGCTGGAATCGCACCTGCGGATCATGGACCAGTTTTTCGAGTTGGTCGATGAGCTGATAGATGGAATGGCCGGGAAGCATGCGCACGTCCAGGTTGGCCGTCGCTTCCGAGGGAATCACGTCGTTGCGGATGCCGGCCTGCAGCATCGTGGGAACGATCGTATCGCGCAACATGGAATTCCACATGGGGCTCTGTTCGGAGAGACGCATCACCGCGAGATCGGCGCGCTGGGGTTGCTCCAAAGCGCGCATCCATTTGGCGATGTCGTCGTTTTCGAATCTGGAAAGCGCATCAAAATAGCGCAGGGTAATCGTGTTGGGTTGCGCCGGAACCTGATACGTCCCCACCTTGGCGATGGCGGCCGCCAGATGCGCGACCGCGTTATCCGGCAGTGGCATGGAGGCGTGTCCGGAGACGCCGGTTGCGGTCATAGTGACGTTGTAGGGAACTTTTTCACTGGCCTGGATGCCGACGTATTGCACTTTGCCGTCCTGCACCATGACGCGGCCACCATCATCGAGCGCATAGGCGCAGGCAAACTTGTCCCAATATTTCTCAACCGCTTGTTTAATGCCGGCCGCGCCGCCTTGCTCTTGATCGTCGGTGGCCAGGAAAATTACGTCGCGTCCCAGACGCGTTCCGGAACGCTTGAGCCCCACCATCGTCGCGATGTTTGCGGCGAGCATGCCCTTGTCGTCGATCGCGCCCCGGCCGTACAGGTAGCCGCCGCGGAGGACGGCGCCAAACGGATCCACGGTCCATTTCTTCGCATCCACGCCGACGGTGTCCTGATGCGCTACCAGCAACAGGGCGTTGGAGGGATCGGGAAGCGGCCCGGCCTGCAAGCGCGCGATCACAATGCTTCGGCCCGGCGCAATTTCGATGACTTCGTTTGGAATATCCTCTTTCTGGAAGATGGCGGCAATATATTTGGCACTGGCGGATTCATTTCCAGGAGGGTTCACAGTGTTGATGCGGAGTAGATCGGTGAGCCAGCCCTGGGCTTCATCGCCAAGCTTTGTGAAGTCCGGCTGTTGCGCGGTGACTTGCGCACGGACGCTGCCCGCGGCGGATAGGCTGCAAGCGGTAGCGAGCACGATCATGCAGAAACGGCGAAACATCGGATTTCCCTCCGGGCGGCAGTTCAGCCAACTTCGCGAGCTAACATCGCCACTGAATTATCGTAACATGTGCGTGCGGGATGCGAACCGCGCATGGAGGCGATGTGCCGCGAGGAAAAAGGGGGGCGCCCGGAGGGCGCCATTTCCAAACGGAGCGCGTCCGGTGAGCCGCGAAACCCGCCAAAAGGTTTGAACATCTTCGCGCTTCGTGGCAGCATCGAAGCAACGGAATACGCGGGTTCCGCCAGCGCCTGAGATTGGGAAGGAGGGGGAGCAACTTCAACCCCGGGAGAGACCCGGGGAAAAGATCCGGGGAACGATTGCCGCACCGGAAGGTCCACAAATCCATGCAGACCAACTTATTTCGTCGATTCATTCTCGGCATGCTCATCGTTACCCTGCTTTTCCCGGCCGGTGAGATGACGGCCTGGGCGCAGGACAAGGGCAAGAAGGCGCCCGCACCCGCGCCGCAGCAGGCGCCCGGTTTTGCAATTTCCGTTACGGTGCCGGTGGTGAGCGTGGACGTCGTCGTGACCGATAATAACGGCAATTATTTGACGGGGCTGAAGAAGGACAATTTTCGCATTACCGAAGACGGAAAAGTGCAGATGATCACGAACTTCGCGCCCACCGACGCGCCCATTACGATCGTGCTGCTGCTGGAATTCAGCAAGCTCGGGTATCAGGTTTTTACGTACAATGCGCGCAATTGGTCCGCGGCGTTTCTGAGCGACCTCAAGCCGAGCGATTGGGTCGCGCTGGAAACGTTCAACATGCGCTCGAACGTCGAAGTGGACTTCACCCACAACCCCGACGAGATCATGCGGGGACTGAATCAACTTGTGTATCCTCCGTTCAGCGAATCCGATCTCTTCGACGCCCTCGGGGATGTTCTGGACCGCATCAAGGACGTCAAGGGCAAGAAATCCGTGCTGGTCCTGGCATCCGGCATGAATACGTTCAGCAAACTGAATCTCGACCAGGTAATGAAACGCATTCGCGAAACCGATGCGACGATTTTCACCGTCGGCGTGGGCGAACAGCTTTTCACCATGGCGGACGCCAACGGCAGCCTCGGTCCCATCGCGCAGCTCAACTATCTGCAGGCCGAAAATCAGATGAGGACTTTTGCGGCCATGACCGGGGGGCGCTCCTGGTTTCCGGAGTTCGACGGCGAAATTCCTTCCATCATGCAGGACGTAGCCAACAGTTTGCGCAACCAGTACAGCATGACCTATACGTCTTCCGACACGGCGCTGGACGGCAAGTACCGCAAAATTAAAGTCTCGTTGGTCGCTCCGGACGGAGGCCCGCTCACCGTGCTCAATCAGAAGGGCAAGAAGGTGAAATTCCAGGTGTACGCACGGCAGGGCTACATCGCGCCAAAATCCAATGTCGAAGGCAACTGATGGCGGTTGTTTCCCTTCGCCTTCGTTTTCACAATGCCAATGATGGCCCGCGGCCAGGTTTTCGCCGGTTGTGCATTTCAGGTCTGAGAGAGATGCAGTGAAACCCTCGAACACCAGCCGCCGCCCGGGCCACAAATTCTGGTGGATTTCCCTGTGTGCGGTCTATCTGCTGGCAATCGGGGTTTACAGTTTCCGCTTCGACCTGCTCGGCTATTCCTTGCTCATGCATTTCGTCAATCCTCAAGCGTCCGGCATGATTCTGCGCTGGGAAAGCAATCCGGTGGAGACGCAGGACATCACGCTTCCGCTGGCCGACGGCCCCGTGCGGGCGCGACTCTACATGCCCATCGGGGTTGCGCATCCACATGGGATGGTTCTGCTTCACGGCATTCACCACCTGGGCATTGACGAGCCTCGGCTGGTCCGGTTTGCCCGCGCGGCGGCGGGCAGCGGTTTCGCCGTGCTGACTCCCGAAATTACCGCGCTGGCCGATTACACGGTGGATGCGGATTCTATCGCCACCATTGGCGAATCTCCGGCCTGGCTGCAGCGGCGGTTACATACCGGTCCGGTGACGCTCGTCGGAGTCAGTTTTGCCGGCGGACTCTCGTTGCTGGCGGCTTGCGATCCGCGCTACACCCCGCATATTCGAGCGCTGTTTCTGGTGGGACCCTACGACAGTCTCGGCCGCGTCTCGCGCTTTCTCGCCACCAGCCGGGCCGAGCTTCCCAGTGGGCGCTGGGAGCCGTATGCCGCTCACGATTACGGGGCGGCCGTATTTGTGTATTCCCATCTGAATCAGTTTTTTTCGGCAAGCGACGCGAGCATCGCGCATCAGGCTCTGCGCGATTGGCTGTGGGAGCAGCCGCAGAACGCGCGGCCGCTGCTCGCGCAGCTCAGTCCCGCGGGCCGGAACACTATGGACCTGCTGCTGGCGCGTCAGATCGATCGGCTGCGCCCCCAATTGCTTGCCGCCATTCAGGCCGACCAGTCACAATTGTCCGCACTTTCGCCGGAGGGAAAGCTGAGCGGGCTCCGCGTGCCCGTATACCTCCTGCATGGGGCTGACGACGATATCATTCCATCCACGGAAAGCCTCTGGCTGGAAAAGGAAATTCCCAAGCCGTACCTGCGAGCGGCCCTGATTTCTCCGGCATTTTTCCACGTTGCTCCGGAGAAAAATCCGGCTTGGCGCGACGAATTGCGTTTGGTCGGTTTGCTGGGAAGCGTTTTGCGCGCCTCGGATTGATCGCGAGGATTTTCCGATTGTGCGGGAACTGTAAAATTTCAACTTTGCGATTTGAGAGCTGAAATTTCAGTTTTCAGATTGAAAATCGGAAGATTGGATTTGAAGCGCAAGATTCGAGATGCAAGACGCGAGATGCAAGATGCGAGATTTTAGATTTGAGATGAAGCTGTCACGAGGCGCCAGTCACTTTTTCTTTGCCAGCCGCAAATCGTGGCCGGTCATTTCCACGGGCACGGGAAGGCCGAGCACGCCGAGCAGAGTCGGCGCAATGTCGCGGAGCGAGCCGCCGGGGGCGAGCGGGCCGGTTCCATTGTCGGTGGCGATGATCAGGGGCACGGGATTTGTGGTGTGATAGGTATGCGGGCCGCCCGTCACCGGATCGATCATGGTTTCGGCGTTCCCGTGATCGGCGGTAATAATCCAGGCGCCGCCGCGCGGCTGCAGCACCTGGCGAATGCGGCCCAGGCACGCGTCCACGGTTTCGACGGCTTTGATCGTCGGTTCGAGTTTTCCCGAGTGGCCGACCATGTCGGCGTTGGCGAAATTCATGACGATCGCGTCAAAATAGTCTTTTTCCACGGCCTTCACGATGGCGTCGGCAATTCCGGCGGCGCTCATTTCCGGCTTCAGATCGTATGTGGCCACCTTGGGAGACGGCACGAGAATGCGTTCCTCGCCGCCAAACGGCTTTTCGATGCCGCCGTTGAAAAAATAGGTGACGTGGGCGTATTTTTCGGTTTCCGCGCAGCGCAGATTTTTCAGATTTTGTTCGGCAAACACCTGCGCCAGGATGTGCGCGATTTTTTCGGGCGCAATCACGTAACGCAGCCACGGCCAGGTCTTGTCATATTGCGTCATCGCGACGTAACAGAGATTTTGAGGGCGTTTCGGATCGGCAAATTCCTTGAAACCCGGCTCGGCGATGGCGCGCGTCATCTGGCGTGCGCGGTCGGCGCGGAAATTGAAAAAGATGACCGCGTCGTCGTCGTGTATGGGTCCGACCGCTTGCGCGGAGGGGGAATCGCCTCCGGCAATCACGATGGGCTCGACGAATTCATCGGTTTCGCCGCGATCGTAGCTGCGGCGGACGGCTTCGACAGGGTCGGCCGACTTTATCGGGGCATCGCCGTGAACCACGGCGCGATAGGCGCGCTCGACGCGCTCCCAGCGGTTGTCGCGGTCCATCGCGTAGTATCGTCCGGTGATCGAGGCGATGCGCCCGCAGCCGATCTCGCGAATTTGCTGCTGCAATTGCTGGATGTATTCGACGCCGCTGTGCGGAGGGGTGTCGCGGCCGTCCAGGAAGCAATGAATGAAGACGCGCTCGACGTGCTGCGTGCGCGCCATGCGCAGCAGGGCGTACAGATGCTGCAAGTGCGAGTGCACGCCGCCGTCGCTGAGCAGGCCCAGCAGGTGCAAGTTGCGCGCGCGGCCGCGCTCCATCGCTTCGACCAGCAGCGGCTGCCTGGAAAATTCGCCGTTCGCGATCAGCAGGTCGATGCGCGTGATGTCCATGTGAATGATGCGGCCCGCGCCCATATTCATGTGGCCCACTTCGCTGTTGCCCATCTGCCCTTCGGGCAATCCCACCGAGGGTCCGGAGGTCTGGATCAGCGTGTTGGGGAAATCCTTGAGCAGGCGGTCGTAATTCGGTTTGCGCGCCAGGGCAATCGCGTTGCCCTTGGTTTCAGCGCGGTAGCCCCACCCATCGAGCACGGTCAATACAATCGGTTTCGGTCGTTTTGGCATAGGATTTTGGAATTCGCAGATTATTTTCGTGCCAGCGCGGCGCGTCCCGGAAACCGCGCGGCGGCGCCCAACTCTTCCTCGATGCGCAGCAGTTGGTTGTACTTGGCGACGCGGTCGGTGCGCGAAGCCGAGCCGGTCTTGATTTGCCCCGTGCCCATGGCAACCACCAGGTCGGCGATAAACGTGTCCTCGGTCTCGCCCGAGCGGTGCGAAACGATGGACGCGTAGCCGGCCTTGCGCGCCATCTCGATGGCCTCGATGGTTTCGGTGACGGTGCCGATCTGATTGAGTTTGATCAGAATCGCGTTGGCGATTTTTTCCGATATGCCGTGCTGCAGACGTACCGTGTTCGTGACGAACAGATCGTCCCCAACCAGTTGCACCTTGCCTCCCAGCTCCGCCGTCATGTGCTTCCATCCGGACCAATCGTCTTCGGCCAAGCCGTCCTCGATGGAGACGATTGGAAACTGCCGCACCCAATCGGCCCAGAACGCCGTCATCTGTTCGGACGTGCGCGCGGACTGGTCGGATTTCTTGAAAACATATTTGCCGCTGGCCTTGTCGAAGAATTCGCTGGATGCGGGATCGAGGGCGATGGCGACGTGTTCGCCGGGCTTGTAGCCGGCGGCCGTGATGGCTTCCAGAACGACCTCGATGGCTTCTTCGTTCGATTTCAGGTTGGGCGCGAAGCCGCCTTCATCGCCAACCGCCGTGGAATACCCGCGCTTGTGCAGCACGGCTTTGAGGCGGTGAAAAACTTCAACGCCCATGCGCAGGGCTTCGTCAAACGTTTTTGCTCCCACCGGCATGGCCATGAATTCCTGCAGGTCCACGGAATTATCGGCGTGCGCGCCGCCATTCAAAATATTCATCATGGGCACGGGGAGCGTGTTGCCGGACGGGTCGCTGGAATAGCGCGCCAGATATTTGTAGAGCGGCTGTCCTGCCGCCGCTGCCGCCGCGCGCGCGGCGGCCATCGAGACGGCGAGGATGGCGTTCGCTCCCAGTTTTCCCTTGTTCGGCGATCCGTCGGCTTCGATCATGCAGCGGTCAAGCGCGCGCTGGTCGGCGGCATCGAGGCCCGTGACCGCGCCGGCAATCGCTCCATTGACATTGGCGACGGCCTGGAGCACGCCCTTGCCGAGGTAGCGGGATTTATCGCCGTCGCGCAGTTCGATGGCTTCGTGTTCGCCGGTGGACGCTCCCGAGGGCACCGCGGCGCGGCCCATTGCGCCGCCTGTCAGGACAACATCCGCCTCGACCGTGGGGTTGCCACGCGAATCTATGATCTGCCTGCCGTGCACGCGCGCGATTTTCGTCGACATCCCGCCTCCTGAGAAAATTTAAACCGAATGGAACTACGATATCTCATAAATGCTGGCCGGTGGCGATTGCTCCACCGGTCAGGTGCTAAAGCCCGGCTCTTGTTGCGGTTTTGAAGTCGCGGCTGAATCCGCGACCCACAAAGCCCATATAGGAGATGACTTCTATGAACGATCCGCTTAACGATCCACAGCCTTGCTCATTCCGGTTCCTCGATCATCGATTCTTCGCGAACCACGACGACCACGCCGTCCTCGGTGACGTGATAGCGTTGGCGGTCGGCCTCCAGGTCGTATCCGATTTCCGTGCGCTCTGGGATCATGACGTGACGATCGATAATGGCATTGCGAATCCGGGAGTGCCGTCCAATGCTGACATGGTTGAACAGAATGGAGTTCTCCACTTCCGTGTAACTGTTGACGCGCACGTCGTAGCCGACCACCGAACGTTCCACGCGGCCGCCCGAAATGATTGATCCTCCGGCCACGATGGAATCTAGAGCCACGCCCATGCGCTTGGGATCGGCGAACACGGTCTTCACGGGCGGGTACTGGTGCTGCCAGGTGCGCAGCGGCCACGTTTTGTCATAGAGATTGAAAATTGGCGTGACTGAAACCAGGTCCATATTGGCTTCGTAGTAGGCCTCGATGGTTCCCACGTCGCGCCAGTATTGCGGGCCGACCTTGTTTTCATCGATGAAGTTGTAAGCGTACACCCGGTATTTCGGGAAAATGCGCGGCAGGATGTCCTTGCCAAAATCGTGCTTGGAATTCGGATCTTCGGCGTCCGCCAGAAGGGCCGGAATCAGCAGTTGAGTATTGAACACGTAGACGCCCATGGAAGCGTTGACCATGTCCGGGTGCAGGTGGGAACGTTTCGGGGAAGCGGGCTTCTCCTCGAATCCGTTGACTCGCCAGTTCGCGTCGGTTTCGATGACGCCAAAACGCCCTGCCGCTTCCTCGGCGGAAACTTCCAGCGTGGCCACGGTCACATCGGCGCCGGAGTCCACGTGCTGCTGGAGCATTTTCTGGTAATTCATTTTGTAGATATGGTCGCCCGAGAGAACGACCACGTAACGGGACTGCTCGCTGCCGATCGAATAGATGTTCTGGTAAACGGCGTCGGCGGTTCCCAGATACCAGTTCGTGGAAACACGCATCTGCGGCGGCAGCACTTCTATGAATTCGCCCAGGCCCAGCAGTTGTGACCAGCCCTGGCGGATGTGCCGGTTGAGCGAAAGGGCTTTGTATTGCGTCAGGACAAATACGCGCCGCAGGTCACTGTTGATGCAGTTGGAAAGCGTGATGTCAATGATCCGGTAGACGCCGCCGAATGGCACGGCGGGCTTCGCGCGGTCCCTGGTCAGCGGCCACAGCCGCTCGCCCTGGCCTCCCGCCAGTAGAACGCCGATCGCATCTCGCATCAGGGGCATGGGGCATCTCTCTGTCTGCGCCCGGTTTATCCGGGACAGGGGAATTTCCGCACCGATATTCTATCAGGTACTGCGGAAAGTCCTCTACTGGTACTGGCCCTGCCGTCAGGCTCAATTTTCAAAGCCTGGACATTAAAAAACAAAGCTTGACTTCGGCGGGCGGGTCCGCTAGAAGTGGTTGCCAATACGCTGTCATATAGGTGTGACCTCGCAATACATATATGATCCACAGCAATCATTGCCACATGCATCGGAAGGCGGGTGAAATTTAAGTGGCTGAAGTCAGC
>DATLTA010000202.1:0-4465 GCA_035533775.1 Candidatus Dormiibacterota bacterium | reverse complement strand
CTGATCGGAAATCTGCGGCGTCATGCTGGTGCCTTCAACCTTTACGGGCTGATAGAAAAAAACAATGATAACGACGGCGAGGCTCAGTGCGATCAGAAGATCGCGCCCCCAAGTACGAATTTCGCGGCGCAGGGGTTGCGTCGCTTCGGGCGCGACAGGCGTGGTTATCTCCGAATTCGGCTCCATATCCTTGCTTCGGGAACGCATTATTTATAACACGCTCCTGCTCTGCGCGCCACTGGAACCGGGTGTCTGCGTTTCGATTTCTGTGTTCGCGCCACTATCCGGCCGAAAAGCGCCAAATACGTATTGCACGGCGGCCAGCGCGGCGCACACGGCCGTTTCGGTGCGCAGAATATTCGATCCCAGCGCGGCCTCGGAAAAGCCGGCGTCCACGGCCGCGGAAAACTCCGCATCGGTCCAGCCGCCTTCCGGTCCAATCGCAATGCCCACCATCGCCGGGTTCTTCGGGTAAAGCTCCAACGCCGAGGGTTCCAGCAGCGCGCGCATCGGCCGCGCGCCCGCTCTTTCCGAAAGCAGCAGGCGAACATCGGCGCGCGCCGCCCGGAATGCGTCCGTAGATTTCTCCGCGCCGTGCAACTTGGGAACGCGCACGCGGCGCGCCTGCTGCGCAGATTCCACAAGGATGCGCTCCCAGCGTTGGGCGCGCTTGGCCGACGCGGCTACCAGCCCAGGTTCGCTGCGCCCCGCCTGCAGCGGCACAATTTCATCGACTCCCAGTTCGGTCGCCTTCTCGATGGCCCACTCGAACCGGTCGAACTTGACGATGGCCAGCAGCAGCGCGATCTGCACCGGCGCGGCAGGCACGACGAGGCGCTCGACCAGCGCAAAATGAATTTCGTCGCGGCTCACTTTTTCCGTTCGCGCCAGCCACACGGATTCGCCGTCGCTCAGTTCATACAGTTGCCCGGCCTCGGCCCGAAGCACGCGACTCAGGTGACTGGCCGCGTCGCCGGATAGCACCGCCGCATCCCCTCGAAATCCTTCGACAAAAAATCTCCGCCGCATATCCCGCTATGTTATATCAAGAGTTCAATGTAATGCATTCGGACCGCCAAACCGCCGCCGCGCTGCGCAAGTTTGAGTTGCCGGTTATGCTTACGGCAGTATTTGCGCTGGCGAGCTTGCTCGGCCTGTTGTGGCAATCCCCAGCGCCTACCCAGCGATCCGTCATTATCGACACGGACGCGGGAAGCGACGACCTTTTGGCCATTGCCTTCCTGCTTTCCCGTCCCGACATTCGCGTGGAAGCCATTACCATCGCGAATGGAATGGCCCACGTTTCCGCCGGCGGACAAAACATTCTACGTTTGCTGGACCTTGCCGGTCGCAACGATGTGCCCGTTTATCTGGGTAACCGAACTCCCCTGGCGGGCAACGCGGAGTTCCCCGCCGAATGGCGGCGCATTTCCGACCAGCTTCCCGGCATTACCCTTCCGCCGGCCACGCGTCCGGTGGCATCGCTCAGCGCCGTTGCCTATCTCTCCAGACGTTTGGCCGACACCGCGCATCCCGCCTACGTGCTCGCCCTCGGCCCGTTGACCAACCTCGCCGAAACATTTACGCGCGCTCCACAAGCCGCTCGCGCCATACGCCAGCTGGTAATCATGGGCGGAGCAATCCGAATCCCTGGAAACTTGGGCGATGGAGGAGCGATTAAGACGGACAACACCGTATCGGAATGGAATATGTTTATCGACCCGGCCGCCGCAAGGATTGTCTTTGCCTCCGGCGCGCCGATACGCCTGATTCCGCTCGATGCCACGCAGCGCGTTCCCATCGACATGGCTCTGCTGGAGCAGTTTCAGTCCCATGCCAGCACGCCGCTGGCACGATTCGTATCGCAAGTGCTCACCACGGAGCAGGATTCGATTCGTCAGGAGATTTATTTTGCGTGGGACCCGCTTGCGGCCGTGGCGCTGGCAAATCCCGCCGAGGCGACATTCAAGCCCATGGCCATTGCAATCAGCGAAAAGCAGGGAGAGTCTGGCCGAACGGTGGAGGTCAAACGGCGAAGGGCCAATGCGCAGGTGGCGATGGACGCGAGCGCCCTGCGCTTTCGCGATATCTTCATGACCGCCCTGGGAGTGCAATGAAGAACCGGCTCAAATCCCGCAGCCGGCTGAAAACCCGGGCAACCGTGATGATAAACCTTTGGCCAGCCCCAGTCCGCGCCCTTAGCCGAAAATATCTTTCACCTTTTCGAACAGGGACGAATCGCGTTGCGCGGGACGATTTTCCACGGGCAGCGTTGCTCCCAGCTGTTCGAATAAACGCCGCTGCTCGCGGGTCAGCTTGGTGGGCGTGACGACGTGAATATTCACGTAAAGATCGCCCTTACCGCCTCCGTGCGGGTCCGGCAAGCCCTTACCTTTTAAGCGAATAATCTCCCCGGTTTGCGTGCATTCGGGAATTTTGATGGTCTCTTCGCCGTTCAGGCCGGCGACTTTAATTTCAGTGCCCAGGGCGGCTTGCACGATGGAGATGGGCACGGTGCAATACAAATCCGCGTCCCGGCGTTCGAAATACGGATGGGATTTGACGGTCAGCACGACATACAGATCGCCCGCAGGGCCGCCGTTTTCGCCGGGCTCGCCTTCCCCCGGAACGCGCAGGCGCGTATTGGAATCAACGCCCGGGGGAATCCGCAAATCGATGGTCTTGTTGCGTTCGACGCGCCCTTGCCCGCGGCAATCGGGGCATGCTTCCCGGACGATTTGTCCCGCGCCCCTGCATTCCGGGCAGGTACGGGAGATGGTGAAGAAGCCCTGCTGGTAATGCATCTGTCCGCGGCCACCGCAGGTGGCGCAGGCAGTCACTCCCGTGCCGGCCTTGGCTCCGGTGCCGTTGCAGCCTTCGCAGAAATCAAGCCGCGGCAGGCGAATTTTCGTGTTCACGCCGGCGGCAGCCTCTTCGAAAGTCAACTTCATGTCATAGCGCAGATCGGCGCCTCGCTGGGAGCGGTTCCTGGCGCGGCGGCCTCCAAAAATGTCCTCAAACCCGAAAAAATCCCCGAAAATATCCTGAAATTCATCGAAGATCGTCTGGTTGACTCCGCCCTCGAAGCCCCCGCGCGAGAGGCCGGCATGGCCAAAGCGGTCAAACGTGGCGCGCTTATTCGGATCGGAAAGAATCGAGTAGGCTTCGGTGGCCTCGCGAAATTTCTCTTCCGCTTCCTGTTTTTTCTGAGGGTTTCGGTCGGGATGCCACTTCAGCGCCGCTTTACGGTAAGCGGATTTGATCTCATCGGAGGTTGCCGAGCGTTCAATACCCAGAACTGTATAGCAGTCGCGTTTTTGACTCATCGTATTCGTTACCCGATTGCTGTGGTTTTATTCGTTTCCTGAATTTGGTTCGTCGCCCGGGTGCACGGCAACGCGGACGATGGCGGGCCGGAGGACGCGCCCGTGAAACATATAGCCATCCTGAAAGACATCGACAATCTGCCCGTCGGCAACTTCTCTGGATTCGACGCGCTCAATGGCCTGATGCATGTGCGGATCGAACATTTTACCGGAGGCATCGACGCGCTGCACGCCGTGCCGCGTCAATACATCCCACAACTGCTTGCGAATCAGGATGACGCCCTTGCGATATTCCTCAAAGGACGGATCTTCGTGGCCTTGCAGGGCGCGATCGAAGCCATCGAGCACGGGAATCAGGTCCAGAACCAGTCGCTCAACGCCCCGGCGGCCCTCTTCCTGGCGGTCGCGTTCGGTTCGTTTGCGAAAATTCTCGAAATCCGCCTGCCGGCGGACCAGCGTCTGCAACAAATCTTCTTTCTCGGCGCGCAGCTTGGCCAGCTCTGCGGCAAGCCCGGCTTCGCCGCCCGCAGGCGGCTCGGCGGGGTCGTTGCCCAGCGCGGCATCCGGTTCGGGATCCACGCGGGCATCGTCGAGTGAAAATATCTTGGATTTTTCTTCGCGCTTGGCTTCCGCCACTTTTTCTAGCTCCGATCCAGTGTTTCGCTGAATGCGCGCGCCACAAACGCCACGGCCGTAATGGCGCGTTCATATTGCATGCGCATGGGGCCCAGAACTCCCACCGTCCCCTGCGACTGATCCTGAAACGAGTACGGGGCGCTGATCAGCGCCAGGTGCTTGCCCGCCGGATCGATGCCCTGCACGCCGATCTGCACGTGTACCGGGTCCGGCGTGTCGATGCATCCCGCCAGAAGAGCGATCAGTTTGTGTTTTTCCTCGATCGCCAGCAGCACTTCCCTCAATTGCGCCTGGCTTGAAAATTCAGCCGTCGTAGCCATCTGCGCGGCGCCCTCGATGTACACACGCTGCGTCGAGCCTTGCTCCAGCATGCCCGGATCGCAAAGCGCCAGCGCGTCGTGCGCCAAAAGGTCGTATCGCTCCTGCTCGATGGCCAGGCGCGCAAGCAGATCCGCGCGGATGGATTCCAGCGTGCGCCCCGCATAGTGGCTGTTCAGGTAGTC
>DATLTA010000201.1:0-18391 GCA_035533775.1 Candidatus Dormiibacterota bacterium | reverse complement strand
AGCCGCCGGTCACGTACATCACGAAGCATTCTAGCGCAAATACAGGGAATGCCAGATAACCCGGCGCGGGCATCTGAAAAATCTTCCATTGCTGCCCCCCGGGCAGAAATGAGGGAAACGTATAAATCCACCTTGCCCGGGCCCAGTAATTCCAGAACTCCCACAGCCAGCCGCACACCCAGCCCGCCGCGAGAAACGAATACAGCCGCCCGCGACGCCCCCGCGCGAGGTCGCCTTCGAACGACGGCAAGTGCAGCCGGTAGTTGACCGGGTCGAGCAGAAACAGAAAGCCGAGCCACACCAGGCCGAACAGATACGCGCCGACGCGCTTTGGCACGGCCAGCGGCACGATCAGCAGCACCGCGCCGAGCGCAATCGAAAACGTTTCGGCCGCGCGGCCCAGGCGCAACGATCGCGATTCGCGTTCGAACCAGCCGAAGGATTCAATCAGCCCGGCGGTTATGAAAATTCCCGGCGTGATCGTTGCGAAGGCCCATACGAAGCCCAGCCACCGTTCGAAATGGCCTTGCGGCAGGCCCACGTACATCCAGTTCGCCAATTTCAGATTGTAGGCTTCAAAAATCAGCCACAACGGAATCGACAGAATCGCCATCTTCAGCAGTCCGCGCGGCTCCTCGCGCAGCCGCGAGCGGCCGGAGATGGCAAACGTCGCCGCATCGGCAATCAAAATGTATGCCGTCCACGCCAGCGGGCTGAAATAGGTGGCCGCCGGCTCGACGCCGTGAAACATCAGGTACTCCGCGCCGGCCAGAGCAAACAGGCCCAGCCAGCCGTGCGCGGGAAATGCCCTGCGCCGCACGCGGAAATATTCCACGACGAGGATCGTCACAGTCGCGGCGGTGAGGATGATTCCAAGTTTCAGCATGCGTGCGGTTCGCTCCGGCAAGATTCTGCATCATTTTTTCATTTCTGAGCGAAATAAGCGCGAAGGAATGCGCGCCAGGATGTTTTGCCGGGGAAACGAATTTCGCGCTGGCCGCCGGGAATCCGGCAAGTTTCGCTCGGGTTGTAAAATCGTTGCGCTCATGATAGGGGCAAGCGTAGGATACTTTGTTCAAAGTAAAGGGAAAATTCTGTTCGGAGATTTTGAATGAAGAAATTCGCAAAAATTCTGCTAGGGGTGCTGGCCGCGCTGGTGGTCCTTGCGGCCGTGGGAATTTCGCTCACCATCGGATGGCGGCCGTTTCTTGGGCCGTCGACGCGCGCGCTAACCTCGCGCAAGTTTGCGAGCACGCCGCAACGCCTGGCCCGCGGGGCGTACCTGGTCAACGATGTAGCCGACTGCATGGGTTGCCATTCGCCGCACGATTGGACGGCGCACGACGCGCCGGTGCTGCCGGGCATGCTGGGCGCGGGCCAGGACATGAGCTTCCTGAAGGGATTGCCCGGGAAAGTCGTTGCCCCGAACATCACGCCCGATCCGGAAACCGGTGCCGGCAACTGGACCGACGACCAACTGGCGCGCGCGATCCGGGAAGGAATCGGCCACGACGGGCGAGCGCTGTTTTCGTTCATGCCATTTGAGTTTTTCCGATCGATGTCGGACGAAGACCTGGCTTCGGTCGTCGTGTATCTGCGGTCGCTGCCTGCCGTGCACAATCCGCTGCCGCCAACCGAGCTGGTTTTTCCGGTGAAATACCTGATCCGCAGCGTGCCGAAGCCGCTGGACGCGCCGGTGCCGGAACCCGACCTATCCACTCCCGAAAAGCGCGGGAAATACCTGGTGACGATTGCGCATTGCGCGGATTGCCACACGCCCCAGGACGCGCACGGGCAGCCGCTCCCGGGTATGGCCTTCGCCGGAGGGCTCAATCTCGATGGGCCGTGGGGCCGCGTGGCCAGCGCCAACATTAGGCCCGGCCCGACCGGGATTGACGGAGCTATTTTCATGCAGGCGCTGCTCACCGGTTACGTCGGCCAACGGAAGCTCAACCAGATCATGCCGTGGCACGCGTACCGCAATATGACCAGCGAGGATCTCGCCTCCATGCTGGCCTACTTGCAGACTCTCAAGCCCGTGAAACACTTCGTCGACAACACACTGCCACCGACTTACTGCAAGGTCTGCCGGCAAATGCACGGTGGCGGCGACCGGAACTGAAGGCGCGTGGACCGGCTTTCGCCTGGCTTGGAAGTTCCGGCGCCGGGCGACGCACCCCTGTTGATTTTTTAATGAGTGTTCCCAGTGTGCCGCCTGCCGCTAAAGGTTCAGATGAAAAAGTTGAGGCCAGTTCGGCTAAGCCACGCGTGCGTGTCTATCTTCAGATTTTAGGCTTGATAAGGAAAACCTGGGCGTGCCAGTTGGGTCGCTGCCGGGCGCTCAGGCATATCTGACTTCTCCCTGGCAAGAGTCCTGATAGGATGGTGTAGCGGTTACGCAGACCGTGGGCCGATATCTTCCGAGGGCGACGAGATTTGCAGGCGCCATGGGGAGCGGCCAACGTATAGGACGGTATCAACCGGTATGGAACCAGTCGCCAAAGGCACCCCTGAACAGCTCGCCAAAGAGTTCGAAAATTTTGAAGAAATCGCCAGGGGCATCATGCCCCGGCCGGGGAGCATTCCGTCTCTGGTCGGGATAGAGGTCTACGGCGAGACGCTCCCACTGAACGGCATCGTAGGCGGCGACCACCTCATCTACGTGGATTTCAAAAAGCGGCACGACATCGAAGCCCGTATCAAAGTGGCGGAGAATGCCGGGCGGGCGGACATCGCGGCGAAGCTCGAGCACTGCCGCAGGACGGCGGGAGTCGCGCTCATTGACGTTTCCGGCCATCGGGCTACCGACGCGATGCTGGCGGCGATGTTTCACCAGGCGTTTCTGCTGGGGGTCCTGTACGAATTGGACATGTCCGGTCATGTCACCCAGCGGCTCTTCGAGAACCTGAACCAGCGGTTTTACCGCACTTCGAAGGTCGACAAATTTATCACGGCTGTCTACGGGGAGATCTCCGAGGACGCCACTTTTCGTTTTCTTTTGGCCGGCCATCCGCCACCCATCGTCTTCTCAGCCGAGTACGACCGTTTCATGGAGGTGGACCTTGAGAAGTGCATCTCATTTCCACCCTTGGGCACGATTCCGTCCAAGAGCGTCATCGACTGGCACCGGAGCAAGAGCGTGCTGGGGTTCAAGGAGCCGTACGAGGTAAACAAGTGGAAGTTGATGGGGAGCGGCGACATCTTGTTGCTGTATACAGACGGTCTGCAGGAGCACAAGAGCGGCGACGATTCCTATTTCCCCGATCGCCTGGAGCAAACCGTTCGTGGTGCGAAACATCTCTCCGCCATGGACATCGTTCGCACGGTCCTCAACGACTTGCAGGCGTTTGCCAGCCCGGCCGACGATGTCAGCCTTGTCGTCATCAAGAAACTCTGAGCAATCGTGCTGGGGAGCGTACTGGCGAGCCTGTCCGGTTGACGCAGACTTGCGCAGGACAGCAACGGCCACGGTGCAATCGTTCCTTTTTCTTTCTTTCGATTTCCTTCGCATTCGACTTTCGGTATTCGCCGGAAACCTTTCCATCGCGATTCGCGTTTGCGATGGACCGGCCTCAATGCGCTCGGCGGCGTCCCGTGCGCCAGGAGTTCTCGATTTCCTCCAGCGTGCGTCCTTTGGTTTCAGGCACTAGGTAGTAAGAGAAAATCCAGGCCGCTACCGCCAGGACTCCGTACAACCAGAACGTTTCGCTCGTGCCGAACATCTGCACCAGCGTCAGAAACGTGAGCGAAACGATAAAATTGGCAACCCAGTTGGCGCCCGCCGCCAGGCCCTCCGCCCCGCCGCGAATTTTAAGCGGATAGATTTCCGAGATCATCAGCCAGAAGATGGGTCCCAGGCTGATTGCGAAGGAAGCGACGTAAACCATCAGCGTGATCACGGCAAGCTCTGAAATTCCGCCGCTCCGCGCCGGCATGTGGAAGATGTATCCCAGCACTCCGAGGCTGATGGCCATCCCCGCGATCCCCGTGAGCAGCAGCGGCCGCCGCCCTGCCCGGTCGATCAGCCACATGGAAACCACGGTCATGATCACGTTCACCAGGCCAATCCCCGCGGTGGCAAGAATCGCGCCGGAGGCGGATGGGATGCCCGCCGATTGAATGATGGTCGGCGCATAGTAAATGACAGTATTGATCCCTGTAATCTGCTGAAAAACGGCCAGCCCGATCCCGATGATCAGCGCAGGTCGAACCGCGGGCAGGAGAAGGTCGGAGAAGCGGCCGCGTTCCGGCGCCTGTTGCAGCGTTACCCGGATTTCCTCCAATTCCGCATCCACGTCTTGCGTGCCGCGAATTCGGACCAGTACGTCGCGGGCCATCTCAAAATTCGCGCGTTGCGCATGCCAGCGCGGCGTTTCCGGAAGGAACAGCATCCCCAGAAATAAAATCGCACCCGGCACCGCGGCCAGACCCAGCATCCATCTCCAATCCGCGGTTTTCGCGAATGCGAAATCCACCATGTAGGCGCTGAGAATTCCAATCGTAATCGCCAGCTGAAACAGCGAAACCTGCCACCCGCGGGCGTTTGCCGGAGCGACTTCCGAGATGTACAGGGGCACCGTGGAACTGGCCAGCCCGATTCCAAATCCCACAATCGTCCGGCCGATGACCAGGACCGTGACCGACACGGCAAAGGCGCACAATATCGCTCCCGCGATGAAGATCAATGAAGTGAGGAACAACATTTTGCGACGCCCGAATCGATCGGCCAGGCGGCCGCCGCCGAGCGCCCCGATCGACGCCCCGACCAGAACGACACTGACAACGATTTCCTGGTGAAAAACAGAGAGGGAAAAGCTTTGCCGGATGAAAATTAAAGCCCCGGAAATGACCCCGGTATCGTATCCAAAGAGCAAACCACCGAGCGCCGCGAAAACCGACGCGATGTAAACGAAGCGCGTGCTGGACGCCTGCGTGTTCCCGCTGCGTCCGCCGGAGTTCTCCATGGGAAACCTCAGTTCGGGAAATATACTTTGCCGGCTGAGCGGGAACAACGGGATTCGACGGGAATACGACGATGCAGGAACGCTTTCGATCCTCCCGAACACGGCGTCGCGGACGTCGCGATGGGAATTTTGCGCCGAAAAAATTTTTCGGATTACTCCCGCCCGGAAAGTCTCATGATTTCCGGCCGTTTTTCGCGCGCTCGGTGGTTTTTTTGGAAACGGGCGGGTTGGGCAGCCAGGGCTCGCCCGGCTGCAGGACGAAGGTATGTTCGAGCGAGTACCATTTTCCCGTCACATTTTCCGTCACTGCGCCTGTTCCCTCGCCAGTAACATCGGGGGCCGGGGGCGGCTCGTTTTCATGGACCACGTATTTCCCGATGAGCGCGCGGGTCACACCGAATTGCGCGTCGCTTTCCAGCAGGGGATCGTCAGGGGAATAAATCTGCGATGTGATGGTTTTAAATCCGGGCTTGTAAATCAGGAAGTGCAGGTGCGCGGGGCGAAACGCGTGGCGTTTCTGCGCACGCAGCAAAGCCCCCGCCGGACCGTTCGCCGGGATCGGATATCCCGCCGGCTTGATGCTGCGGAAGCTGAATTGCCCGCCGGCATCGGTGGTAAATTTTCCTCGCAGATTCATTTCCGCCTGCTCGGGGTCCTGATTCTCATAGAGGCCCACGGGGGAGGCGTGCCAAACATCGACTTCGGCCCCGGCAACCGGCCTGCCTTGCTGATCGCGCACCCAGCCCTTAAAAAATAAAGCCGGCCCGGGAGTCGGAGAGCGCAGCAGGGAACCCCCGTTTTCCGTTTTCGGCGAATCGGCCCTCCAAAACGGCCCCAGTAGGTTTGCGGAACTTTCGGTCGCGGCGGCGGGGCCGTTGTTCATCAGGCAAACCAGCGTGGACAGGCCCAGCGATCCCGCCATCAGCCTAACTTCGTTGTGGCTTTCGGTGGTGAGCTGTCCCAGCGCGGCGACGATATCGAGGGCCTGGTCGAACTCTTTTTCGGTGAGGCCGGCTTCGCGCACGAACGCGTGCAGGTGCCGAACCAGGCATTCCAGAATGTGCTTTGTACGAGGGTCCGGCGTGCGCCGCATCTCTTCCAGGACCGCATCGGTGACTTGCTCCAGGTTTTCGATAATCATCGGCGTGGTTCTCCGAAAAGCAGCAGGCGCCGGGCGCCACGGTGCAGAGGATGTTTATCTCGCGGCTGCGCGCGCCGTTAATTCTCCCCGCACCAGCGCCGCGCCATCCACCATGGCCTTCATTTTTCCAAAAGCAACCTCCCGCGGCAAATATTTGAGGCCGCAGTCCGGCGCCACGATAATGCGTTCCGGATTGACGAACGGCAGGGCGCGCCGTATCCGCGCGGCCACAACCTCCGGCGTTTCGACCTCGTGCGTGGAAAGGTCGAGCACGCCCAGAATGATTGTCTTTCCCGGAAGTTTCTGCAAAACCGAGCAATCCAGCGAGGACTGCGCGGTTTCAATGGAAATTTGATGGGCCGGGGATTCGGCCAGTTCCGGCAAAAACGAATATCCCGCCGGGCGTTCATGAATGATGGCGGCATATCCGAAGCAGAGGTGCACGGCCGTGGTTCCGGTCACGCCCTGCAGGGCGCGCTTCAAGGCGGAAAGGGCGTACAGCCGGGCCTTTTGGGGGCGCGCCTGCATGTACGGCTCGTCGATCTGAACCACATCGGCGCCAGCCGCGAACAGATCCTTGATTTCCTCGTTTACAGCGGCCGCATAATCCAGGGCCAGCTCCTCTTCGCTTGAGTAGTAATCGTTCTGCGCCTGCTGGCTCATGGTGAATGGCCCGGGAACGGTGATCTTGATTTTGTGGGTGGTATTAGCGCGCAGGAATTGGACGTCCCGGACCTCCACGGGATGTTTGCGGCGAATTTTGCCGGTGACGCGCGGCACGGGGTTCGGATGTCCGCTGCGGTCGAGCGCGCTTCCCGGGTTGTCGATATCCACGCCTTCGAGCGCGGTCGCAAAGCGGTTTGAATAGCTTTCCCGGCGCATCTCGCCGTCGGTCAGGATGTCCACGCCGGCGCGCTCCTGATCGCGAATGGCCAGTAGCGTCGCGTCGTCCTGCGCCTGGGCGAGCCACTCCGGGGCAACGCGCCAGAGTTCCAGGGCGCGAACCCGCGGCGGAAAACGACCCGCGAGCTTCTGGCGATCAATCAGCCAGTCGGGCTGCGCGTAGGATCCAACCAGGGTTGTGGGGAGCAGGCTGTTCGGCATGGGTTTCCTCGATTATCAGAAAATTTTAGAAAGATTACTAAAACCGTCCGCTTGCGCGCGCAAATTTTTTTGCCGGCGCGATTTGCCCGGCCGGAGCATTTCCAGGGAAAATCTTTGATCGGCCGGGATGCGCTCCGTTATACACCCGAAACAATTCCGCGCGGGTCAAATTGTTCTGCGTCGCGCAAACCCCCAACCGGCGGGTCGGCCGGTTCCTCCGGCAAATGCATTGTGTCGCGAAGGGGAGAAAGGTAGGATTTGCGGGGCCGGGATCCAGGCCGATATTTCCGGATTTAATAATTTATTTTTGCGGGACGCTTCCCGCGAGGGCGCATCATGCCGAATGAATATGCATTCGAAATGGCGACCACCGCCATTCGCTACGGTTTTGGAGTTACGCGCGAAGTCGGCGCCGAACTGGCCGACCTCGGCAAAAAGAACGTCCTGGTCTTCACCGATCCTGTTCTTCGCGCGCTTCCTCCGGTGGCCACCGTGCTGGAATCCCTGGAAAATCAAAAAATACGCTTTTCGATTTTCGATCGTGTGCGCGTCGAGCCTTCCGATGAATCCTTTCGCGAGGCCACAACCGCCGCGCAGGCCGGGGAATATGACGCCATTGTCGCGGTGGGCGGCGGCTCCACGATGGACACGGCCAAAGCGGCGAATTTGTACAGCTCTTATCCGGCCGATTTTTTGGATTACGTGAATCCGCCCATCGGCCGCGGACTTCCCGTTCCCGGCCCGCTGAAGCCCCTGCTGGCAATCCCTACCACCTCGGGGACGGGCAGCGAGACCACGGGCGTGGCGATTTTTGATTTTGCCCCGATGAAAGCGAAGACGGGCATCGCGCATCGCCGCCTGAGGCCGACCCTCGGCCTGGTGGATCCGGACAACACACGGACGCTGCCGCCCGCCGTCGCCGCCTCTTCCGGCCTCGATGTCTTGAGCCACGCGGTGGAGTCATACACGGCCCTTCCCTTTCAGCAGCGCCCGCGGCCCGAGCGGCCCATCCTGCGCCCGGCGTATCAAGGCTCAAACCCCATCAGCGATCTGTGGAGCCTGGAAGCGCTTCGCCTCGTGGGGACCTACCTGCGCCGCGCGGTCGCCGATGCGGCCGATGACGAAGCCCGCGCCAGCATGCTGCTGGCCGCATCCTATGCGGGAATCGGGTTTGGAAATGCGGGCGTGCACCTGCCGCACGGGATGTCCTATCCGGTCGCGGGCCTGGTGCGGAATTACCGCCCGCAGGGCTATGCCGCCGATCATCCCATGGTGCCGCACGGCATTTCGGTGATTGTGAATGCGCCGGCCGTGTTTCGGTTCACTTCTTCGGCGTGCCCGGAGCGCCACCTCAAGGCCGCGGAAGTGTTGGGCGCCAATGTCAGCGGCGCAAAGCGGGAAGATGCCGGAAAAATTCTTGCGGACCAGATTGTGAAAATGATGCGGGACTTGAAAGTTCCCAACGGCCTGCGGGAATTGGGCTACCAGCCCGCGGATATCCCGGCGCTGGTCGAAGGCACGCTGCCGCAGCACCGGGTGACCAAACTTTCGCCGCGTCCCTTAGGACCCGAAGAACTGGCGCGCCTGTTCGAACAGTCCATGACCATCTGGTAGCAGGCGCGCAGCGTTCCCGCGATTTTCCGAATGGCGGCGCGCATTCGATTTACCTCGAAGCTTTAGCCTCCGGCAAGCATCTGATATGCTTTGGCCGTTTTACATAACCCAATGTCCACACCTTTGCCAGAGGATCGACTCGAACGAGGGCTCGGGCTCACCGAGGCCGTGGCCCTGAACATGAACGCGATGGTGGGGATTGGCCCCTTCATCGTGATTCCGCTGGTGATTCAGGCGATGGGCGGGCCGCAATGCCTGCTGGCGTGGGTGGCGGGAGCGGTGCTTTCGCTGCTGGACGGTCTGGTGTGGTCCGAACTGGGTGCGGCCATGCCGCGCGCGGGCGGCACGTATGCGTTTCTGCGCGAGGCTTACGGGCCGGGGCGCGGCGGGCGGCTGATGTCCTTCCTGTATATCTGGCAGACGCTGATACAGGCGCCGCTGGTGGTGGCTTCGGGCGCAATCGGTTTTTCGCAATACCTCACCTATCTGGTTCCGCTGGGTCCGTACCAGCAAAAAGTAATTTCCGCCGTGCTGGTGGCTTCCCTGATCGTGCTGTTGTACCGGCGGATCACCGCGGTTGGCCTGATCTCGAAACTTCTGTGGGTCGGCGTGGTGGGCACGATTTTGTGGATGATCTGGGGCGGGGCGACGCATTTTTCGGCGAAGATGGCGTTTGATTTTCCGCCGGGGGCGTGGAACTGGTCCTGGCTGTTTTTTGCGGGGCTCGGTTCGGCGACGGTCGACACGATCTACACCTACCTGGGCTACTACCACATCTGCAATCTGGGCGCGGAGATTCGCCAGCCGGAGCGCAACATTCCGCGCGCCATCCTGATATCCATCGCGGGGATCGCCGTGCTGTACCTGGGGATGCAGACGAGCATTCTGGGCGTGCTGCCGTGGCGCGAAGCGCAGCATTCGCAATACATCGTGAGCACGTTCGTCGAGAAGCTCTACGGGACGCGCGCCGCCACGTTTGCCACGATCATGATCCTGTGGATCGCGTTTGCGTCGCTGTTCACCACGCTGCTGAGCTATTCGCGGGTTCCGTTTGCCGCGGCGGAAGACGGCAATTTTTTCCCTATTTTCGCGCGCGTGCATCCCACCAAGCATTTTCCGCACGTCTCGTTGCTGTTTTTGGGCGGTGTTTCGCTGGTGTTCAGCGTGATGTTTCGGCTTTCCACCGTCATCAAGGCCATCATCGCCGTGCGCATCCTGGTGCAGTTCATCAGCCAGGGAGTGGGCGTGATCATTTTGCGCCGCCGCTGGCCTCTCTCGCGTATTCCCTTTAAGATGTGGTTTTATCCTTTGCCGGCCGTGTTTTCGATCCTGGGCTGGGCGGCGCTGTTCTATTACACAGGATGGACATTTATGATTGGAGGACTCATCGTGATCGCTTTGGGCATCCTCACGTACATGATTCAGGCGCGCTACCGGCGCGTGTGGCCGTTTGGTGCAGCTGTGGGGGCGCAAGAATGATGACGACGAGGAAGAAGACGACAACGACAACAACGACAACGAAGAAGACCTGGCTGAAACTGGCGCCGCTGGCGCTTCTGGTGGCGCTGGCCGTCGTTGCCGAGCCGGTTGTCACCGGTGTTTTTACGCGCGTAGCCGCGCAGCAGTACGAACCGAATGTGCCGGGACGCGGCCAGAGCGTCGGGGACACGCTGGAAGCAATTCAGAAAGCGCGCGTGGTGACGCGCGTGCTCTTCACGGTCGCGCATCCCGACGATGAGGCGTCCACCCTGCTCACCTATTTGCCCCACGCCCTGGGCACGGATACCACGCTGCTCACGCTGAATCGCGGCGAGGGCGGACAAAACGCCATTGGCCCCGAACAGGGCGCGCAACTCGGCGTGCTGCGCAGTGCCGAGCTTTCCGAGGCGATGAACGTCGAAGGCCCGCACCTCTATTTCACTCGCGTCACCGATTTCGGATTTTCGAAAACACTCAAAGAAACCATGGAAAAATGGCACGGCGTCGAAGTGGAGGACATGGTGCGCATCATTCGCACCGTTCGCCCGAACATCGTCGTGAACGGATGGGCCAATCAGAAAACCGGGCACGGCAACCATCAGGATTCCGGTTACCAGACGCCGCGCGCGGTTCGCGACGCCGCCGATCCCACCAAGTACCCCGACCAGATTGCCGAAGGATTGAAGCCGTGGCACACGGAAATGATTCTCAATCCAGTGCGGCCGCATAGCCGCGAGGACACCCATGTGGACTACACCGGGTCCTGGGTTGTGCCCGCCGATGATATTTCGCCCATCTGGGGCCGCACGTATCGCGACATTGCCATGGAAGGGTATCTGCACCATCGCTCGCAGGGCGTGACGGCGTTCCTGAATTCCCCGTTTTTGCGCCGCCCCTATGGGCTGAAGCGTTCGACGGGCGGGGCGCCCACTTCTGCGGATTTCGCTCAGCCGATCACGTCGCTGGCCGGCCTGATTCCCGTTCCCGCCGGACAGGCTCTGGCCGCCGCCGATCATGCGCTGGACCAGGCCCGCGCGGCCGCGGAAAAGCTCGACTGGCCTGCAGCCGTCCGCTCCATCGCCGCAGCGGGCAAGCAGATTGCTTCCCTGGAAGATCAGGTAAAACACTCGCAGGATGCGCGCGCGGCCAACGCCCTGTGGGAACTCGAGCAGGTGCGCGGACGCATCAATCACGCGCTCAGCGACGCTGACGCGATTAAAATCGTTTCCAACGCCGACCGCAGCGACCTTGTCCCCGGAGAGGATTTTCACGTGCGCGCCCAGGTATCTCACCGCAGCGACGCGCAGGTCACCTTCTCCAAGCCCATCTTGACGCTGCCATCCGGATGGACCATCGAGAAGGAAGAAGAAAAGAACGGCTCGACGAATTTCAGCGTCGCGGTTCCCGCCGGGGCGAAAACGCCGCACACGCCGGGCGATTTTATGTTCCCGTTTCCTCCGCCGCTGGTTCATGCGCGGACCCGCGTCGAAGTCGATGGTTACGCCTTTGATTTCGCGGCTCCGGTGAAAAGCCTGCATTCTTCCACCGTCAGGATACTGGACTACCCGCTGCGCATCGTGCCGCCGGTCGCACTCACTCCGGAGCCGGAGCAGTATGTGGTCGTCGAGTCGCACCAGCCCAGGCAGTTCGACATCTTCGCGCGCGTGCATTCGTTTGCGGTGACGCCGTCGAAGGTTACCGTGGGAATCGAAGTGCCGTCCGGCTGGAAAGCGCCGGCGCCGGAGTCCATCGAATTTTCCGGCGCGGGTGACCGCCTGGTGCACCTCACGGTCGTGCCCCCGGCGAATATCGCGGCGGGAAATTACCTGCTGAAGGCTTATGCGAAGCGCGGCGCGGAAACGTTCGAAACTTCGCTCGAGCCGCTGCCTTCCCTGCCAACCTACTTGTGGAGCGCGCCCGCCACGGTGCCCGTGCACGCGTTCGCCATCAACCTGCCGGAGCATCTCCGCGTGGGCTACGTGGCCGCCGACAACGACCCCATACCGGACTCGCTGCGCCGCCTGGGCGTCAACGTCGAAATGCTCGACGCGAAGGCGCTGGCATTTGACGATCTCAGCCGCTTCGACGCCATCGTCCTCGGCCTGCGCGCGTATGAATTGCGCCCGGACGCCGTCGCTTCCAACGCGCGCCTGCTCGACTACGCCGCAGGCGGCGGCACGCTCGTGGTGCAGGACCAGCGCCCCAACATCTGGGATGCCCACAAGCTTTCCCCGTTCCCCGCGACCATCGGTTCGGGCCCGCGCATTACCGACGAAAACGCGGTCGTGCATTTCACCGATCCCGCGAGTCCGCTTCTGAATTTCCCCAATAAAATCGGCGCCCACGATTTTGACGGCTGGGTGCAGGAGCGCGGCCTGTATTTCTGGGAAAAGTGGGGCCCGCAATATCACACCGTTCTCTCCATGCACGATCCGGGAGAAAAAAATCTGCTCGGCAGCCTCGTCTGGACCCGCACCGGCAAGGGCGTCTACATCTATACGGGTCTCTCGTTCTCGCGGCAGTTGCCCAACGGCAATCCCGGCGCGTTCCGTTTGTTTGTGAACCTGCTCAGTCAGTCCCGCAGGAAGTAGGACCGGCTTCGGTCTGTCCGCATTTTGAGCGGGCGAAATCTAAACCGGACAGGCTGAAGCCTGTCCTACTTTCATTTCCTGCGATCCCCGTAGACGTGCGCGAAACCTGGCCGGATGTTTTTCTGATTTTTTTGCGCCCGAGTTTATAATCGGCCATGCGCGATTTTGATCTTCCCTCCGGTGCAGTTTCCGATCCACCGCGCGATGCGTTGACCGCCGCGCGCCTCGCCATGGTGGAGACCCAGATTCGCAAGCGGGGCGTTACCTCGCCGCGCGTTCTGGAAGCGATGGCCAGTGTTCCGCGGCACGAGTTTGTTCCCGCCGAATTTAAAAGTGACGCGTATGCGGACAAACCGCTGCCGATCGGCGAAGGTCAAACCATATCGCAGCCGTACATGGTGGCGGCCATGGCCGAAGCGCTGGAACTCACCGGTTCCGAACGCGTGCTGGAAATCGGCGCGGGATCGGGCTACCAGGCCGCCGTGCTTTCGCTGCTGGCGCGCGAAGTCATTACGGTAGAAAGCCACGCGCAGCTGGCGCTAGACGCGCAGGAACGCCTGACCGATCTGGGCTATGCCAACGTGCACGTGCACAACGGGGATGGTTCCGCCGGCTTTCCCGACGCTGCGCCCTACGACGCAATTCTGGTTACCGCCGCGGCCCCGGAAATCCCGGCCGTGCTTGCCGGGCAGCTGCGGGAGGCAGGACGCCTGGTGATTCCGGTGGGCAGCCGGGAAAATCAGGAGCTAGTGTTGGCGAGGAAGGAAAACGGCGAGCTGAAATCTCGCGAGCTGTTCGACTGCAAGTTCGTGCCGCTGCTCGGGCGATACGGCTGGAAAACGCCGGACAAGACGTCTACATAAACTTTTGAAACCTATTGTGCATCATGGATGGGGCGAGATAGCAATTCAATCTATTCGATCTTGTCTCGCTTCAGAAGGTTGTGTTTTGCACAGAGCAATTGAATGTTTTTCGCCAGCAATGACGTCCCTCCCTTTGAGAACGGAACGATGTGATCGAAATGGAGGTTTTCTTTATTGCCGCAAAGTACGCACTTTCCCTTGTCTCTTTTCCAGACTTCGATCTTTACGTGGGTAGGAATAAGACGATCATGTTCAATTTCTTTAGTTGACTCGGAGGAGGGAGCGTAATCTTGTTGTTTACTTAGCTGAAGCTTGAATTTGAATACTTTTCTCCCACCTTCTTCTTGTCTTTGCGCGTCAATAAGTTCGAAGAGACCAGCGTAAGCCCAGATACCAGTCTTAATTTTCTCATAGACCCTCACCAACTCAGGAGGTGCACTTTTGGTCTTGTATGAGAGTGCCGCTTTCCAAAACAATCCGTTTTGCGTAGGTGTCCCCGTTGGGAAAATATCCACCTGGTCGACTTCTTTAGGGTCTGGACCGTCTTTGGTTCTTGGGATGTCATGTCCCTCGTAAATCAAAACCTGACCACCGTTCTCGATTCGGTCGGCATATGGAGCGCCTGCTCGCAAACTCATGAGAATTACGCTCGCTTTGCCCCCAAGGCGGAAATTCATGCCACGTTGGAGGCTCGCTCCTTCATATCCACACATCTCCATATAGGAAATGATATCCCCGGGATGAATCTCAGACCTTTCCGAGTTCAATTGCCCCCCTAGCGCCTCGGCCGCAAGTTAATCGACTGATCTTCCTTCTGCTAGTTTTTCCGTCCGTTCGCGTGCCCGGGCGAACGCCTTTCGCAAAATCCGCCTGGTTGCCACGGTCAAATCGAACTTCACCAATTCTTCCTCCCGCGCCCAGGCTAATTCCAGCGCGTCGCTGCGGGCGCCAGTTGTTCCGCTCCGAATCTCGCAGAGATAGTCGAGGATCACGAAGTGGTACTGCGGCCGGGCGGGGTTTCCGGGCGAGCCGTCGGGGTTTGGCGGAGCGGGAAAAATTCCTTCGAATACCTCGATGAGCTCGATCACGTTCACTTCCAGGCCGGTTTCTTCCGTGAGTTCGCGCACGACGCCCTGTTCCAGTGTTTCTCCCACTTCCAGCATGCCGCCAGGGATGGACCACTGGCCTTGCAGCGGCGGGCTGGCGCGCCGGATCAGCAGGGCGCGGCCGGCATCGATCACCACGCCGCCCACGCCGACCAGGGGGTGTTCCGGGTATTCGCGTTTGGGTGCCATTGTAATTTTGGCCGCTTCCCTCCCGGCCCGCTTCGCGTTATATAATACTTCAGTAGAAGGTGCGTCCGAATTCCCCGAGGAGGTTTGTGCCGTGGTCCGTTGTCCTAAGTGCGGTACCGAAATTGATGTTGATGAAGACGAAGTCGAGGAAGGCGAAATCCTGGCCTGTACTGAGTGCGAAACAGAAATGGAAGTCGTGCAGATTCATCCCGTCAAGGTCAATGCCATTTCGGATGACGATGACGACGAAGATGAGGACGAGGATTCTGACGACGAGGATGATCTGGATGAGGATGACGATGACGATGAGGAAGACGAGGAAGAAGAAGAGGACGTTTGACCGTTTCTTCAAAATCTTCCGGTATCCATTCCCTCCGTTCGGTCATCTTACCCCGTATGTCCTTGGTGATATGCCTGCTGGCCCTGGTCTGGCCGGCAGGAGCGGCTGCTGTTCCCGCAGCCGCCCGGACTCACCGCGCTTCTCACGTGCACGACTATGTCAATTTCGTTACGTTGTTCACGAACCAGGGTTTCACGCTGCCCGGCGCCAGAGTGCGCGTTCGCCGCGCGAACGAACGAAAGTTTCGCTGGCAGGCCATGTCCGACCGGCGGGGCGAGCTTGGAATCCGGGTCCAACAGGGGGCCGAGTACGAATTGACGATTGACGCGCACGGCTTCCAGCCGCAAACGCGCAAAATCGACACTCGCGAAGGCAATCGCGAAGATCTGACGATACCGATGGAACAACTCGCCGGAGGGAAACGATGAACAACGCGTCCAGGAATCTTGCTCTCGCCGTGCTGGTGACCATGGCTGGCACCCTGCTGTATGCCCAGGGAAAGCCCATGGGCCGGGAATCGGAGCTGCGGACCGTGCGGGGCACGGTGGTGAACAAAGACGAAACTCCCGTGGATTCGGCCATCGTCTATCTGAAAAACCTTCGCACCCAGGACATCGTCACTCATCTTTCCGATACCAACGGCAGATTTCGATTCAGCGGCCTGGACCTCAACGTGGACTACGAGGTTCATGCCGAACACGATGGCTGGACTTCGTCTTCGCACACGGTTTCCAACCTCGACCCGCGCAAGGAGTTCGTCCTGACCCTCAAACTGGACCGAAAAAAGTCCCGCAAATAAATACCGGTTTCTCACTCCGCAAGACGCGAATTGCAGTAATATTCCCTGGTGCATGTCCGGGCAGGCAACACGCTTGCAATCCGGTGGCACGCATCCCGCGCGCGCAGCGGTGATATTTTCCTTGCTGGAGGCTTCGCATGGCGATCCAATTTATGTTGAACGGGAAACCGGAAACGGTAAATGTCAACCCGGACATGCCGCTGTTGTGGGTCCTGCGGGACACGCTGGGCATGACGGGTACGAAATTCGGCTGCGGCGTATCCCTGTGCGGCGCCTGCACGGTGCACGTGGACGGCAACGCCACCCGCTCCTGCATCACGCCCGTTTCGGCCGTGGCGGGAAAGAAAATCACCACCATCGAGGGGCTTTCTCCCAACCGCAGCCATCCGGTACAGCGCGCGTGGATTGAGATTGACGTGCCGCAATGCGGCTATTGCCAGTCGGGACAGATCATGACGACGGCGGCGCTGCTGGCCAAGAACGCCAATCCAAGCGACTCGGAAATCGATGATGCCCTGAAGGGCAATATCTGCCGCTGCGGCACCTATCAGCGAATTCGCGAGGCGGTGCACCGCGCCGCGAAGCTGCAGGGCGCGCGCGCGAAAAGATCCGCGGAGCTCGCGCCGGCGGAGGCTCCGGCGGAGGCGCAGAACGCGCGGACGTCGGAAGCGGGAGGTGCGGCATGAGCGCAAGCACAACAACGGGAATCGATCGTCGCGGCTTCCTGAAGACAGGCGCGGCCGGAGCGGCGGGCCTGGTGATCGGATTCTATTTGCCCGGGAGCCATGAAGTGTTTGCGGCATCGCCTGCCGTCGTGGCAGCGCCGGCGGTTTTGAATGCCTGGATGCGCATCGCCCCGAACAACAGCGTAACCATCGTGATCGACAAATCGGAAATGGGCCAAGGCATCCTGACCGGGCTGTGCATGCTGGCCGCCGAAGAGCTGGAATGCGATTGGAAAAAAATCCACACGGTATTTGCGCCGGCAGCCAAGGAATATTACAACCCTGCATTCGGAATGCAGGGCACGGGCGGCAGTTCCAGCATGCGTTCCTCGTGGGACCCGATGCGCAAGGCCGGAGCCGCGGCGCGGGAAATGCTGCTGCAGGCCGCCGCGCAGAAATGGGGCGTGGATAAGTCCACATGCCGCGCCGAAAACGGCATGATCTTCCATGACGGCAGCAAGCGCAAGCTCACCTATGGCAGCGTGGCCGAAGCGGCATCAAAACTCCCCGTCCCCGCCGATGTGCCGCTCAAGGACCCCAAAAATTTCCGCGTGATCGGCAAGCCCACCAAACGGCTGGACACGCCGGACAAAGTAAATGGCAGCGCCAAGTTCGGCATTGATACGCGCCGTCCGGGAATGTTCTATGCGGTCGTGCTGCGCTGCCCGGTGTTTGGCGGGAAGGTCGCGAGCTTCGATGCGACCAGGGCCAAGGCTGTGCCCGGCGTCAAGAACGTGGTCGAAATTTCCAGCGGAATCGCCGTGGTGGCCGACAACACCTGGACGGCCATGCAGGGTCGGCGCGCGCTCGATGTAAAGTGGGATAACGGGCCGAACGCGGGCGTCTCGAGCGAAAGCATCAGCAAGCTGTTTGCCGAGCGAACGATGCAGCCGGGAGTGGTAGCCCGCAAGGAAGGCGACGCCGCTGCCGCGCTTTCCGGGGCGGAAACAAAACTCGAGGCGGTGTACGAGGTTCCCTATCAGGCGCACGCCACGATGGAACCGCAGAACTGCACCGCGGACGTTCGCGCGGACCGCGTGGAGGTCTGGGCCCCGACTCAATTTCAAACAGTTGCGCAGGCAATGGCTGCCAAAATTTGCGGATTGAAGCCGGAGGCCGCATTTATCCACACGACATTCCTGGGGGGCGGTTTCGGACGCAGAGGCTCCAACGATTTCATCGGGGAAGCGGTGCAAATCTCCAAAGCAGTGGGCGCGCCGGTAAAGCTGACATGGTCGCGGGAAGACGACACGCAGCACGACTACTACCGTCCCGCCTCCTACGCGCGCATGGCCGGCGCGATCGGCGCAAACGGATGGCCGGCCGCGTGGACCACGCGCATCGCCTGCCCTTCGATCATGGAGGCCCAGTTCCCGGGCCGGATCAAAAATAACATGGACCCCACTAGCGTCGAAGGGGTCGCCAACCTGCCCTATTCGATTCCCAATATTCTGGTGGATTACCAGCGAACCGAGC
>DATLTA010000200.1:0-4599 GCA_035533775.1 Candidatus Dormiibacterota bacterium | reverse complement strand
CCCGACATTGTTTTCAAAATACTTCGCGGGATCGCAGACCGACTCTCCGACTTCGATCAACGCGGCAAAATGAACGCAGGCGTCCAGCCTGTGCTCGCGGGCAATGCGCGCCACGAGATCATGATCGCCAATTTCCCCGCGATAGAAGGGAACGTCATGATCCAGAGCCGCGCGATGGCCTCGCACCAGATCGTCCAACACCACCACTTGCCGGCCCTTTGCGCGCAGGCGTTCGACGGTAACGCTGCCAATGTAGCCCGCTCCGCCAGTCACAAGGATCGCCATGATTCTCCTCGGTGTGCTGTTCCATCCCCACGGAATCCGCAAAACATTTCATTGCTTCAAAATGGGTAGGCCAAGCTCCATTGCAATGGGAGTCTACCCCAAAATAATTCAGCGGCTCGCGCTTTTATGCGCGAACTGTTTTCTAAACGTTATCGGGTTGCGCCCGTGCAATGCCGGGCGAAGGGCTAAACAGGTTGCTGAGAAAGCATTGGACAGCGGCACGCCTGCGGCGGGAAAATTGGCAGCGCGGAAATGGAGGAAGAATCAAATGCCCTACGCCACTGAGAAAAATTTGACCGATCTCGCCTTGAAACAATGGGAGGCGTGCAATTCACCGCGTCTGCGGCAAATCATGCAATCCATGGTCAAGCACCTGCACGGTTTTGTCCGGGAAACAGACGTGACGCAGGAAGAATGGCTCGCGGCGGTGGACTGGCTGGCACGAACCGGAAAGCTGTGCACGGACAAGCGCCAGGAATTCATCCTTTTTTCGGACGTGCTCGGCATCAGCATGCTGGTCGATGCGATCAATCACCGCTTCCCGACCGGCGCCACGCCGTCCACAGTCATGGGGCCGTTTCACATCGAAGGTTCGCCGGAAATGCCGATGGGCGCGGACATCGCGGCGGGACTCAGTGGAGAAACCGTTTTTCTGGTCGGCACCGCGCGCGATCTGGACGGAAAACCTATCGAGGGAGCCAAGCTCGATGTCTGGCAGGCCGACGCCGATGGCATGTACGAATCGCAACTGGGTTCGGACGAGCCATTGCTTCGCGCCATATTTCACACGGGGCCGGACGGCAAGTACGCGATCCAAACGATCGCGCCGCCCGGATACACCATCCCCATGGACGGCACGGTTGGCGAATTGCTCGAGCAGACGACAATTTCCCACTACCGGCCCGCGCACATTCACTTTTATATCAGCGCGCCGGGATACGAAAGCCTGGTCACGCATTTGTTTAAGAAGGGTACGCGGTACATCGACTCGGACGTCGTCTTTGGCGTGAAGGAAGAACTGATCGCGGAATTCAAACCTCAGCCGGCGGGAAAGACTCCGACGGGGGGAATTTCGCCCAAACCGTATCTGCTGGTGAATTACGATTTCACACTCAGCAAAACAAAGGGCTGAAGCCGCCGGCCCGGCGCCGGGCATTCACCTGCGCTTAGCGCCGGGCTATCGCAGGGGCTTGGACATCAGGATGAAGTGCACCGGCATCTTGGTTTTGACGATTTCCACGTACGGCGCAGTGCCGGTTTCGACGTATCCCAGCTTGCGGTACAGCGTCTTCAAGTCCTCGCGAACGTTGACGATGCACAAGTCGCTGGAGCGGCGTTTTGCGGCGCGAAAGTAATCTTCCGCGGCGGCAATGAGCTGGCGTCCAATGCCCGCGCGCTGCCGCGCAGGATCGACCGACAACATGCCGAGATAACCGTTTTTTTCCTGCAGTTCCACATAAACGCAGCCCACCAGGCTCGGTCCGTCTTCCGCCAGCAAAAATTTTCCCTTCTTCAGGAGTCCGCGGACCATTTCCGGATTTGTGCGGTCGCGCTCGATGAAGAATCGCTCGACCAGAAACGCCTCGTTTACCAGCCGGACAATTGCTTCAACATCGCTCGAGATGGCGCTGCGAATGGAAATCATTGGATTCCCTTTGATCATAACAACAATGCGGGAAATTTTCCTGCCCCGGGATGCCCCTCCGAAAGCAACTTCCCGGGCCGTGCGGGGTTCTCAGAAGAGACATATTTTGGATTTTGGAGCGATTGTGGAACCTTCCAGCGTCCATCCGGGAATACACACCAGGACAATTCACTTGACAGGGCGTCTAAGGGAGGAATTTTGATCATGCCATGCAAACGTAAAAATATTTTGCGCATTTTGAGCCTGCTGCTGGCGATGCCGTTGCTCGGCGTCAGCCTGCCGGCGGCTCAGTATCAGGGCGGCAGGCCAGGAGGGCCCCGGGCAGGCGGCCGCCGCGGACCAATGTCACCCGACAACCGGCTGAAACAGATGACGAAGAACTTCGACCTGACAGCCGATCAGCAGGCGAAAATCAAGCCGATCCTCGAAAATGAGCAGAAAAAGATGCAGGACCTGCGAAACGAATCGAGAGGCGACCGGCAGTCGATGTTCCAAAAAATGATGCAGGTCCGCCAGGACACCAGCGACCAGATTCGTGCGCAGCTCAACGGCAAGCAAAAGGACAAGTTCGACAAGATGGAAAAACGGCGCCAGGAAAGAATGCAAAACCGCCGGCGCGGCCCGATGGGCGGCCCGGGCGGGGACAACGCAGGCGGCCCGCCACAAAACTGACGCGAAGTTTCAAAGCGCTTCGCTTCAAAAACCGTAGAGCCGGGCGGGATTCTCCACCAGGATCGTCTTTCGCAGCGCTGCGTCCGGCGCCCACTCGGGGAGCAGATTCAGGATGCGGCCGTCGTCGATTTTCCATAGCGGCGTGATTTCGGTGAACTTGCGGCCGGGCACCGGCTTGGCCGGATGCGGCCAGTCACTGCCCCACAGGATGCGCTGCGGGTTAGCGGCGATAAGCTCCTTGGCCAGCGGCGCAACGTCCGGATAGTCCGGCGGCATTGTGGAGGCACGATACGGAGCCGAAATCTTGACGTAGGCCTTGCCCGTTCGAACCAGGTCGACCAACGTCGCGAAACCCGGCTGCCCGGTTCCCAACGCGGCCTGCGCTCCCCCAAAGTGGTCAAACACCACCGGCATGGGAGCCGCGGCGACCTGATCCTTGATGGCTTCAATCACCGACAGCCGCGTATAAATCTGAATGTGCCAGTTGCGGCCATGAATGCGGGCGACCGCCTGTTGAAAGCGCCGGCGGCCCAGCGCGGGGTCGGTCTGCCCTGCGGTTTCCATGTTGATCCGGATGCCGCGAATTCCGGCCCTGGCCATGGAATCCAGATCGGAATCCGGCGTCTTTTCGCCGATCACGGCCACGCCGCGGGAGATGGGCCCGAGATGTTTCATCGCATCGAGGGTGCAGGAATTGTCCGTGCCGTACACGCTGGGAGTCACGATGACGGTGCGCTCGATATGCAGCGCGCGATGCAGGGCGCGCTGCTCCTCAATGGAAGCGGACTCGGGTGTGTAAGCGCGCACGGCGGCAAAGGGAAAGCGCGCGGGATCTCCAAAAATGTGCGTGTGGCAGTCGCAAGCGCCAGCGGGCACTTGGAAATTCACGGGCGTGGATGGCTGCGAAGCCCTGGCAAAGGCAATCGTTTCCCCGCCGATCAGGGCGGCAACTCCGCCCACAGCCGCTCCCTGCAGGATGCTGCGTCGCGTGATCATGGCTCGTCCTCCAGTAATATTTGCGGGAGAGTGTAACCCGAAGCCGCCGGGGTTGCATTGAAAGATTGCATTGAAAGTTTGCGTTGGGAAATTGCATAACCGATTCCCGGCGGGCGCGCAGCGGAATTGCTCCCAACCGATTGCCTGTGTCTTGGTACAATCCATGCGCCACCGTCCGGCAAAGCGAAATTCGGAAGCAACATCATTCGCGGAGAGGGCCACATGTGGGGATTCAGAATTGCCGTAATCATCGCGCTCTGCGGCGCCATCGCTGTTCCCGCATCGAGCGGAGCGCCGCAGAAAACGCAGGCCGCGCCTGCCAGCGATGCAAAACTCGTCCAAGACCTCGTCTACGCCAACCGCATCCTGTACGACCAGGGCGTGCTGGACGGCTTCGGCCACGTGAGCGCGCGCAGCGAGAAAGACCCTAGCCATTTCCTGATGGCGCGCAGCATGGCTCCCGGCCTGGTCACGGCGAACGACATCATGGAGTTCGACAAGAATGGCGAACCCATCGATCCGCGCGGCCGGCGCGTATACATCGAGCGGTACATTCACGCGGCCATCTACCGCGCGCGGCCCGATGTGATGGCCATTGTGCACAGCCATTCGCCGGAAATCATTCCGTTCAGCGTGACCGGAACGGTTCTGCGCCCCATCTATCACATGAGCGCGTTTCTGGGATCCGGCGCGCCCATTTTCGATATTCGCGACACCGCCGGCGATACGGATATGCTGATCCGCAACAACCAGCTGGGAGACGCGCTGGCGAAGTCGCTGGGCAAAAGCGTGGTGGTGCTGATGCGCGGGCACGGTTTTGTTGCCGTGGGGAATTCGGTGCCGCAGGCCGTGTATCACGCGATTTATACGCAGATTAACGCGCAGCTCCAGCTGGAGGCGGCGCAACTCGGCCCCATCAAGTTCCTGTCTCCCGGAGAAGCGGCGAAAGCGACCGTGTCCGTAAACGCCGTAATCATGCGGCCGTGGGAGCTGTGGAAGGC
>DATLTA010000199.1:0-38249 GCA_035533775.1 Candidatus Dormiibacterota bacterium | reverse complement strand
CAGGGATTGATCCACCGTTTCCAGGAAATTATTGCAGTGCGCCTGAATATGAAAACTGACCAGGTCGGCGCCCAGCACGCCATCGAGCAATTCGCGCCCCCAGGGACAGATGCGGAACGCTTCGGCGTTTGGCCAGGGTATATGCCAGAAAATGGCCACACGCGCATCCGGTCTGCTTTTCTTGATCAACCGGGGAAGCAGTGCAAAATGATAATCCTGAATCAGAACAAAAGGCCGCTCGGCGTCCTTGATCTCTTCGAGAACCGCCTGAGCAAATTTTTCGTTCACGCGCTGATAGTGTTCCCAGTCCGCCCCGCGAAATACGGGACGCGTATGCGCAATGTGGCACAACGGCCAGATTCCTTCATTGGCGAAGCCGAGGTAGTAACCCTCGATTTCGTCCTTGCTAAGCCAGACGCGCCGCAGTGTATAAAGCGGGTGTTCGGGAGGAACGCGCAAATGGTCATTTCTGTCGACAACTTCCCTGTCGGCATCGGCCGCGCCATGCGCGATCCAGGTTCCATCACAGGCGCATAAAATCGGCTCCAGCGCCGTCACCAGACCGCTGGCAGGCACGCGAACTTCAATACCGTTGTTCCCGTGGACATGTTCGAACGGTTCGCGGTTGGAAACCACGAACAAGGTGCTGCCACGCAAGCGCTTCTGGATGTTGGCGCGCAAGCGCTCCGCCGTCCAAACCGATTCCCCGGCCTCGCGCAGTTGCGCCTCTTCCACGGCGGACGCACGAGCCTCCGCGAGTTTCTGCGCCAGTCGCGAAGCCTCCACCGATAAGGGTCCTAGGAAGCTCTCTTTCACCGTGTCCGGCGGAGGCGTGGCCTTGCCGTTTCGCAGGTCTTTCATCCATGCCGCCGCGCGCTGCATGGGCCCTGTAATGGTCCACCGAATTGCGAAGACGGTGATCAATATAATCAGGAGAACCTGCGCGATCACGTGCCAGATCGCATCGCGCCAAATCGACGTGCTTTGCGCATTGATGAAAGAAGAGTCTTCGAACAGGGCGAGGGTGCCGGCCACGCTGGTGTCGCGATGCAGCGGCACCACGTAAATGTACATCGAAAGGCTGCCAATCTGTTCGTAGGTTCCAAGTTCCCGATTCTGGGAAATGCTGTCTCCGACAATTTTCAGCGGGGATTGCAGAACGGGCACCAGCTTCGGGCTCATGGCCAGCGGAACCTGATTTTTATCGAACACGGCGATGCCCACCATATGCTCGCGGTTTCCAAAACGCGCCACGATCCGCTGGATCTGGGTTTCAGCCCCCTGCTGGACCGCGGGCTCGATGGTTTCCTGAAGACTTTCGGCCAGGGTTTCGGCGCGGCGCTCCAGGTCGGATCGCAGGTCCTGCTTCTCCGAACGCACCTGATTCCGAGCGACCACAAACGTAACCACAGTAATGGCTATGGTCAGCGTCAGAATGAGCCGAAAGCTAAGCCTCATGCAACCCCTTTTCTGCCGGAATTTTTCATTGCATTATATCGTATGGCGATACACTAAGTACAATGAAATCATTAGGTAATATGGATTTTCGGTGGAAAACTCGGCCCTGCCACATCGTATCACCAGATGTGGCTTATTTCGCTCTCTCCAGTGCCTGGCGATCCCAATTCCCCAGGTCCGCGGCTGCCTCATAGGTGCTCTGGCAAAACTCGAGAACGTTTTTTCTGGGGGATGGCGACAGCCGCACATCGTCATACAGGAGCAGGAATTCTCCCATCTGCCGATTGTACGACGCTGCGGCCGGCCGCACGGGGCGCTCGGCAAATCCCGCAGGGGCCGGCGCCGCATAGGAATAAAACGCGGCTCCGTCCACGCCTCCGCCGCCGGGCCAAAATCCGACGCTGCTGACCTCGTGCGAGTAGGCGTCGCGCGTGATGCGGTCCGCGCCGGGACGCTCCGGCGCGATGCGCCCGGAAAAGCGCGTCACGGCCAGATCGAAGCTTCCCCAGAAGAAATGCACGGGGCTGACTTTTCCGATGAAGCGCGACCGGAACTCCTTAAAAATCCCGTCCACAATGACCAGGATTTTCCAGAACGCGTTCGCATAGTGCGGGTCATAGGCCGCGTGGATGGTGTCCCGGTCAAATCGAATGGGGTCGGGAATTTCGACCGGCATATTCCAGATCTTTACTGCAATGCCCAGCGAAGCGAGCAAGGCCATCAATTCCGCGAGAAAATCCGCCACGCTGCGAGGTTTCATGGGAATGCTTCCGGATTCGCCGCCGCTTGTGATCACGTCGAGCTGGTGATGGATGAAGTCAAACTCGATTTCGAATATTCCCTTTGCGTAGGAAATCGGAGAAGTGGTCAGTCCCCTGGCGGTAACGTAGAGCGGAACTTCCCACCAGTGGTTCTCGTGCGGACAGAGCGCCAAACGCACTTTGCCCACGATCTGAGTCCACATATGCAGCGTAGCGTAGGTATCGGCCCACGCAGACAACGGCAGCTCGGGCCAGGCTTCCGGCAGGGCGATCCTGGATTCGGTTGCGGACATATCTGTTTCCCTCCCGCTCCGAGGCTGGACCGATCGCAAAACATTCGCTAATCCAGCATGGTCTTATCGACGTAGCACCAGCGCCAGTTCTCCCCCGGCTCGATCGATTGCACGATGGGATGTTTGGTGCGATGAAAATGCTTCGTGGCATGCTTGTTCTTGGACGAATCACAACAGCCGACATGGCCGCAGGTCAGGCACATCCGAAGGTGAACCCACGAATCGCCCACCTCCAGGCATTCCTTGCATCCGGTTCCGCTAGGATGCACATCGCGAATTTCGTTGACGTGCGAGCAGCTTGTGGCCGCCATTCGGACCTCCTTCCTGTGCCGGATAACGGCCCAGCGCAGCGGTTTATTGTCCCGAATTCGCCTGAATTCAAAATGTGACTCAAAAAAAATTCCGCCCCGAAGAGCACACGGCGCAATGGCTACTGCAAAAAAGCGCCAAGCGAGCTCCTTTGTATCATATGTACCATAAGCAAGGGTAAAATGGCATCTGTTCGGACCCGTAACCGCTTTCCGGCCCCCAACTTCGTCCGCTTCATGCCCTCATGCGCTTCAGACCGCTGACAAACGGATTTCCCCGCTCGTAAAACCGGTAGAGCCGGTCCACATCGCGCGTAATGCCAATACGGATGCTGCACCCAATCGGGCCCGCTGGCCGGACGCTGCCGCCCAGCCAAAGCGCTCCACGCGAACTGAGATTCACGCCATCCTGCCTCTTATCGATGTCCATGGCCTGCGCAAGCCGCCCTGGCCCGCGCGCCAGATCCAGCAATCGCCGTGTGCCGCGGCGGCGCTGCATAAATTTGACGCCTTCCAGCGGTTCGAGCGCCCGCAATAGCACACCCGCGCCCACGCCGCCGCCTTCGCTCGAAACATTCATCATGAAGCAGGCACCATACGTGAAGTACACGTAGGCATGGCCGTGAGGAAGAAAAAGGGAGCGGATGCCGGGAGTTTCGCCGCGGTAGGCATGCCCGGCCGCGTCGCCAACCGGATAGGCTTCGGTTTCGACAATGCGGCCGCTCACGCGCCCTTGGGGCAGGTCGCGTACCAGCGTCTTGCCGATCAGATATCGGGCCAGCGCAAGGGTGTCGGCAGGCAATTCCGAGCGGCGCAGGCGGCGAATTCGCAGCAAAGATCGCGGCGGTGATTTCATGGAGCCTTCATCGTACCCACGGGATAGAGCGATCGACAGGAACTGGCGCCGCACGGCTGCTGGTTACTCAATCACAAGCAGCAGGTCCTTCGCCTCCACCTTATCGCCAACATTCGCCAGTTTCCTGGATATTTTTCCGTTTATCGGGGCATAGACGGTGGATTGCATCTTCATGGCTTCCAGAATCAGGAGGCGGTCACCTTTTTTTACTTGCTCACCCAGGTCCACGACAATGCTGGAAATAGCTCCGGGAATCGGCGCCCCCACCTGCCCCGGCTCGGCCGGGTCGGCCTTGAGGCGCGTCGGCACCGTGGCTTGCAGGGCGTTGTCCCGCACAGTGATTTCGCGCGGCTGGCCGTTCAGCTCGAAAAAGATCGTCCGTGTTCCGTCGGGGTGCGGGTCGCTCACCGTCTGGAATTTAATGACCAAGGTTTTCCCCGGCTCCAGTTCCACCGCAATTTCCTGGGCCACCTCCAACCCGTAAAAGAACTGCGGCGTGGGCAGGATTCGTATATCCCCATAGGCGGCGCGCGCTGCTGCAAACTTCAGGAAGACATTCGGGTACATCAGATAGCTCAGCAGGTCGGCGTCAGAAATCTTGTGTTCCAATTTTTTCTCGACGCTCGCCCTGGTCTGAGCGAAATCGACGGGCGCGAGGCGTTCGCCCGGCCGGCCTGCTTCCGGCTTCGCTCCGCGCAGAATCACGGCCTGAAGCTTCGGAGGCCATCCGCCTTCCGGCTCGCCCAGAGAACCTGAAAACATATCGACCACAGAATTTGGCAAGGTCAGGTTATGGTCCGGCCCAAGGCGCTCCAGATCCTTCACCGTCATGTCATGGCTGACCAGAAAAATTGCCAAATCACCGACAACTTTGCTGGAGGGCGTAACCTTGACGATATCTCCGAACGCGAAATTCACGTCCGCGTAGGCATGCGCAATTTCCTGCCAGCGCGGCCCCAGCCCCATGGATTCGGCCTGCTCGCGCAAGTTCGTATACTGCCCGCCGGGCATTCCATGGATGTAAACTTCCGCGGTTCCAGCCGGAGGGGCATTGTCAAAAGGGCGGTACCACGTGCGCACGGTTTCCCAATAATCGGCGACCGCATTCAGCGCGCCCAGATCGATGCCCGTGTCCCGCTCGGTATGCTGCAGCACCGCGACCACCGAATTCAGGTTGGGCTGGCTGGTCGTGCCGCTCATGGAGGCGATGGCTCCATCGGCCACATGCACGCCGGCCTCGGCGGCTTTCAAAATGGAGGCGGCATTGACGCCGCTGGTATCGTGCGTGTGGAAGTGGATGGGAAGGCCCACTTCCTCGCGCAGCGCTGCGACCAGCCGCTGCGCCGCGTACGGCTTGCACACCCCCGCCATATCCTTGATCGCCAGGATGTGCGCGCCCATCTTTTCCAGCTCTTTGGCCAGGCGGATGTAATACTGCAGCGTATATTTTTCGCGCTTCGGATCGAGCAGGTCTCCGGTATAGCAGATGGCCGCTTCGCAAACCGCGTTCGTTTTTCGAACGGCTTCGACCGGAAGCTTCATGTTCGGCATCCAGTTCAACGAATCGAACACACGGAAAATATCGATGCCCTGCGCCGCGGCTTCCACGATAAACGCTTCCACGACGTTGTCCGGATAAGCGGAATACCCGACGGCGTTGGAGGCGCGCAGCAGCATTTGAAAGCAGATGTTGGGAATCGCCTCGCGCAGAATCTTCAGGCGCGTCCACGGATCTTCCAGCAGATATCGCAGCGCCACGTCGAACGTCGCCCCGCCCCACATTTCCAGACTGTACAGATTGGGCAGCTTGTGCGCGACGAAATTGGATATGGCGCGCATGTCATACGTGCGGACGCGCGTGGCCATCAGCGACTGGTGCGCGTCGCGAAACGTCGTGTCGGTGACCAGGAGTTTCTTCTGCGTCCGCGTCCACTCCGCGAATTTTTCCGGGCCCAGACGCTGCAGCAGTTGCCGCGTGCCGGCGGGCGGCTCGCCGGAAATATAGGGCGGGATGGGAGCCGACCTTATCGAGAGCGGCCTCGGTTTATCGGCGACCTCGGGATTGCCGTTCACAATCACTTCGCCCAGATAACTGAGCAACTTTGTGGCGCGATCTTTCAGTGGAGCGAAATGAAAAAGTTCCGGTGTTTCGGCCAGGAACGAAGTGGTCACGCCGCCCGCCTGAAAACGCGGGTGGTTCACGACGTTCACCAGAAACGGAATGTTCGTCTTGACGCCGCGAATGCGGAATTCGCGCAGGCAGCGGTCCATCCGGCGGCAGGCCTGCGGAAATTCGCGTCCCCACGCCGTCACTTTCACGAGCAAGGAATCATAGAAGGGAGTGATAACGGCGCCGCCATAGGCGGAAGCTCCGTCCAGCCGAATACCGAACCCGGCCGGGGATCGGTACGTCATGATCCTGCCGTAGTCGGGCAGGAAATTGTTGGCAGGATCTTCGGTGGTCACGCGGCATTGCAGGGCGAAGCCGTGCAGCGTGATTCCGTCCTGTTGCGGCAGGTTCATCTCCGGACCGTGCAGGTCGAAACCCTGCGCGATCTGAATTTGGGACTGCACGATGTCGATTCCGGTCACCATCTCGGTGACGGTATGCTCCACCTGCACGCGCGGGTTCACTTCGATGAAGTAATACTCGCCCGTATCCGCATCGACGAGGAATTCCACCGTGGCGGCGCTGTAATATTTCGCTTCCCGGGCCAGCGCGACGGCGGCGCTCGCAAGGCCGGCGCGAATTTTCGGGTCGAGGTTGACCGCAGGCGCAACCTCCACCACTTTTTGATTTCTTCGCTGCACCGAGCAGTCCCGTTCGTGCAGGTGAAGAACGTTTCCATGCTGGTCGGCCAGAATCTGCACTTCGATGTGCCGCGCACGCCGTATATAGCGTTCCAGAAACACGGCGTCGTTTCCAAACGCGGCGCCCGCCTCCGCTCGCGCTTCCTGCAGGGCGGTGAGCAGCGCTGATGCATCCTGCACCACACGCATGCCGCGCCCGCCGCCGCCAAACGCCGCCTTCACGATCAGCGGATAGCCTATTTTTTCAGCGATGCGCAGCGCATCGTCTTTTTGAGTGACCGGCACTTCGGTACCGGGTACGACCGGCAGGCCCGCCTTCTGCGCCAGACGCCGCGCCGCCGTCTTGTCGCCCAGCAGGTCCAGCAACTCCGCGCTGGGTCCGATGAAAATGATTCCCGCGGCCTTGCAGGCGCGCGGCAGCGCGGGGTTTTCCGAAAGGAAGCCGTAACCGGGGTGAATCGCATCCGCGCCGATCTCTTTCGCAAGCGCCACGATGCCGTCAACATCCAGGTAGGCCTGAACCGGCCCCATGCCCTGGCCGATCAGATAGGCTTCATCGGCCTTGAAGCGGTGCAGGCTGAGCCGGTCTTCGTCGGAAAACACGGCCACGGTGCGAATTTTCAGCTCATTGGCGGCGCGGAGAATGCGGATGGCAATTTCTCCGCGATTGAGGGCCAGTATTTTTTTAATCGGCATCGGTAAGAGAGTCCTGGAAATTTTTACCCGTTCCATTGTATCGCATCATTGTATCTCATCATTCGAACCGGCTATGCCGCGGCTTCCGCCGTGCCTGCTCCACCGGCAATTCCAATCGCCGCGCGCAGGTCGATCCGCGCGAAAATCCGCTTGCCTGTTGCTGACCTACTTCTTGGTAGGAAGTCTGACGCGAATGGCCCGCCCGGTAAGGCGAGGGGCCTGCATGTTCGATAAGATTATATCCCGGACCCATGCCGCGGGAAAATGTGTGATTTGTGTTTGTTGGAGGCGCGGGATGCAAGCGCGCCCGGCGGTTTCATGCACTGTAAATTCTGAAGATACAGGAAAATCCGGCTCACGGCGAAGTGGAATGGCGTTGCCCGGCTTACCTGCAGCGGACTATAATCCGCGCGAACGAAAAGGAAAATTCCGGGAGGCACCATGAAGCGTTTCACGACATGCGCGTTCGTCATTGGCGCGCTGTGCGCGGGCCTGATCTCCGCGCGGACGAATTCGCCGCTGGCCGCGGCACAGGACGATCCCGCTGCGCTGCGGGCCGATCATGCGTTTGTCCAGGCCGTCGCAAAAGCAGACAAAACAGCCTTGAATTCCCTTCTCGACGCGCAGTTCACCTGGACCGATGCGGCAGGAAAGACACTGACCCGCAGACAGGCGCTTTCGGCCACGCCCAAGCCCGGCATCACCGACGAATCCACCGCCCGGATTGTGTCGCACCAGTATGGCCGCGTGGAAATGGTGCAGGCGCACAGCGGCAGAGCGAACATCATGCGGCTTTGGGTGAAGCGCCCGGCCGGCTGGCGCCTTCTGGTGTATCAGGAGGCCACGCTGCGCGATGGCCCGTCCGAGCCAATCGCCAAAACCAACGGAACCTGCGTCAATCCCTGCAAGACCCTGCCGTACAAGCCCCGGAATCAAAACGAGCGCGATGTCCTGAAATCCTATATGGCGCTGCAGACCGCCACCGTGGAACACAATGTGGAAAACTGGGGGAAGCACGTCGCCGATGAATTCTCCGCGGCCAGTTCGAACAGCAATCAATTGCTCAACAAAAAGGGACGCATGGCGGACCTGGGGCACGAGAAGATGGCCGGATACGCGCCCATGCCCATCGTGTCCATGAAGGTGTTCGATTTCGGAAACACAGCCATCCTGATTTCTCACCATGTACCCCCGAGCGGCAGGCCCATGCACATGCTTCGCCTCTGGATCAAACGCAACGGCCAATGGCAGGAGGTTGCCGCCTACCAGACGAAGATTGCGGCTGTATCCGCGAAGCGGTAGGGCCGGATTTTCTTTGTGGTCCTGTGTGATTTTCCGCGAACTTTAATGTTGTTGCGCGTTTCGGGAATTCACCGCAGGGGCATGAAAATGGCGCTACGGACAGCACGAAGGAAAAATTTGATTTGAGGTGATTGTAACGATGAAAACGATGCGCCGACTGCTGAAAAATCCCGCCACGAAGGCCCTAACGCTGTTCGCCTTCGCAATCACCTGCACGTTCTTCGCGCTCCATCTGCTGGCCGGGCAGCCCGCAGCGGACGCGCAGCCGGCAGCGGCGATGTCTCCCTTCATCGACGTGCACGTGCATCTGGAACGATCCAGCGCCGCCAGCGCCATACAAGCCGCGTTGCAGGCAATGCGCACGGAAAACGCCGCGAAGCTGCTTTTCCTGCCATCGCCATTTACGCTGAGCAATGCAACACGGTTTGACGCCGAGTTCCTTCGGACGGCGGAAAAAGGTCATCGCGACAAGCTCGCATTCCTGGGCGGCGGCGGCACGCTGAACCCGATGATCCAGGAAGCCATGCGCACGGGCAATGCGGGGCCCGAGGTCCAGCGTAAATTCAAGCAGCTCGCGGAAGAAATCATTCGCCTGGGGGCGGTTGGCTTCGGCGAAATGACCGTGCAGCATCTGCCGACCTCGACGCCATTCCAGTATGTTCCGCCGGACCATCCGCTGTTCCTGCTGCTCGCGGATATTGCCGCCGAGCATAACGTTCCCATCGACCTGCACATGGAAGCCGTCGTGAAGCCCATGGCCATCCTTCCCGCCTGGCACATCATTCCCCTTCCGAATCCCCCGCTATTGCATCCGGACATCGCGGCGTTCGAACGCCTGCTGGATCACAACCCGCGCGCCAAAATCGTCTGGGCGCACGCCGGCTGGGACAATACGGGCGACCGCACGCCGGAATTGACGCGCCGCCTGTTGCAGGCCCATCCGAACCTCTACATGGAACTGAAAAACGATCCTCTGGATGTGGGCAAGAATCCATTTCTGACCGGCGGCGCCACCGGCACGATCAAGCCCGCATGGCTGAAAATTTTTCAGGACTTCCCCGATCGCTTCGTCGTCGGCAGCGACCAGATCTACCCCCAGCCGAAAAAAGGCCCGCAGCGCTGGGCGGCCGTCGTCGGCGTGCTCAATCAGCTTTCCCCGGATTTGCGTAGAAAAATCGGCCTGGAAAATGCCATGAGGATTTACGGGCTGAAGTAATTCGCCGCGCGGTGATCGAGGCCCTGCGGCTGCCCGAATCACCGAAACGGCGTGCGCAGCGTGTAGGAGCTCAAGACGCGCATGTAATTGGCGCGCTCATAGGCAGCCGGGTCGGGAACGTTTCGCTGGCTCATGCTTCCGCACATCTGGTTGATGGACTCGTACTCGTGCTCTTCCATCCAGCGGATCACGCCCGCCCGCACCGTATCGACATGGTCCACGCCGTTTTCCAGCAGCGCGGAGGTCATCATGGCCACGCGCGCGCCGACCATGATGGATTTGATTACGTCTTCGGCGCGATGCACGCCGCCGGTCACGGCCATGTCGGCGCCGATATGGCCGTAGATCACCGCGACCCAGTGCAGGCGCAATAGCAATTCGCTGGGCTGGCTGAGCGTCATGGTGGGAACAACGTCGAGCAGTTCGATGTCCAGGTCGGGCTGATAAAACCGGTTGAACAGGACCAGGGCATTCGCGCCGGAAGTGTCGAGGCGCTTTGCGAAATTCGCCATCGCGCTGAAGAAGTGCGAAAGCTTCACGGCAATGGGAATGGTCAGGCTTTCCCGCAACATTCGAACCAGATCGCAGTAGTCCTTCTCGACGCGTTCCGCGGTCCGGGACGGGTCCGTCACCAGCGAATAAATGTTCAATTCGATTGCGGTGGCTCCGGCCTGCTCCATTTCCCGGGCATAGCGCACCCAACCGCTGGGAGAAACGCCATTCAGGCTGGCAATGACGGGAACGGAGACCGATTCCTTCGCCTTGCGAATCAGCTCCAGATAGCCGTCCGGACCCAGGTTGTAATCGATGAGTTCGGGAAGAAAGCTGGAGGCCTCGGGAAACGCCTCCGCACCGCGCGACAGGTCCGCGTCAACCGATTCGCTGTCCAGAATCAGCTGTTCTTCGAACAAGGAAGGCAAAACGACGGCGGCAATGCCGTGATCTTCCAGCAGACGGATCTTATCCACCGAATCGCACATTGGCGAAGCCGACGCGACGATTGGGTTTTTCAGGGTCATGCCCATGTAGTTTGTGCTCAGATCGATCATTCGTCCTCGCCTCCCTTCACAACCACGTCCCCGGAGTCGCCGGGTTCGGGCGAAAGCTCCGGAGCGGGCAATCCTTCCCCGGCCATTGACGCCCGGCCCTCATAGACGCGCCACTGGCGGTCGACATCGTCCTGCGCCATGCGGAGCAGTTCGCGCGCATGTTGCGGGTGGCTGCGGGCCAGCATGGAAAAGCGCGCCTCCTGATACATGTATTGCTTGAGGGGAATGCTGGGGGCTTTCGAATCCAGCTGGAATGGATTTTTTCCCTGCGCGCGCAACGCAGGGTTGTATCGCAGCAGCGGCCAGTAACCGGAGAGCACGGCGGACTTCTGCTGGTTCAGGCCGAACGCCAGGTCGTACCCGTGAGCGATGCAATGGCTGTAGGCGATGACCAGCGATGGCCCCGGGTAGGCTTCGGCTTCGCGCAGGGCCTTCACGGTGTGCGTATCGCTGCCGCCCATGGCCACGCTTGCCACATACACCGAGCCGTAGCTAATGGCTTCCATGGCCAAATCCTTCTTGCGGATTTGCTTTCCTCCGGTGGCGAATTTAGCGACCGCGCCGCGCGGCGTGGCCTTGGACATCTGCCCGCCCGTATTCGAATAGACTTCCGTGTCCAGCACCAGCACGTTTACATTCATGCCGGAACCGAGCACGTGGTCCAAGCCGCCAAAGCCGATGTCGTAAGCCCAGCCGTCTCCCCCAACCAGCCAGACGCTTTTGACAACCAGGGCGTCGGCAACAGCGAGCAGGTCTCGCGCCGCCAGGCTGTCGTTGCTGGAAAGCTTTTGCTTCAATTCGGCAATTCGAATGCGCTGCGCGGCGATACCCGCTTCGGTGGATTGGTCGGCGGCCAGGATCGAACCAACGAATTGCTCTCCCACCACGGCGGACATGCCCCGCAAAAGCTCGGCCGCATACTCGGCTTGCTTATCGACGGCCAGGCGCATGCCCAAACCGAACTCGGCATTATCTTCGAATAAGGAATTGGACCAGGAAGGCCCGCGCCCGGCGGCGTTCGAGGTGTACGGCGTGGTGGGCAGGTTTCCGCCGTAGATCGAGGAGCAACCGGTGGCGTTCGCGATCAGCGCGCGGTCCCCGAACAACTGCGTGAGCAGCTTGATGTACGGGGTCTCGCCGCAACCCGCGCACGCTCCGGAAAATTCGAACAGCGGCTCGAGCAGTTGAACGTCTTTGACGTGCGCGTGGGACAAGCGGTCCCGGTCAAACTCTGGAATGGACAGGAAGAAATCCCAATTCTTGCCCTCGGCGCGGCGAAGCGGCGGCTGATCGGCCATGTTGATGGCCTTGTGCTTCACTTCGCTCTTGCTCTTTACCGGGCAGACCTCCACGCAGAGGCGGCAGCCAGTGCAGTCCTCCGGCGAAACCTGCAGCGTGTAGCGGAGCGAATCGAATTCCCGCCACCGCGGCTGCGCGGATTTGAACTCCGCGGGTGCGCCGCACAGCACGCTGGAATCGTAGATTTTTGCGCGGATCACGGCGTGCGGACATACCAGCACGCATTTCCCGCACTGAATGCATAGCTGGTCGTCCCAGACGGGAATCTGCTGCGCGATGTTTCGCTTTTCCCATTTAGACGTGCCGGTGGGAAACGTGCCGTCGGGCGGCATGGCGCTGACCGGAAGCGCATCGCCATTCCCGTAAATCATCTGCGCGAGCACGTCGTGAACGAACGCCGGCGCGGTCTGCGGCACCAGCGGCAAAATATCGAACTGGCTGGTCACCCGGCCGGGCACCGACACTTCGTGCAAATGGGCGATGGAGGCATCCACGGCGGCGAAATTTTTCCGCACCACGGCTTCGCCGCGCTTGCCGTAGGTTTTCTCAATCGCTTTTTTGATGGCGGAAATGGCTTCCTCGCGCGGCAGCACGCCGCTGATGGCGAAGAAGCAGGTTTGCATTATCGTATTGATGCGGCTGCCCATTCCCGCCTGCCGCGCGACCGCATATCCGTCAATCACGTAAAATTTCAGCTTTTTTTCCAGAATCTGCTGCTGCATTTTGCGGGGCAGGCGGTCCCACACCTGATCGGCGGCAAAGGGCGAGTTCAGCAGGAACGTCGCCCCCGGTTCGGCCGCGCCCAGCACGTCCATGCGCTCCAGAAAGGAAAACTGGTGGCAGGCGACGAAGCTCGCCCGGGAAATCAGATAGGTGGATTCAATCGGGTTCGGTCCAAAGCGCAAATGGGAGACGGTGACCGACCCGGCCTTTTTCGAGTCGTACACGAAATATCCCTGCGCATGATTGGGCGTGTTTTCTCCGATGATCTTGATAGAGTTCTTATTCGCTCCGACGGTGCCGTCCGAGCCCAAACCGTAAAAGATCGCGCGCACCGTGCGCGGGTCTTCGGTCGAAAAGCTATCGTCCCAGGCCAGGCTGGTGTGCGTCACGTCGTCATGAATGCCGACAGTGAAATGATTTTTCGGGTTTTCCCTGTTCAATTCGTCAAAGACGGCCTTCACCATGGCGGGAGTGAATTCCTTCGAGGAAAGCCCGTAGCGCCCCCCGGTAATACGAGGCCAGACGCGCACGGCGCGATCCTTCCCGGAGAGCTCCGCAAATGTGGTGACCACATCCATGTACAGCGGTTCGCCCGGGCTGCCCGGCTCCTTGGTGCGGTCCAGTACGCCGAGCGCGCGGACCGTTTTCGGCAGGGCAGAAAAAAATGCCTCCGCGGGAAACGGCCGGAACAGCCGCACTTTCAGCATGCCGACCTTCTCTCCGGTCTGGTTCAGAGCGTGAACCGCCTCTTCGGCCGCTCCCGCGCCGGAGCCCATCAGCACGATCACGCGCTCGGCATCGGCAGCGCCAACGTAATCGCACAGGTGGTAGGCGCGCCCGGTTCGCGCCGCGAAGCGATCCATCGCATTTTGAACGATGGTGGGCGTGGCAATATAAAAAGGGTTTACCGCCTCGCGCGCTTGAAAAAACACGTCCGGATTTTGCGCGCTGCCCCGCAATTTCGGCCGGTCGGGAGTCAGCGAACGCGCGCGATGCCTCCGAATAGCGTCCTCGTCGATCATGGCGCGCAGGTCTTCGTCCGAAAGCGAAACAATCTTGTTCAATTCGTGGGACGTGCGGAAGCCATCGAAAAAATGAAGAAATGGGATTCGGGATTCCAGCGTCGCGGCGTGGGCGATCAGCGCAAGATCGCTCGCTTCCTGGACCGAGCAGGAGCAGAGCATGGCAAATCCGGTCGCGCGCGCAGCCATCACGTCGCTGTGATCGTCGAAGATCGACAGGGCGTGGGTCGCCACGGTTCGCGACGCCACGTGGATGACCGCGGGCGTCAACTCCCCGGCGATCTTGAACATGTTCGGAATCATCAGCAACAGGCCCTGCGATGCGGTGAAAGTCGTGCCCAGCGACCCGCCCTGCAGCGCCCCGTGCAGGGCCCCGGCAGCCCCTCCTTCGCTCTGCATCTCGACGACCGTGGGCACCGTGCCCAAAATGTTGCGCCGGCCTTCGTCTTTCCACTGGTCCGCCCATTCACCCATGGGTGAGGCGGGGGTGATGGGATAAATCGCGATCACTTCGCTGGCGCGATAGGCGACCGACGCAACCGCCTGGTTTCCATCGACTATTTCCATTTTTTTTTGCATGGGCAATTCCTTCATGGGCCACATTGCAGGGGCGGGGCCCGGAAAACAGATCGTTGCGGGACGGGAGGGGGGTTGCAGCCCGCAACAGGCCTGGCAAATATTAAAAACCGATGCGCGGATCGCATCCGGAACCTGTGCGTGTATTGGCAAGTGCTCGCTGTGGCCATCACGGCTACTACCTTACTGCGCGGAGACTTCGCTTCCTGTGATTCAGTGCACATTCAATTGTGATGTCTGTCACATCCGCAGGTGACCCTTCACACCGCCGGTATGCGTCCGGCTGAATAGACTGACTACAGGATTTAACGAAAGAAGGTGGACGGGAAGGCCCTATCATGGGGAATACATTTCCACGAGGAAAAGGGAGTTGGTCCGCGCCGGGCCACTGCAGGCTAATGCGTGCAGCGTGCTTGGTGTTTCTGCTTGTTTTCTCAGCAGGTTGCCGCGGTAGCCCGGACAAGACGGTGGGAACCGCGCGCGCCGCGGATGCCGGCATTGCCCAGGCGCCGGAACGTCAATCGCTATCCACTCAAGGCGTGAACCAGTTGCATGCCATTGAGGATGCGGCAGAACTTTCCGGTCTTCGCTGGCCCAATTTTGCAGACGATCAGACCGAAGTGAAGGAATTCTACGATTCCTACGGGAATTCCCTGCCCTGGATCCGGGGATCGACGCCGACGTCCCAAGCCCGCACCCTCATTCAGATCCTGAAGAGCGCGGAAACAAAAGGCCTGCGGGCGGAGGATTACGACGGTCCCCGCTGGAATGAACGGCTGGCCATTTTTGATGCGTCCGCCCCTCCGCAAGAAGCCGAAATGATTCGATTTGACGTCGCACTGACCGTCTCGGCGATGAGGTACATTTCCGACTTGCACATGGGCCGGGTCAATCCGCGCTTATTTCACAGCGGGCTCGATATCAACCGCCAGAAATTCGATTTATCCGAATTTTTGCGGCTGAAGGTTGTCGATGCGCGGGATCTTCCTGCGGTGATGGCCACGGTCGAACCGCCGTTCCCCGCCTACCATCGCGCAGTGAAAGCGCTGAACGAATATATCGCCCTGGCGCGCCGGGAGAATGAAGAGCCGCTGCCACGGCCGGCAAAGACGATCAAACCCGGCAATCCGTATGCGGGCGTGCCGCAACTTGCGAAGCGGCTGCAACTGCTCGGGGACCTTCCCGGTCAAGACAACGCCGTCGCGAATGCCACGACCTACGCGGGCAATCTTGTGTCTGGCGTGAAGCATTTTCAAATACGGCACGGCCTCGATCCGACCGGTCAGATCGACACTCCAACGTTCCGGCAGCTCAACACACCGCTGAGCCGGCGCGTGGTCCAGCTGCAGCTGACTTTGGAGCGCTGGCGCTGGCTGCCGCATCAGTTCGACCGACCGCCGATTATTGTGAATATTCCGGAGTTTCGTTTGCATGCAAATAACGACAGCTATCAGTGGGCCTTTTCCACCAAGGTTGTGGTGGGCAAAAGCTACCGGCACAAGACACCCGTCCTGGCCAGCCAGCTGAAATACGTGATTTTCAGACCCTATTGGAACGTGCCGCTGTCAATTCAGCGGCAGGAACTTCTGCCGGATATCGAGAAGGATCCCGCTTATCTGGCAAAACATTCCTACGAAATCGTTGATAGAAGCGGGCAAGTCGTAAGCGATGGTGAAGTGACCGAACAGATGGAAGAACAGCTGCAATCGGGCGATTTAGCGATCCGGCAAAGGCCGGGCCCGGAAAACAGTCTGGGACTTGTGAAGTTTGTGTTTCCAAATCCGTATGACGTCTTCATGCATGACACGCCCGCCCGGCAACTTTTTTCGCGGCCGCGGCGCGATTTCAGCCACGGATGCATCCGCGTGGAAAATCCCGCGGGGCTGGCCGCCTGGGTTCTGCGGGATCAGCCGGAATGGACTCCGGAAAATATCCGCGCCGCCATGGATGGCGAGGAAACGATGCGCGTGCTTCTCCCGCATCCCATTCCGGTGCTGATTCTGTACAGCACGGCTGTGGTCGAGGAAAACGGCGAAGTCCACTTTTACAGCGACATTTACAGGCAGGACGCAGCCCTGGAACAGGCCTTGACGGGCAAGTATCCCGAGGGAGACGGTCCGGCGCAAAAATGAAGGAGAAAGATCGGAAATTACCAGCGGCGAACGCGGCCCACATCCACGTGCACAAACATGGACTTGGGATAAAAGCCCACTCCTCCGCGATGCAGTGAAAGTGCGGCGTTTCTCAGCTGCGCGGTGGGCACGCCGGGAATACGGATATCAATGGCCTCGCCTTCCATGTGCAGGCTGTGCGCGGCAACCCCGGTGGTGGTGCGGCGCAGAAACTGATTGGTGCGCGGCGTGCGATAACCGCAAACGATATCGATTTCCGTTCCCGGATGACCGACCGATGCGGTGAGATCGTGCAGAAGGTCGAACAGACGCACGTCCAATAGATGAACGGTGCCGGTCCGGTAATCGCGCAGGAATTCGTCCAGGCGGGTAACCGCTTTCTGGTCGTAGACGTTGCCCCGGCGGTAAACAATATCGATGCGCTCGTTGGTGTGCGTTTGAAAAAGCCGCAAACGGTATACGGGCAACGGAGCCTTCCCCGCCTGCGCCGTGCGCACGATGGGAAAGCCAAGGGCAGCGGCAAAAATGAATATAAAACAGGCCCGAAAAATAATTTTTGTCATCGTCATCGGCCCTCCGCAGCCTCATGCGATACGCCGGGGACGCCCTGTTCTTGCCCCCTGCGTTCTTGCTCCCGCTGTTTGCGGAAGCACGTCCCGGCAAAAAGCAGAATTTAGTTCTGGTTATTATACAACAAAGCAGCAGAACTCCCGTAACAGAAAAAAACTGCATCGGTCACGGGCGGCATGCAGGTTGTCAGGCGAATCCCGATGCGGGATGTGCCGATCACCGGGAATGCCGGCAAACGGCGAATCGAATTCGCCGGGCAATCTAATCCCCGCTTTTATACGTCTAATGTAGAGGACGTACAAATCACGGGCCGGGGGAGGTGACAAAGATCACTGCGAGCCCTCAAAAGCAGGATTATTCTGTTTCGTAAAAGGGCCAAATCAAGCACCGAGCAAATTAGGCAACGAAAGGATCCACCATGAAACGTTCACATTTTACATGGATGGCAGTTCTCACCCTCCTAATCGGAATGAACGCGTCGCTGGCCTGGGCCGCACAGAAACCTGCAGCAGGAACGGCCCCAGTGAGCGTCATCGTTTCGGTGGAAGCAGGAAACGCCAAGAATGTTCCCGCGATCAGCAAGGATGACGTGCACGTTTTTCAGGGACCGGACCGGCTCAACGTAACGGACTGGGTTCCCTTACAGGGAGAGCATGCCGGCCTGGAATTGCTTGTGCTGATCGACGAAACCAGCACTTACAGAATTGCTTCTCAATTTAACGACATTCGCCACTTCATGGACGCGCAACCCCCTTCAACGAAAATTGCCGTGGGCTACATGCAAAACGGAATCGTTCGCATGGCCCAGAATTTTACGGCCGACCATGCGGCCGCCGGTAAAGCCCTGCGATTCCCGCTCGGCGAGGCGGTCGGATGGAGCAGTCCCTATCTTTCCGTTACCGATGCCATCCAGCGCTGGCCGAAAAGCTCGGCCCGGCACGTGATTTTTATGATTTCAGACGGGATGGATCCGTTGCAGCCCGGATACGTGGATTCCTATCTGGATCAGGCAATTCATACGGCGCAACGAACCGGAACGCAGGTTTACACGATCTATGTGGCGCATGCCGGCCATTATGGGCACAGCTTCTGGAGAATCTACCAGGGGCAAGTCAACCTCTCGCGACTCGCCGATGAGACCGGAGGCGAAGGCTATTTCCAGGGCTTCTCCACTCCTGTGGCGTTCGCGCCTTACCTGGACCAGTTTGCCGCGCGCCTGACCCATCAATACAGGATCACGTTCCTGGCCAGGGCCGGAGACAAGCCGGACTACCGGCACATCCAATTCGAAACGACAGTTCCGAACACTGAACTGGTCACAGCCGATCAAGTGTACATCCCGGCGGCGAAGTAACTGCCGCCGGGATTGAACCGGCAAGCTGCGTGCGGCATGGCTCGGATAGTGCACATCAACCCGATCAATGTCGCGCGCCCTGCTCCGGTCGTGATTGTCGAGCGAGAATAAAACAGGTGGAGAACCACTCCGCGGCAACTGCAGCCACTTCCTCCAATTTGCCGGGCTCTTCAAATAAATGGGTCGCGCCGGGAATGATCACCAGCTTCTTTTCCATGCAGTGAAGTTCCGCCAGGGCTTGCTGATTCAATTCGATCACGGGCCGATCATTTCCTCCCACGATTAAAAGAGTAGGGGCCTGCACCGAACCGAGAGACTCACCGGCGAGGTCGGGCCTGCCTCCGCGGGAGACGACGGCGGCAATCTGGCCGGGAATCCGCGCGGCCGCCAGCAGCGCGGCGGCCGCCCCTGTGCTCGCGCCGAAATAGCCCACTTCCAGTCCGCGCAGGTCCGGCTGGTGCAGAGTCCAGGAAGTGGCGCCTGCCAGACGTTTTGCCAGCAGCGGAATGTTGAAACGCAATTGAGATGTTCGTTGATCAATTGTTTCTTCGTCCGCTGTCAGCAAGTCTAGAAGCAAAGTTGCAATGCCGTGAGATTGAAAGACACCGGCCACGTAGCGATTGCGCGGGCTGAAGCGGCTGCTGCCGCTGCCGTGCGCAAACAGCACGATGCCTGAGGCCATTTCCGGGCGATTCAGCGTTGCCTCCAGCTTCACTTTGCCGAATTCGATTAAAACATCGCGCTCGATGCCGGCGCGTTCTTTCACTCGACTGGAAACCATGAAAACGACTCCTTCCCGTAAAGCCCCGCCCTGTTATGGGCGTTCCTTCACGTAGATGCGTTGCGCCTGTTGCAGCAAGTCCGTTACTTCCCGGTCCGGGACTTGAGTGAAATCCGCGTAGAATTCGCCGATGCCCCAAAACATTGCCGGCTTGTAAATACAAATGAGTTTGTCCACGTCGGATTGGAGATGCCTGCAGGTGGAAGCAGGCGCCACGGGAACCGCGACCACAATTTTCGCCGGCTTCATCTGCCGCAAGGCCAGGACAGCCACCCGCATGCTCGCCCCTGTGGCGATGCCGTCGTCGACCAGAATCACGATTTTCCCTTTTACGTCAACCGGAGGCATTCCCGCGCGGTAGGCGTGTTCCCGGCGCGCCAATTCCTGCCCCTCTTTTGCCGTGATCAATTCGATCTCCAAATCGGAAAGTTCCGCGGAGCCGATAATTTCGTGATCGAGATAACGGATTCCCCCGCTCGCTATGGCTCCAAATCCGAGTTCTTCATGACCCGGCACACCGAGTTTCCTTACGATAAATACGTCCATGGGAGCGCGCAATTCAACCGCCACCTGGAACGCGACCGGAACGCCGCCGCGCGGAATGCCCAGGACGATTACATTCGGCAGATTCGCATACGCATCCAGATGTTTCGCCAGCTGGCGGCCCGCCTCGGCGCGATCCTGGAAGACCATCTCGTTTTCCTCTATTGATATTGTCCGGCCACCGGCCCAATCGAACCGTGACCGCCATCACGATTTGGTGTGATCCCGAGTACAAACGCAAATCGATCCCATGCGACACCAATGCCGGGAGGTTTTCCTTCATCCCCGGCATGGAGATTGGCGTGCCGCCGTCACGCAATATGACCGGAACGAACACGCGCGCAGCTGCTAAAATAGCGGGTTGCCGCGGTTAGGGTTGCGCACAGGGGGGTCCGGATGCAAAAAAAATCATTTCCTTTAGCCGAAGTCTATCGCCTGCTCGAGCCCGGGCCGGTCGTGATGGTGACAACTTCCCGCGGGGGTCGCGCGAATATCATGACCATGTCCTGGCACACCATGATCGAATTCGAGCCGCCGATCGTAGGCTGCGTCATCAGCAACCGCAATCATTCGTTCGGCATTTTGAAGGCCACCAGGGAGTGCGTGATTAACATACCGACGGCGGATATGGCGAAGAAAGTCGTGCGCGTCGGAAACACCTCGGGGCGAAGCGTGGACAAATTCAAGGCTTGCCGTTTCACGGCGGCGGCAGCCTCGCGCGTGAAGGCTCCGCTCATCGATGAATGCTACGCCAATCTGGAATGCAAGGTCATCGATTCCAGCATGGTCGCCAAGTACAACTTATTTATCCTGCAGGTCCTCAAGGCGTGGATCGATCCTTCCAGGAAACATCCACGAACGATTCATCACCTCGGACGGGGATTCTTCATGGTGGCCGGGGAAACAATCAAATTGGCGTCCAAAATGAAATGAACGCTGCGGCGAAAAACGGATGCCCTCCCGCCCCGCCGGCGATTGCTGCTTTGTGATAACGTAAGGAATCGAAAATTTCAAACGATGGAGGAAGCATGAAAATCGGTGTTGCGGGGCAAGGCGCTTTCGGCATGAAGCATTTGGACGGCCTGGCCAAGATCCCGGGCGTGGAGGTGATCACGCTGACAGGCGGAAACCAGGCGGATACCGAAAAAGTGGCGGAGAAATATAACATCCCGCATTGGACCGGCGATCTGGCCGAAAGCCTGAAACAGCCTGGGCTGGAAGCCATGATCCTGGCAACGCCCACCGGAATGCACGCGCGGCAGGGGGAGCAGTGCATGCGCGCCGGCAAGCACGTGGAGATTGAGATTCCCGTCGCGGACTCCCTTGCGGATTCCGAACGTCTGGTCAAGGTACAGAAGGAAACCGGCGTCGTCTGCATGGGCGGCCATACGCGCCGCTTCAATCCGAGCCACCAATACGTTCATCAGAAGGTCGCGGCCGGCGAGCTCAAGATCCAGCAGATGAATGTGCAGACCTATTTTTTCCGCCGCACGAATACGAACGCGGCTGGAAAACCCCGCAGCTGGACCGATCATCTGCTGTGGCACCACGCCTGCCACACCGTGGATCTGTTCCAATATCAAACCTGCGAGATGATTTCCGAGTGCTACGCCGTGCAGGGCCCCATGCATCCGGAATTAAAAATCGCCATGGACATGGGAATCCTCATGAAGACGCCTTCGGGAGCGATCTGCACGCTGTCGCTCTCATTCAATAATAAAGGACCGCTGGGCACGCTCTTCCGCTACATCTGCGATCACGGCACGTTCGTGGCCCGGTACGACGACCTGGAAGACGGGGACCAGAACAAAATCGATCTGTCCAATGTGGCCGTGTCGATGAACGGCATCGAACTGCAGGATCGTGAATTCATCTCCGCGATCCAGGAAAAGCGCGAGCCCAACGCCAGCATTCGCCAATGCTTTGCCACCATGCAGGTTCTGGACCGGCTCGAACATCTGCTCAATGCAGCGGCAAAAGCCGGCGCGTAGACGGAACACACGCATTTAAAACACCGCGGCCCGCGCAGTTTTCTTGCTTCCCTTCTTCGCAGACTGCAGTGGGGGAAAATGATTTGGCAATCGAGGATCGTTTGACAAAAAAATGACAAAAACATTCACGAAACAGATGACGAAACAAAAATGGATTGCGCTTCCCGTAATTTTCGCTGTTCTTGTGTTCGCCTTCGGGTGCGGCAACTCCGAAAAATCCAGCGTGTCCGGCCAGTCCGCCACCTCCAGCCCGTCCAGCCCGGCAAAAGTGAGCGGCCCGCCGACAACCACTGCTTCCGGCCTGCAATACTGGGACATCACCGTCGGCACGGGCGCCACGGCAGTTTCCGGAAAAGCCGTCAGCGTCCATTACACCGGCTGGTTAACCAATGGCACAAAGTTTGACAGCTCTCTCGATCGCGGCCAGCCATTTGTGTTTACGCTGGGTGAAGGTCAGGTGATCCCGGGGTGGGATGAAGGCATTGCGGGAATGAAGGTGGGCGGCAAACGGCAATTGAGAATCCCGCCGTCGCTGGGTTACGGAGATAGCGGCGCAAACGGCGTGATTCCCCCGAATGCGACGCTGATTTTCGATGTGCAATTGCTCGGAGTCGGTAAATAAATAATTCGCCCGGAACCGCGAGGATCGGGGCGCAAATGCCGCGCCCCTGCCAGGCAATCCGGATTCACGGGCCATGCGACGCACGAAATCTTCAGCCCTTCGGGGTGCGCACGACCTCCACCGAACAGGGGGCATGGCGCATAACGGCCTCGGAAACGCTTCCCATGAGAAAGTGTGTGGCCCCTTTCCGTCCATGCGATCCCAGTACGATAATATCGGGTTTCCACTGCGCGGCGTGGTCCAGAATCTTGGTTTTCGGGTCTCCCTCTTCCACAACCGTTTGCACCTTGAAACCCGCCTTGCTGAGCGTCTGTTCGGCCCGCTGCACCAGTTCCTGACCCTGCCTCAGGCTTTCTTCCCGGAAGGCCACGGCGTAGGATGTGGGAATCGGCAACGCCAGGTCCACGGCGTTCAATATATGAATCTCCGTATCTTTTGGTTGGTACCGAGCGACCACAGCCTGTGTAGCAGCCTCGGAAAATTTGGAATCATCAATCGCGAGCAGCAATCTCATGTCGGTTTCCTTTTCGTCTGAGATAAATACCAAAATTCGCTTTCCGGCCTGACTCTTGCGCTTCACGCATTTCATTCTCCGGCCTTCGCATTGCGCCGCCAATGCGCCGCCGGTTCGATTTGCAGCCCCTACTTGGCTGGCGAAATCCGCACGATTTCCACCGAACAGTGGGCATGACGAGCGACGGCATCGCAAACGCTTCCCATCAGAAAATGTTCCATGCCTTTTCGGCCGTGCGAACCGAGAACGATTAAATCGGCGTGCCAATTCCTGGCGGCGTCCAGAATTTCGGATTTGGCATCGCCCTGCTTGACCACGCCGGTTGCATTCAAGCCTTTGGCGCACAACTGATTCGCGGTGCTCAAAACCAGATCTTCCGCCTGTTTCAGTTCTATTTCCCAGGCCGCATCGAGATTGCGATCAATCCCGCTCATCTCCCGGGTTACCAGCAGGGACGGGGGTTCCACAACATGCAGGACGTGGACATCGGTATGCTGGGGATGCGATTGCGCGATCACAGCTTCCACGGCCGCATTGGAAAATTTAGAGCCATCAATTGCAAGCAGGATTTTCATGTCCCTCTCCTCGACGTTTACATTTTCACTGAGCCGCGGCGCGGTCTCTGTGACACAGCTCACAAACGAAAGCTAAAGAAATCCAAAATGACGCGGCAATACAATAGCGGCGACAACGTCGCGAATGCAAATCAAAGCCCAATAGAATTACTTGAAGGTTTTGAGGGCCTTAGCGACAAGTTCATCCTGCTGCGAATCTCCGCCAACAACCAACCTCGCCTCGCAACTCAAGTGGAGGGTATCACACATCCCAGGTATCTGCCGCCCTGCGCCGGCCCGAACGCCGGTAGACGCCCGCTTGACGTCTACTTCTCAAAATTATTTCACAGCGGAACGCTGCCCGTGTGTCTGCCAGAATTGCGAGATCAACCCGCTGTTTTGCGAACTGAAGATTTTATACGCCCAGAGCTTGACCCAATCGTTTAACAGGAACCACGCAAGCGCGTAACCCCAGACGAAGAACGCCCAGCGCCACCCGATCGGCGCCATAAATACCCCGTAAACGGTGATGAATGTCGCCACAGTTTGCGTACCCAGTACTGCCCAGAACAAAATCGCCGCGGGCCGAATGGTCCAGAAATGACGACGAGTCCTGGTGACGAAGATCGTGAGGTGTCCCGCGACCGATAATTTCAGATACATGAGAGACTGAATCACTTGCCGGTCCAGGTGGAAGACCCGCTCGCCCAGATAAAAAAGTCCAAAGGAGGCGAAGACACCGGCGATGCCCAGCACGGTGGAGACACCAAGCACTTCCCTCATGTTCCAAGCCTCCGGGTGATTGGCATAGTGCACGCGGTCATACGCAATGGACAGGATTGCGCCGTCATTGAGGATTGCCAGGAGCACGATCATGACCGCCGTCACCGGATAAAAGTTAAAGACGAGGATCGAAAGCGTCATAAACAGCAAGACGCGGATCGTTTCGGCGATCCGGTATATCGCGTAACTGTTCATGCGCTGGAACATCTTCCGGCTCTCTTTGATCGAATCGATGATCACCGAAAGCCCCGAGTTCAGCAGGACGATGTCCGCCGCGGCGCGGGCGGCGTCGGTGGCTCCGGAAACGGCAATCCCGGCGTTGGCCTGCTTTAGCGCCGGAGCGTCATTCACGCCGTCGCCGGTCATCCCCACAATGTGCTTCTGGCTCTGCAAGGCTTGAACGATGTTGAACTTGTGTTCCGGAAAGACTTGCGCAAAGCCGTCGGCTTGCTCAATCTCCTTGGCAAACGGACCGGTTTCATAATGCTTCGAGCCCGCCAGCATTGAGGCGTCCAAAATGTTTTGGCCCAAACCAAGCTGGCTCGCCATCTCCTTGGCGATAGCCATTTGGTCTCCCGTCACCATCTTCACCTTCACGCCCATCTGGGAAGCGGTAGCTATCGTGGTCTTGGAATCTTCTCGCGGCGGATCGAAAAGAGGCAAAACGCCCAGGAATTGCCATTGATCCGTGCCATCCTTGGTTTGAGCCACAGCGAGAGATCGGAAACCACGAGCGGCAAATCCCTTCACCGCTTCATCAACTGCGCTTTCCACCAGATTGGCGTCGGCTGCCAACTTCAAAATGACCTGCACGGCGCCTTTTGTGACTCGAAATTGAGCTTTCTCCGGCCCGGTGACTACGGCCTCGGTGCGCTTGTGCACGGGATCAAACGGCTGGAAATGAACGATGGTGTATTTGTCCAGGTCGTGCCGGTCTTGCAAACCGCTCAGAACGGCAACGTCGATGGCGTCCTTGCTATCGCTGCGCGAAGCAAGCGAGGCGGCAAGGATGATCTCGGCGGGCCTGATGCCGCTCACGCAGAACGGGTCACCCAGCGTCAGCGTGTTTTGCGTCAGCGTTCCGGTCTTGTCCGAGCAAAGAACATCGATCCCGGCAAGTTCCTCCATGGCAGCGAGGTGCGTGACGATGGCTTGCTTCTCCGCCAGTTTTCGCGCGCCGACGGCCATGGTCACCGAAAGCACCGCGGGCATGGCTACAGGGACCGCGGCTACGGTCAGCACCAGGGCAAACTGCAGGGTGGTGAGCATCGGGTCGCCACGGAACAGCGCCACCACGAGGATCAGGATCACCAGAGCAAGCGCGATGACAATCAGGAAGTCACCGATCCTCAAGACCGCCTGCTGAAAGTGACTGACCGTGTGAGCGGTTTCGACCAGGCTCGCTGTCTTGCCGAAGTAGGTGTTCTGCCCGGTGCCATAGATCAGGGCATTGGCTTCGCCCTGCTTGATGATTGAGCCTGAATAAATTGCGTCGCCCGACTTGCGGTCCACCGGCAGCGATTCACCCGTCAGCGCGGATTGATCCACTTCGACCGGATCGCCTTCCAGCAACCGCGCATCCGCCGGCACGATTTCACCGATACTGACTCGCGTCAAGTCGCCGGGCACAAGCTCGCGGGCAGGAACTGAGGTCCATTTTCCATCGCGTTTGACCATGGCGCGCAGCGCCAGCTTGGCCTTGAGCGCCGCGATGGCGTTCCCCGCCTGATATTCCTCCCAAAATCCCACCCCCGCATTCATCAGCAGGAGGATGAGAATGATAATAAAATCTTCCCAATGCCGCACAACCGCGGAGAGAATTGCCGCGACTTCAATCATCCAGGGAATCGGCCCCCAGAAATAAGAAAGAAATTTCAGGACAAAGCTCGACTGCTCCTCGGGCAATTCGTTATAGCCATATTTCGCGAGGCGGACCTGGACTTCGGATTGGCTCAGGCCATCGCTGGAAGTTTTCAATCGGGATTGAAGCTCATCGAGTGGAATGTGCGCCAGGTCGGCATCGGGGCCGGGCTTGGTCAGCTTTTTAGGTCGTGTCCTGGCCATTTTGACACCTTTTCCTCCACCTTCCGAATAACCTGTCCTGCGACCCTCACTGTATTCTTTTCATGAGCAAACGGAGGCGCCGAATTTTTATTGAGAAGCTAACTCAAGAATGGCCGCCGGTGGTGCTTGCTCCAGAATTCAGGGGCTAAACCCCGCTTTTCTTGGGATTTCGATGTCGCGGCTGAAGCCGCGACCCACAAAGCCATTCATTAATATAATTTAGAAACAATCTTGATAATTTCGCCGCGAATCAAGCGTTGTACGTCGGCCAAAGCGGGCGGAAGACCGCGCCAGCTGGCGATTCGCACTCGCTTGAAAATCACACATGCGTCCATCCCCTACTCCGGCTTGGGCCCTTCGGTTACCTGAACCAGGTCATCCGGGCGAAGCCATTTCCCATACGCCGCTTTCACCTGCCCGGCAGTCAGCTGCACGTAGTGGCGGGCGGCGATATTCGGCTCGTCCAGCGGCAACCCGATGGTGGAGCGCGCAATCCACCCTCTGGCAATGCGATTGACGCTGGCCTCAGAGAGCGGAACCTGCCGCAGGAGCATCGCCTTGGCCTGCTGCAAATCGTCCGCGCTCACAAGTGTTGTTTGCATCGCCTTCAGGTCCCGCACGATGATACTCCGCGCTTTGGACACGTTTTGCGGATCGCAGGCATAACTCACCTGGTAGATCCCGCGCGTCTTTCCAATTTCGAAAGAGGAAGCCACATAATAAACGAGGCCGGAATTTTCGCGCAGGTCGCGGTACAGGCGAGTGGCGTAAAAGCCGCCGCCCAGGATGTGGTTGCCCAGTTCCAGCGCGTAGTAGTCGGGATTCAACCGGTTCATTCCCAGCGTCTCGGCAAGATCCACCTTCACCTGCACACGGCTCTTGTCCGGGACCGCCGTGGAGCCGGGCTGATTGGCGGGCACATCAGGCAAATCGGTCGGCGGCGGCGGCCCTGACGCTTTCCATTCCCCGAAATATTTTTCGATGGCTGCCTTTGCCTGGTCCGGAGATATATTTCCAATCACGACGATCGTGGTCAGGTCCGGCCGAAACACCCGCGTGTAATATTCATTCACGTCCGGTAGGGTGAGGGCCGAGACCGTTTGCGGCGTAGCCTGGCGCAGCGTGGGATCGTGCTTTGGAAAAAGGCTCGCGTCCAGGGCGCGCCCGGTAAGGTACTCCGGGGATTGCAACTGCCCCGCTACGGATTGCGCGGTCTCCCGCTGAACCACCTTGAATGCGCTTTCCGGCAGCGCCGGATGCAGGAGATTATCGGATAACAGGGCCACGCCCCGGTCAAAGTGGTCGGCAAGCACCGCGAGCGAGAAGTCCGTGCCCGCGGATTCATCCGCGCCAATATCATCGAGCGCTTTCTGAAACGCGACGCGATCCAGCTTGCGCGTTCCATAGGAAAACAGGTCATCCAGGACGCTGTCGAGCCCCTCCTGTTTGGCCGGGGTTTCCAGATCGGGGTTGTTCTTAACGTGCCCGACGAGGGTCACGGTGTTGCTGATCGTTTCCGGTTGCACGATCAACCGCAGGCCATTGGGCAATGTGGTCTGGACCGGATTGGTCGAAAGCTTGGGAACGTCCAGGCGCGCCAGGTCCTGTGCGGCCCAGGCAGGCAGTGCGACCGGCCCGCTCGGGCTGCCGGCGAGCGATTCGGCGCTCCCGAAGGATTTGGATGAGAGCGGTTTTCCGGACGGCTGCGGCGTCAGCAGAGCCTGGATACCCTTATTTTGATCGAGGTATTGTCGCGCCACGCGATTCACATCATCGACGGTTACTTTCTGTATGGCATCGATATCGTCCTGCGGGGATTGCCGGCCCTCAACGGCCACCGCATTGGACCATGCCATGGCGAGGCCTTCGATCGAATTCTTTTGAAATTCCGCGTCCGACAGTTCGTGACGTTTGGCCGCTTCGACCAGGTCCGGAGAGACGCCATTTTTCAAGTCTGCGGCAAGAATCTGCTGCACCTCTTGAATCAATGTGCCGCCGTTGGCACCTTTCGGAAAGGCGGCCATGGCGTATGCCAGCCCTCCCCGGGGCATTAGATCCAGGGAAAATCCAGCATAGAGCGCTTTCCCAGCGGGCACCATTCCGTACAGCGCACCGCGCTGGCTGCTCAACACGTCGCTCAAGATATTCAGCGCGGCGTAATCGGGGCTATCCGAGCCCGGCACTCGATACGAGATGACGGCCAGGCCGTAGGGCAAATCCGTATTGAGCTTCAGCGTTTCCGTCGAAATGGCGCCGAGTTTAACTTCCGGGCGCTTCGGGATCGTCTTTTTCGGGATGTCGCCAAACAGGGAGTCGATTTCCGGCAAAACCTTTTTGGGATCCACGTTCCCGGCAATTAGGAGGATGGCGTTATTGGGCGCGTACCATTTCGAATAAAAATCGTGGAGCATGGCGCCGCTGGTCCGGTCAAAGGAAGCCTTGGTTCCGAGGGCGTCATGTTCGTAGGGCGTGCCGTGAAACAGGGCGGAAAGCAGTTTGGTATAGAAAACGTATTGCGGGTTCGAGAGGTCCGACGCCACTTCCTGCTCGATCGCGCCGCGCTCCTTGTCCCACAAGGCATCGGTATCGAGCACGCCTTTCATGCGAAGGGACTCGATGTGCAACGCCAGATCCAGGTTTCCAGCGGGCACGGTAAAGTAGTATTGCGTCACGGTCTGCTGCGTGTCGGCGTTGAAATTGCCTCCCATCGCGGCGGAGATCGCGGACAGCTGGTCCGCCGTAAGGCCGGGACTCCCGCGAAACATCATGTGCTCTTGCGCATGAGCCATGCCGGGAAATCCCGGGGGGGCTTCATTGGAGCCCGCCAGATAGTTCACAACGGTTGTCACGACAGGGGCGAGAGAATCGGGAACAATGATGACGCGCAGCCCGTTTCGAAGCGTCGCGCGGACTACACCGCTTCCTTTTGCCGAAGCATCCACCGGGCCAGCCTGGGTGGCGGAGGATAGCAGCAGCGTCAGCGCCACCAAAATTCCGAACAGGGTTCCAAACAGGGTGTGTCGGATCCCTTTCCAGGGTCCAGGCGAGGTTCTACGCGACGTTCCAGACGATCTCGCCCGACCGGGAAATATCTGCCGATTTTTTCTGGATTCTCCGGAGTCCAGTCCCTCACTCCCGGGCCTTCCGCTGCTGATCGAAGTTGGATTGCTCATCGTCCCTTTCCTGTATCACGAATTATTCGCAAGAGCGCGCTTTCTGCTTCAGACCCTCGAATGGATTCGAATCATTTCGAGGGAACACGGGCATGAGGAACCACGATTCCCGGCAACCTTCCCGGCGGGAAGGTTGCCGGGGGACTTGCGGCCAACCGATCGCAACAGAACCCGGTGGAAACGCCACGCGAAAGCGTTTTCCTATACCTTCGACGGAGGGGCCCCCGTTATGGTTGCGGGCAAGCCTTTTCAGCGCAGTGCTGTGCGGCCCTCATGACCGTTGCCGCAGCCTGCTTTGTTTCCGCGTCCTGCGCCGCACGGCATTTCCCATGGGCGACAACGTGACCGCCCGCCGCGAAGACGCGCAATGGACATCCACATAGACATCCAGCGATCTCACACTGATATCATAGATCGATTCCGCGCCGACCGCCGCCGCAATTTGCAGCGCAACCCGTACCCGGCCGAACGCTTACGATCAGGCGATCAGCAGAGGCACGCGGCGTCCCGATCATGGACGCCGCTCATTGTGGCGCGACGACAATGAAATGCGTGACTCCTCCCCGGCTCACGAGCAGAAGTACGGGCTGATTGCCGGCTCCAGCGATCGCTTGTTCATACTGGTTCACGTTGCGAACAGGTTTGCGATTGACCTCTTCGATCACGTCCCCCTGCTGGATTCCCGCGGCCGCTGCCGCACTCGATGAATCCACTTCGGTGACGACAACGCCTGTCGAAGACGCCGGCAAACCCAGTTGCTGTGCAAGTGCGCGGGTCAGATTCTGAACCTGCACACCCTTCAAGGCCGCTGCCGCAGCTTCGCTGCCCTGGAGCCCCTGGCCTTTTCCTGTATTCTCACCGAGAGTCACATCGATATTTCGCGACTGGCCATTCCGGAACACCTTCAAGTGAGCTACCGTGCCCGGAGCCAGTTCCGCAATGCGAACGCTCAAATCATCCGGGCCGTTGACCTTTTGCCCGTTCAGTTCCAGTATGACGTCGCCCCTCTGCACTCCCGCCTTGGAGGCCGGACTGTTTGGTTCGACATCACCGACCAGTGCGCCGCCACCCTGCGCCAGACCGAAGGCTTTGGCCATGTCTGGATTTACGGCCTGAATCGTCACGCCCAGGAACCCGCGGATGACCTTGCCATGATCGACAATCTGATCCATGACGTTGCGCGCCATGTTGATCGGAATTGCAAAGCCGATGCCTTGATTTCCGCCCCCACCGCCAGAAATGATGGCGGTATTGATCCCGATCAGGTTTCCATGCAGGTCGATGAGAGCGCCGCCGGAATTGCCCGGATTGATCGCGGCATCGGTCTGGATGAAGTTCTCATAGCGCTCAATCGCGCCACCCAGACCGCGTCCGATGGCGCTCACGATGCCCGTGGTGGCCGTCTCGCCGATTCCGAAGGGGTCGCCAATGGCAAAAACGAGATCCCCGACTTTTAACTTCGACGAATCGCCCAGAGTTAAGATCGGAAGCCCTGTGGCGTCGATCTTCAATACGGCGATATCCGTTCTGGGATCGGTGCCAATAATTTTTGCTTTATATTTTTTTCGGTCCTGCGTGAAGACCTCGACATCGGACGCCCCCGCAACCACGTGGTTGTTCGTCAAAATGTAGCCATCGGGATTGACAATGACTCCCGAGCCGAGGCTGTACTCGCGTTCGGTCTGCGGGGTCTGGGGAGAAGGAAACTGATTGCCGAAGAACTGGCGGAAAAACGGGTCAGCAAAGCCCTGCATCTGTTGCTGCTTCACGATCTTCGTGGAGGAAATGTTCACCACCGCGGGCAGCACCGGGTCAATCACGGACGAGAATCCATTCTTGAAATTCCCAAGCGCAATTGGAGTCGTGTCCTTCGCAATTTTCAGTATGACTTTATTTGCGCCCAGGACGTCGTGCCCCGGCACGCGAATGATTCCGGCGCGAACAAGACCACCCGCCACGAGTGCGACTCCGATCAACAGCACCCAACCATACGCACCTTTTCTACCCGTGCTACCGGGAACGCTCATGTCTGCTCTCCTTCTCCACAAGAATATTCGCCTCGTCTTCTGCTACATATGATCAGACGGTGGATTATGCGATTTGTCGCTAAACATTTGCTGGACACGCAGATAATGAAGAATGTCGTCGCGCGAAAGAATTCCCACAATTCGATTCCCGTCAACCACGGGCAACTGATTGACGCCGTCGCGGCCCATCTGCTCCAGCACAGGCCACAGCATAGCCTCCGAATTCGTCGCAGCAAGCTTCTGCAGCGGCACCATGGCCTGGAAAGCGGAAGTTGTCGGCCATGCGGCACGCGGCACAGCCTGGATGGCATCCAGCGTGACCATGCCGGAATGGCTGTCCGAACCATTCACCACGAAATTTCGCTCGCCTCGCGTCAAAACATGCTTGTCCACCAACTCCTGCAGAGTGGCCTCTCCCGAAACCTTCGGGAAATCACGCTTCATGGCGTCCACCACTTTGTGTCCGCCAAGCAGATTTTTTAAAACCGCGACTTTAAGCTGGCTTCCCGCTGCACTTTCCAGAAACCAACCGATAAAAATAATCCACAGCCCATTGATTAAATTCCCGCCGAAAGCCTGCCAAACACCCAGAAAAATCAGAAAGAAACCAAAAAAACGTCCCGTAGCCGCCGCCGTGCTGGTGGCTTGCTGGTATTTTCCCGTGATGCGCCACACTACAGCCCGTAATACGCGCCCCCCATCCAGGGGAAAGCCTGGGATCAGGTTGAACGCGCCGAGAACCAGATTCAGCAATGCCAGGTATTTGGCTAAAGCGAGCAGGGCTGGTGAGAAGGCAACAAACGGTTCGATTTCCCAGAAAAAGGCAGCCAATGCGAAGCTCGTGACCGGTCCAACGATCGCAATCCAGAATTCAGCGACCGCGCTGGGGGGTTCGGCAGCAATCTCGGAGACCCCTCCAAAAATGAACAGGGTGATGCGGGGAACCGAGAGCCCGTAACCCTTGGCGACCACGGAATGTCCCAGTTCGTGAATCAATACGCTGACGAACAGCATGACCGCAGTCACACCACCCATCAGCCAGTATCCGGCCGTGCTCCAATTCGGCAATTGAGCCGGAAAGTAGCTGACGGCCAGTATCCACGCCAGCAGGCCGATGATCAGAAACCAGGAGTAGTCGAGATCGATGGAGATGCCAAAAATTCGCCCGATCGGTATACTGTGGCGGAACATTTTGAACCCCTGCCTTCCGCGGAACGGCAATTCGCTGAACTCCCGGTGGAAATGCCTGCCTCCGCCGTACCTCCTTCTTCAACGCATATATGGCCTATCGATTCCTCCAAAGCCCTTAAAATCACATGGATCAGGGCTATGGAGAACCTCTGCATTAAATTGCCATGCCCGGCCAAAAAGTTCAATCAACCTTCCGTTTGATGCCGCCATATACCTTTCGACATACTCCCTTGCGGCGGGCTTTGAGAGTTAGAATATGTATGTATGTCGTCATCGCCGGAGACTCCGGTCATCGCCGGCGGCGCCAACGTTCAACGCTCTTGTGGAAGCAAGATGAAATCACCCCGCCCTACACCACGAAGCAAGAAGACTCCGGGATGGCCACCGCCCCAATGGCGCCCGTTTTTCTGGTACATGATGCTGATGCTCGCCGGGCTCTGGATTTGGCAGGAAGCCGGGCAGCCGATGGCCTACCAGACGATTCCTTACAGCCAGTTTAAGGACTATGTGCGGAATGGAGAGGTAGTTGCCTGCTCGGTGAAACAAAATGAAATCGATGGCACGATCCAGCCGCGGAGCGCCACGGCCTCTCAAACCAGTTCGCCGGCCACAAATGAATCGGCCAAAACGCCCGAAGGCAAAGCTCCCAATGTGCCTCCGTCCCCGGCAGAAAGCAAAAAAACTCAGAGCCCTGCCGCCGCCTCGAAAGCTTTCGCCTTTCGTACCGTGCGCGTGGACGATCCGGACCTGGTGCGCGACTTGCAAAAGGCGGGCGTGAAGTTCACCGGTGTCCAGCCCGGATTCATGTCGGATATTTTATGGTTTTGGATTCTTCCTATCGGTTTGATGTTCTTTCTATGGCTGTTCCTGGCTCGCAGGATGCGAGGAATTGGCCAGTCGGTAATGAGTTTTGGATCGAGTAAAGCAAAACTGGTTGCGGATACCGACATCAAAGTTACCTTCAACGACGTGGCGGGCTGCGAAGAAGCCAAGTACGAACTGCAGGAGGTCGTGTCGTTCCTGAAGTCTCCCGAGCGCTACCAGTCATTGGGCGCGAAAATTCCAAAGGGGATACTGCTGGTCGGCCCGCCCGGCACGGGAAAGACCCTGATGGCGCGAGCGGTCGCGGGGGAAGCGAAAGTGCCGTTTTTCTCCATCAGTGGCAGCGAATTTGTGGAGATGTTTGTCGGCGTCGGCGCCGCACGCGTTCGCGATCTGTTTCAGCAGGCCAAAGGGCACGCGCCGTGCATCGTTTTCATCGATGAGCTGGACGCGATCGGGCGGCAGCGCGGCGTGCATGTCGGTTCGGTGAACGATGAGAGGGAGCAAACCCTCAATCAATTGCTGGTCGGACTGGACGGCTTTGAAGCCAACATCGGTGTCGTAGTTTTGGCGGCCACCAACCGGCCCGATGTCCTGGATCGCGCGCTGTTGCGGCCCGGACGTTTCGACCGGCAAGTCGTGTTGGATGCGCCTGACCTGGAAGGTCGCGACGCAATTCTCAAGCTTCACAGCCGGGGGAAGCCGATGGCCCCGGGCGTTGACCTGCACAAGATCGCTCAGGAAACCCCCGGATTTTCCGGCGCCGATTTAGCCAACGTCATCAACGAGGCGGCCCTGCTGGCCGCACGTCATGACGGAACGACGATCGGACAGAATGATTTAGAAGCCGCGGTGGAAAAAGTCGTGGCCGGCCCCGAACGCAAGAGCCGGCGCCTGACGGCGCAAGACAAGCGGCGCGTCGCCTACCATGAAGTCGGCCACGCCGTCGTCGCGGTTTACAGCAAGCATGCCGACGCGGTTCGCAAAATCACTATCGTGCCCCACGGACGCGCGGCGCTTGGGTACACGCTGCAACTTCCCGAGGCCGACCAGTACCTGATGAGCCGCGCGGAATTGATCGACAAAATTAAGGGTCTGCTGGGCGGAAGAGCATCCGAGGAGATTGTGTTCGGTGAAATCACGACGGGCGCGGAGGATGATCTGGAACACGCCACGGCTATTGCCCGCCAGATGGTCTGCACATATGGGATGGGAGAGTCGGTGGGCCTGGTTCACTGCGCACAACGCCAGGAATCCTTTCTTGCCGCCCCAAACGACGGGTTGATGCAGCGCGATTGCAGCGAACAGACGGCGCGCGATATCGACGTGGAGGTGAAGAAGATTCTGGACGCGGCCTATGCGGAATCGAAGCGCATACTGGAGCAACACCGCGCACAAGTCGATCTGGTCGCCGCGGAACTTCTGCAACGCGAAACACTGGACGCCGAAACATTCAAGAGCCTGATCGCGCAGTCCGCCCAGACTTCAAACCCAGTTCCCGCCCGGTAAATCCGCCACAGCAGGCGCCTGACAACTGCCTCCCGCTGATGGACAATCCAGAAACGTGGGGCAATCCGCATACCGGCAAGACACGCCCGGCAAACTTAATGGCCGAAAGGCCGGGAGCACCTCGTCCGCGATCAACAAAACATTCAGGGGGGGCAGGGGCGCAGATACCTGCCGAACCGGTTTACTAAGACTTATCACGTTTGATATATTCTGTCTGTTATAAGTGCAATCCTGTCCGCGGCCATGGGCTCTTGAGCGCACTACGGTGTTCAGCACGCACTGGGGGGCAGCGATGGTTCCTACCGAACGCGCCAAGCGTGTTTTCATTTCGATTGGCATCGGAACGTGCGTTGCTTTCATTAATTTTGGCCTGGATATCCTCTTCACTCACCTGGGGCTTGAACCCGCCGGCACGATCCTGAACGATTTAATCCTCGGCGCGGCCGGAGCGGCGCTGGCCTATGTATGGATTTGGGCATCTCACCAGGCGCGAAAATACGAACGAGATGTGTCCGCCGAGAGGGTCATCCGGCACGAAGCCGTACTGCAGGAACGCCAGCGCTTTGCGCGCGAATTGCACGATAATCTGACCCAGACCCTCACCGGCGTTATCCTGCAACTGGAAGCTTCCGACGAAACTCATGACCCACGCGCAGCCTCGGGAATACACGCGCGTCGAGCGCTGGAATTGGCCCGTAAGGCCATGCGAGAGTTGCGGCGCTCGGTGATGGACCTGCGCCCGGAGGTGCTGGATGAAGAAGGCCTTACCAGTGCCATCACGCACGTCAGCGATGAATTGGCGGACGGTACATCCCTCAAAATCCATTTATCTTTTAGCGGAAATATTCGCCGGCTTCCCGCGGATGCCGAGACCACTTTGCTGCGCATCAGCCAGGAAGCATTGACGAACGTTGTAAAGCATTCCGGCGCTCGCCAGGCGCAAGTCGAGTTGTGTTTTAACGCCCAGGACGCGCAACTCTGCGTATCCGACGATGGACGGGCATTCCAGCCCGATCTCCGCGTCAGGGGTTTTGGACTTACCTCCATGGAGGAACGAGCCAAGGCCCTGGGAGGAAATTGGTCGGTGCAGAGCGAACCTGGCCGAGGCACGCAGGTCCGGGCATCGATTCCTGTTCCTCCAGCCATCCAATAAACGAAAGGAGGCAAACATGAAACAGCGCTGTCCGATTCGTATCGTCATTGCCGACGATCATTGCGTCGTGCGCGAAGGATTGACCGCCATCATTAACCGCGAACCCGAAATGAAAGTGATTGCCGAGGGTCGCAATTGGATGGAAGCGATCCAGCTGGTTCTCCATCATCGGCCCGATCTCGCCATCGTGGACCTACACATGCCAGGCGTGGAAGGAGCAAAAGGCATCCGGGCGATCCTGGAATGGTTCTCCACCGCCAGGATTGTTGTGTTTTCCGCATACGACACGGAAGAAGAGGTATACGAAGTTATTCGGGCGGGTGCCAGCGGCTACGTCCTGAAGGGCGAGTCCAGTCGAGAAGATTTGCTGCAATGCATCCGTGCTGTCTGCGAAGGCCAGGTGTGGATCCACCCCTCGGCCGCAGCGAAATTGGCGGAGCGAATGAATACGCCAAGCCTGACAAACCGGGAAAAGGATATTCTGCAGATGGTTGTGGAGGGCAAATCCAACAAAGAAATCGGATCCTCCCTGAACGTGACAGAGGGCACGGTAAAAGTTCACCTGAATCACATTTTCGCAAAGCTCGGCGTCCAGGGCCGAGTTGCCGCTGTGGGAGTGGCCGTGCGTCGCGGCATTGCGCGCCTGGATGGAATTGGACCGTTCCCCGCGCGGCAAACCCGGGACGAAGAGCAAGCGATCCGCCGGCAAACGACTCACGCTCTATGACGTTATCTTTCGAACGCTCCGCCGACTGAAGAGTGAAAAACCATCATCGGCAAGCACACAACAGCCGGGGCGAACGCCGAAGGGCTCCTGAATAGCCGTCCGCGTAGCCGCCCCGGAAATCCAACGTGCGACACGCCAGTTTGCCGCGCTCCAAGCCGTGCCCGGCCATCCCGGCCGGGACGGCGCGCCCCCATCATCGACACTCCCGCAAAAAACAAAAGAATCATCGCCATTTCGTCCAACGCCAGGGAATGCGTCCGGCTCACGCGTCCTGATCCACGGGTGTCAAGCAAGCTAAATGTAAATAGCGGCGCGCGCGTCGCACTCCGCTACACGATTGGCAAATCCCCGGGGATGAGAGTCAAAAGATTGCGTAACAATTGTTTCTCATGTGCTACTAGATTCTCATAAACTTTGACCCGCATATTAGTGACGGGAACTGCCTGTAGGGATTAACATCCTGATTGCTTCGAGAACATGTAATCATGACGGCCATGCTTAAAGCGCCCATTCAAACGGAAACGAGGACTGCGATGCCGGCGGAAGTGGAACATGCACCTCTTCCCCCCAAGAGGAAGGTGAAGTGGTACCTGTTCATACTGATTCTGCTCGGATTTGCCATATATTTTTTCTTTTCGCGCTTCGTCGCCATGGAGCGCGCGGCTCTAGCCGTCTCAAGCCTCAAGATTCCATTCGTCATGCTGGCTTTCGTGGCGCAAGCCATCAGTTATCTCGGTAGCGGTTATCTGCTCAGGAAGACGGTTCCTGTGGCGGACAAACCTGTTTCCGTAGTCGACGGCGCCCTGATGACTGCTGGGGCGAACAGTGTGGGCACCTTGGGAGGCGGAGTCATTGGAACGGCGGGAATGGTGTATTTCTGGCTTCGCCGGAGAGGCATAAATCCCGGGGTCGCCGGCCTGGGCGGTTGGCTGCCCATCGTTTTGAATAACACCGTACTGGCCCTTACATCCCTGGCAGGGCTTCTCATCATGGTGTACTTGGGCAAATCTCCCCATATATTTGCGGCGGGCTTCGGTCTGGCTGTTTTGGTCCTCGGCACCTTCCTCGGGATCCTGATCTGGACCGTCACCCATAGAGAACATCTGGAACCCCTGGCAACCGCGATCGCGAACTTCGTTGGCAAGTTTCGACACCGGTCTTCCGACGCTTCCAAAATCAAAACTGCCGTGAACCATCTTCTGGAAGGGTGGGACACACTTTTACAAGATGGTTGGAGCGGACCGGCGACAGGCGCCTTACTGACTACGGGATTCGACATGCTGACGCTGGCCTTTCTGTTTCTAGCCGCAGGATACCGCATCAATGCCGCAGTCCTGATAGCCGGTTACGGAGTGCCGCAGTTACTCGG
>DATLTA010000198.1:0-8857 GCA_035533775.1 Candidatus Dormiibacterota bacterium | reverse complement strand
GGAAGCGCTTGCGGGTATTTTTCGACGGGTCTGGTAAAACCGGTGAACCCGAAAATTCAAGAAATTGTATTGCTGTGCCGCTGGACGACGCTTGGGGGAGACAGCAGTTCGTTCAAGAGGGAAAACAGTTCGGCCATGCGGAAGGGTTTCTGGAGATAAAAATTGCCGTCGCGGCCGGCCTGCTCGCCGATCGAGGATGGGACGAGGTCGCCCGTCATGAATACAAAAGGCGGTTGCGCAACCGAGCGCACGGCCAGACTTTGGCAGATGCGTTCGTGAAGGTCGTACCCGGAAATATGGTGGCCGGCTTCGGATTTCAGATTTAAATCGCACAGGATCACGTCGTACGCGTTTTGGCCGGCCAGGACCAGAGCACTTTCCGGAGACGCCGCGCGGTCCACATCACACCCCTGGGCGCTCATGCTGTCGCTCACCAGTTCCAGAATGCTTTCCTCATCATCCACGACCAGAATTTTCCTGCCGGCGAGGAGCGTGGCGGTTGATGCGCTTCTCTGCTCGGCAATGGCCGGAGCGGAAACAGGCGCGGACAGCGCCGGTGTTTGCGTGCAGATCGGCAGCGACACGGTGAAGACCGATCCGCCATCCGACAGGGATTGCGCGGAAATATCACCGTTATGTTCGCGAACAATCGCCATGCAAATGCTGAGGCCGAGGCCGGTGCCACGGCCGGGACGCTTCGTGGTGAAGAACGGATCGAAAATACGCGGCAGTGTTTCACGCCGGATCCCCATGCCGTCGTCCTGAAAAGTGATGAGCACGCGTTCGCCCACCACTCCCAGACGAATCCGCAGCGTGCCCTGCTCGCGAACTTCGCGGATGGCCTGCTCCGCGTTCACGATCAGGTTCAGAAACACCTGCGTGAGCTGATTGGAATCCCCCTGCACGGTTGGAAGATCGGGACGTGCGATAAAATCAACATGGACCTGGTTGGCGCGCAGGGAATGCTCGTGGAGTTGCAGAGTGCGCTGCAGCAGATCGGCTAGGTGCAGCAGCGTGCTGGTCGGGGTCGAAGGGCGCGAAAAAACAAGCAGGCTCTGGACGATGTGGGCAGCGCGGCGCGCCTGGCGATGCGCCAACTCCAACCGGCGACGGACCGCTTCATCGGAGGACTGGTCTCGCAGCAATTCGGTAACGCCCAGGATGGCGGTAAGCGGATTGTTCAGTTCATGCGCGACTCCGGCGATCATTTGCCCCATGGCCGCGAGACGCTCGGACTGAATCAATTGCTGTTGGAGGCGCTGCTGGTCGGTAATATCCCGCGCGGAAGCAATGACGCCCGTTGTGCATCCCGTTTCGTCATGCAGCGGCCGGGCGGAGGCGCGGAACAACCGCCATTCGCCGTTCTTGTGCTGCGTGCGGTAATCGATCTGGCCCTCGGAGAGCCGGTTGGAAATCAGATCGTCGAACAGATCGAGCAGCGCGGTGCGGTCCTGTGGGTCCGTGCGGCCTCCCATGCGTTCTCCGATCAATTCCTCGGGAAGATATCCAAGAACCTGATATATCTGGGGGCTGGCAAACGTGTACCGAGCCTGCTTATCGAGAGCGACAACCAGATCGGGGAAGCTGTCCATCAGGCGACGCGCAAATTCCTGTTCGCGGTGCAGGAGGCGTTCCATCTGGCGCTGCTCGGTAACATCCACGAAGGTTCCCTGGTAGCGCACAAATTTGCCGGCCGGATCGCGGATGATGGCGGTGGTATGCACGGCCACAACATCGCGGCCGTCCCGACGATGCTTCATTGTGATTTCGTGCGCGTGCAGGAATCCGAACTCGCTCAGCCGGGCGCGCTCGTCCGAGCGGTCCGCCGCATTCCTGTACAGGGAAGAAAGTTCGGCGTTCACGATTTCATCTTTGCTCTCAAAGCCCAGCATTTGCGCCAGCGCCGGGTTGATTTCCGTGATGCGATCGTCCTCGGAGGCCAGATAAACGCCCTCCCGCAAGGTCTGAAACAGCTCAGTGAAGCGCGTTTCGCTCTCGCGCTCCCGCGTAATATCCCGGGCGAAGCCGCTGATTCCGTGCACGGCACCGCCCCGTACGATGGCATGCAGAACACAACCGAAATAATGAATTTCGCCTGTCTGTTTCACCCGGGCGCGGACGACGCCATTCCAACTGCGCCGCTCGATGAAGTTCGGAAGCCATTGCCGCAGAACGCCCCGGTCGCCGGAATCGGGTAGCTCGAAAAATTCATCCATCGAGCGGCCGATTACGTCGGCGAAGGAAAGATTGACCAAGTCGGCGAAGCTTCGATTTGCGGTAAGAATCACGCCGTCGAGGGAAATGGAGAACAAAAGATCCTCGAAGGTATCAATCAGATCGCGATAGCCCTGCTGCGATTTGGAAATCATCGAAAAGAGCTGATCCAGCTGCTCGGTGTTCTGCTGGGTGCCCGTGCGGTGTTCGATGCCGCGCACCAGGCCCCGCAACTCCGCAATCTCATTCGTTTTGCTCCACGCGTAGGCGACAAACAGGCCCACCAGAATCACCAGCCCAACCGGCAGAGCCTCCAGGTGGCCAGACATGGCGCGAATGCTGTCCCAGGAAGTAATCGCAAACCCTACGGCAAGCGCGCCAAGAATCAGAAGGGCCGTTCGCAAGACTCCGCGCTCGCGCCGACTGAGCTGGTCGCGCTCTATGCGGGCCGAAGTCGATTCAGCAGGAACTTCCGCGGGAGGTTTGGAAAAGTTTGTCATCGGCACTTTTGATTGGCAGGCGCCTCAGGTCAGCGGGGGAGACCTTGGAGGGTACCTTGCTGAAAAATTATGGAGGATACGCCGCGCAAGGGCAATCAGGGCGCAAGAGGCGCATAGCGAATTGGATAACAGTGGAAGGCGGGTGTGTGGGAGCGGGTGGAACGTGACTGGTGGCCTGTGTGCCACCTGGACCTTATAGAAGCGCCTAGTAAAGCGAGGGGGCAGCCCGATACATTGGGCCGCCCCTCGCAGTGTCCTTCTAGTTGCGTTTTGACTAGTCCGAACCTTCCGCCAGGCTGTCAGCATCCTTGCGCAGGAAGTCCAGCGCCGCGGCCTCTTCGGCCGACAGGTCGGCGGGAGGCATGATGACCTCGGGCAGGGGCATCGGAGGCACTTCGGTAAGCAGTTCGATGTTGCGGTACCGTTCCAGACCGGTACCCGCGGGGATCAAGCGGCCCATGATGACGTTTTCCTTGAGGCCGCGGAGGTAATCCACCTTGCCGGCAACTGCGGCTTCGGTGAGCACGCGCGTGGTCTCCTGGAAACTGGCCGCGGAGATGAACGAATCGGTGGACAGCGACGCCTTGGTGATGCCGAGCAGCAAGGGCCGCCCGGTGGCGGGACGCCCGCCGTCGCTGATGATGCGGTCGTTCTCCTCGCGGAAGCGGAACTTGTCCACTTGCTCCTCGAGCAGGAACGCCGTGTCGCCGACGTCTTCCACCTTCACCCAGCGCATCATCTGGCGAACGATCGTTTCGATGTGCTTGTCGTTGATATTGACGCCCTGCAGGCGGTAGACCTCCTGGATCGAATTCACCAGGTATGCCTGCGTGTACTTTTCGCCCAGGACGGCCAGCAAGTCATGCGGGTTGAGCGGGCCGTCGATCAGCGGCTCGCCCGCCTTGACGTGTTCGCCTTCCTGCACGTTGATGTGCACGCCGCGGATGATCGAGTATTCCTTCTGCGTCTTTCCGTCTTCGCTTTCGACGTAGATCTTGCGCAATCCCTTGCTGATCTCGCCGTACTTCACGACGCCGTCGATTTCGCTGATGACGGCGGGGTCGCGAGGCTTGCGCGTTTCGAACAGTTCGACGACGCGCGGCAGGCCTCCGGTGATGTCCTTGGTCTTGGTGGTTTCACGCGGGATTTTCGCCAGCACGTCGCCCGGTTGCACTTCGTCGCCATCCTGCACCATCAAGTGGGCGCGCGACGGCATCAGGTACTTCTTGCGGGTTTTTCCGGCGGAGTCGCGAACCAGAATCGTCGGCGCGTGTTTTTCATCGCCCGGCGGCAGCGTGACGACCAGCTGCGAGAGGCCGGTGACTTCGTCCACCTGCTCCTCGATGGTAATGCCTGGCTGCAGGTCCTTGAACTGAATGGTTCCTCCGGCCTCGGTCAGAATCGAGAAGGTGTAGGGGTCCCATTCGGCCAGAAGTTCGCCAAGCTTGACCGGCTGATTTTCCTCGACCAGCAGCCGCGCGCCGTAGACCACGTGATAGCGCTCTTTTTCGCGGCCCTTTTCGTCCACGATGGCAATCAAACCGCTGCGGTTCATGGAGATCAGGTGCTCGCCGCGGCCGCGCACGACGTTCAGGTCGATGAAGCGGACAAAGCCGCTGTTGCGCGCTTCGAGTTTGGATTGTTCGGTGATGCGGGTCGCCGTTCCTCCGATGTGGAATGTGCGCATGGTGAGCTGCGTGCCCGGCTCGCCGATGGACTGCGCGGCGATGACGCCGACCGCCTCGCCCATCTCGACCGTGCGGCCGGTGGCCAAGTTGCGTCCGTAGCAGCGGGCGCAGGCCCCGCGGCGGGTTTCGCAGGTCAGCACGGAGCGAATCTTGACGCGCTCGATGCCGGCGGCCTGAATGGCGTTGGCCAGCTCTTCGCTGATTTCCTGGTTGATCTCGACGATGACGTTGCCTTCGTAGTCGCGGATTTTGTCGAGCGACACGCGGCCAACCACGCGGTCGCGCAGCGGTTCGACTTCGACGCCGGCTTCGGTGATGGGCTCGACGTAGATGCCGTCGGCGGTGCCGCAATCGATCTCGCTGATGATGACGTCCTGAGCCACGTCCACCAGGCGCCGCGTGAGGTAGCCGGAATCGGCCGTCTTCAGCGCCGTGTCGGCCAGTCCCTTGCGGGCGCCGTGCGTCGAGATGAAGTACTGCAGCACGGTAAGGCCTTCGCGGAAGTTCGAAGTGATCGGCGTTTCGATGACTTCGCCCGAGGGCTTGGCCATCAGGCCGCGCATGCCGGAAAGCTGGCGAATCTGCTGCTTGGAACCGCGCGCGCCGGAATCGGCCATCACGTAAATCGGGTTGATGATGCCTTCCTTGTCCTGCTGCTCCATGGCCTTGAACATCTGCTCGGCCACTTTTTCGGTGATGTCGCTCCAGATGGCGACCACCTTGTTGTAGCGTTCTCCGTTGGTAATCGCGCCGTCCAGGTATTGCTGCTGCACCTTGACGACTTCCTTCTCGGTATTTTCGACCAGCGAGAATTTGTCGCCGGGGATGACCATATCGTCGATGCCGATGGAGATGCCGGACTTAGTGGCGTACAGGAAGCCCAGCTCCTTCAATTCATCCAGCATCTGCACGGTGCGCTTCAAACCGAAACGCAGATAGCAGTAATAGCAGAGCTGCTGCACGCCTTTTTTCTTGATCAAGCCGTTGATGAACGGCATTTCCTTGGGTAGGTGATCGTTGAAGATCACGCGGCCGACGGTGGTGTTGATGAACTGGCGCTTCAGGATGACGGGTTCGGCATGCGGCACGTCCTGATCGTCGTAGGCGGCGGCCAGGTCGATTACTTCCCCGTCGTAGCGGAGACGAATCGGCGTGAGCAATTCCACTTCGCCCGATTCCAGTGCCAGAACCACTTCCTCGGTCAGGCCGAAAGCGCGGCCCTCGCCCTTGGCGCCGGGCTTGGCCTTGGTCAGATAGTAGATGCCTAGAACCATGTCCTGCGTCGGAACGGCCAGAGGCAGGCCGTTGGCCGGCGACAGAATGTTGTTTGCCGAAAGCATCAGGACCGAGGCTTCCACCTGCGCTTCGGGAGAAAGAGGAATGTGCACGGCCATCTGGTCGCCGTCAAAGTCCGCATTGAACGCCGTGCAGACCAGTGGATGGATGCGAATCGCCTTGCCTTCGACCAGCACCGGTTCGAACGCCTGAATGCCCAGGCGGTGCAGCGTCGGAGCGCGGTTGAGCATCACCGGATGCTCGCGAATCACCTCTTCCAGGATGTCCCAGACGACCGGGTCCTGCTGCTCCACCATTTCCTTTGCCTGCTTGATGGTCGTGCAATGGCCCTGCGCCTCGAGGCGGTGGTAGATGAACGGCTTGAACAGTTCGAGCGCCATTTTCTTGGGCAGTCCGCACTGGTGCAGCTTCAGTTCGGGACCCACGACGATGACCGAGCGGCCCGAGTAATCCACGCGCTTGCCCAGAAGGTTCTGGCGGAAGCGGCCCTGCTTGCCCTTGAGCGTGTCGGAAAGCGACTTGAGCGGGCGGTTGTTGGTGCCGCGCAGCACGCGGCCGCGGCGCCCGTTATCGAACAGCGCGTCCACGGCTTCCTGAAGCATGCGCTTTTCGTTTCGAACGATCACGTCCGGGGCGTGCAGTTCCATCAGCTTCTTCAAACGGTTGTTGCGGTTGATGACGCGGCGATACAGGTCGTTCAAATCCGATGTCGCGAAGCGGCCGCCATCCAGCGGCACCAGGGGACGCAACTCCGGCGGCAGGACCGGCAGAACGTCCAGGATCATCCATTCCGGGCGGTTGCCGCTCTTGCGGAAAGATTCCAGCACCTTCAAGCGCTTGGCGTACTTGATGCGTTTCTGCAGGCTGGGATCGGTTTTCATCTTTTCGCGCATCTCTTCGGAAAGCTTTTCGACTTCCACGCGCTTCAAGAGTTCCTTGATGGCTTCCGCTCCCATTTGCGCGCGGAACTGTCCCGCGAAGTCCTTCTGCAGTTCGCGGTATTTTTCCTCGGGGAGCATTTCGTGGTCCTTGATCCCCGGAACGTCACCTGTGTCGATGACCACGTAGCCTTCGAAATACAGGATGCGCTCCAGATCGCGCATCGAAATATCCAGCAGGTACCCGATCCGCGATGGCAGTCCCTTGAAAAACCAGACGTGCGAGCAGGGCGAAGCCAGTTCGATGTGTCCCAGGCGCTCGCGGCGAACCTTGCTCAGGGTGACTTCCACGCCGCACTTGTCGCAGATCACTCCGCGGTGCTTCATGCGCTTGTACTTGCCGCACAGGCATTCCCAGTCCGTTACGGGACCGAAGATTTTTGCGCAGAACAGGCCGTCGCGCTCGGGCTTGAAGGTGCGGTAATTGATGGTCTCCGGCTTGGTGACTTCCCCGTGGGACCAGGAACGAATTTTCTCCGGACTCGCCAAACTTATCCGGATGGAATCAAAATCGGCAATCAGGCTGGCACGGTCATAAGGGCTGCTTCGATACAAGGTGTGTCCCTCCTGCTTCGGCGGGTTACGCCGAAACCTTCCCGGCAGTGCCGGGAGTAAGAAAAGAAACATGTCAACTTCTTCCGCCGCCGGCTCGGGAGAAATGCGGAGCCGCGCGGCGGGGTTGCGAAAATGAATTTAGTCGGCCGCCGGCTTTTCCGCCGTCTTTTGCCGCTTCATCAGTTCCACGTCCAGGCAGAGCGATTGCAGCTCGCGCACCAGCACGTTGAACGATTCGGGAACACCCGGCTCGATGCCCGGCTCCCCCTTCACGATGGCCTCGTAAATTTTGGCGCGGCCGTACACATCGTCCGACTTCGCCGTCAGCAATTCCTGCAGGATGTGCGCCGCGCCGTAAGCTTCCAACGCCCAGACTTCCATTTCCCCGAAGCGCTGTCCGCCGAATTGCGCTTTGCCGCCGAGCGGCTGTTGCGTGATGAGCGAATACGGCCCAATCGACCGCGCGTGGATTTTGTCGTCGACCAAATGCGAGAGCTTCAGCATGTAGATGAAGCCTACGGTGACGTCCTGCGCGAACTCCTCGCCGGTCATCCCGTCCCACAGAGTGACCTTGCCCGCGATCGGCAGACCCGCCACTTCCAGCAGGTGCCGGATTTCGGTTTCCCGCGCGCCGTCGAATACCGGCGTGGCCATGGGAATCCCTTCGCGGAAGCTTTCGGCATATTCGAACAGGGTGTCGTCGTCCAGGTTCACGAGCGTCTTCCAGATGGCAGTATCGGAAAACACTTCGCGGAACCACCGCCGGATCGCGTCGCCCCGCTTATTCTGATCGATCAGGCGGGCGATGCTGCGGCCCAGTTCCTTCGACGCCCATCCCAGATGCGTCTCCAGAATCTGCCCGACGTTCATACGCGAAGGAACGCCCAGCGGATTCAGAACCATTTCCACCGGCGTGCCGTCGGGCAGGTAGGGCATGTCCTCTTCCGGAACGATGCGCGCGATGACGCCCTTGTTTCCGTGGCGGCCGGCCATTTTGTCGCCGACCGAGAGCTTGCGCTTCATGGCGATGTAGCACTTCACCAGCTTGATGACTCCGGGAGGCAGTTCATCGCCCTTGCGAAGCTTTTCCTTGCGCTCTTCGGTGATCTTGCGGAGCACATCGATCTGGCGCGAGGTCATCTCCTCGATTTCATCGATTTTTTCGATGAGCAGAGGATCCTTGTCGGCCAGCTTCAACCGCTTGAGGTTGCGCGTGGCGATCTTTTCGATGATGTCGCGGGTGAGCTCGGTGCCCTTGTTGATCAGGCGCTTGTTGGTTTTTTCGTCGTGCAGGTCGGCGACCAGTTCCTTGCCGTCCAGCAACGCCGAAAGGCGCTTCAGGCGCTCGTCGGTGAGAATGCGGATTTCGTCCGAGAGGTTCTTTTCCAGCTTGAACACCTGCGAGGCCTCGATGGCCTTGTGGCGTTCGTCTTTTTCCGCGCCCTTGCGGCAGAAGATCTTGACGTCCACCACCGTGCCCTCGATGCCCGGCGGGCAGTAGAGGGAAGCGTCGCGCACGTCGCCGGCTTTTTCGCCGAAGATGGCGCGCAGCAGTTTTTCCTCGGGCGTGAGCTGGGTTTCGCCCTTGGGGGTGACCTTGCCCACCAGGATGTCGCCGGGGCGGACCTGGGCGCCGATGCGGACGATGCCGCTCTCGTCCAGGTCG
>DATLTA010000197.1:0-14161 GCA_035533775.1 Candidatus Dormiibacterota bacterium | reverse complement strand
AGCCTGTCCTACTGGTGGGGGAGGCGCGAATTCGGGGCCGAAAATGAGTTGCCGGCCACGATCACCGGCAGGCGAGAGGAGGAGAAGGCGAGACGTGCGATGCCGACGCGTTCGGGCACGGACCCTGGTGGTAGCAGGGCATCGCGCCCGCTGCCCCGGATGGCTGGGGCGTCGGGGAATAAGGTGGGTGTGGGGTCGGTCCTGCGGCCACGCAGAACCCTGTTTGGGTTGAAAGCAGGATTCTGAGAGGCCGTAGGAATCGTGGTTGCAGTCGCCACCACCCGTCTCGCGAAGCACGGGGGAAGTATTTCGTCTTATGTTCGCCATGTCAAGGATTATTTTTCGCTTTTTATTCGCTCTCACTAATACCCTCTTCCCCTTAGGATTGCCGGGAAGCGAACCGGTGCAGGTGACGCTTGGGACTCGCGCACGCAAGGCCTTCGCAGGTCACGCCATACCTAGAGCTATACTTGGAAAAGGACAGGGAGCCCTCTAATGGCACAGATTGGAATCCTGATAATCGACGACGATGCATCGACCCAATCGGCCCTGCGGCAAATATTGGATTCGGAAGGCTGGCATGTGCGGATTGCTCCGCTTCTCAACGAGGCGCTCGTCGAATTGTCGAGCGGTGAATGGTCCCTGGTTATTTTAAATATCGCGATGACCGGCCTGTCGGGGCCGGTGTACCTCACGTTGAAAGAACTGGAGCTGGCGCCAGCACTGGAAGATGGCAAAGTCCGTGCGCGCGTGCTGTTCCTGGTGCCGGAGGCGTCGGCAATGGCAGCGCAGGCAGTGCTGGAGAAGGAACGCCTGCCCTACGTGCTCAAGCCGTTCCAATTCAACGATCTGCTCGAAAAGGTCAGCGATCTGCTGATGGAAACCGAATCGCTCGATTCGCCAATTCGCCGTGTGCGTCATGAGGCCAGGGCAGCCGAACGCAAGCGCGATGAGAGCCGCGCCGGCCACGAATTCTCTAGCCGGGAAAGCCGCCGCGATACGGGGATGTTTGCCAATCGCAGAGAGTACGTCATGACCGAGGAAGAAATCACGGAATACGAAAGATCCGAAAAAGAAAGCCAGGAACAGAAAAAAAAGAATAAACCGCCGCAAAACGGCTATTGATTCCGCCAGGCACGGCGCCTTCCGCTCGAATGATTTCAATTATTTTGAAGACTCTTCCCTTGGACTGGGCGCCCACGTGCGGACCGTGCTATGGTCGCGCGTTTCGGCCAGCAGCCGGGCCATCGTGACCTGCAGCACGGGATGCCGAAGCGCGGGCGCCAGTTCAGCAAGCGGCACGAGCACGAAACGCCGCTCGGCCATGCGCGGGTGCGGAATTTCCATCTGCGTGGTGCGAACAATTTCGTCGCCATAAAGCAATACATCGAGATCGATGATTCGCGGGCCGCGGGCGATCAGTTTTTTGCTTCCCTGGCGGCGCTCGATTCCCTGCAGCGCTGCGAGCAACTCCCCGGCAGGAATATCGGTTTCGGCTTCGATGACGCAATTCACAAACCACGGCTGCTCGAGAAAATCCACAGGTTCGGTTTCATACAGCGAGGAGCGGCGAAGCACGCGCACGCCAATTTCGGGCAATGCCGCGATGGCCCGCTCCAGGTTCGCGGCGCGATCGCCCAGGTTCGAGCCGAGGGAAAGATAAATAAGATTGCCTGCGGGCATACCTTGGAATGAAACCACAGATGAACGCGGAGCAACACAGATAAAAGCGGATAAAAGCCGGGATGGAACCGCTCAGAACCGGGTGGATTTCATCCGGAATATTTTTCAGAACAGGCCATGCTGCGAGCGGGGCGGCTCGAGGCCGAAATGTTTGTAGGCCAGGGCCGTGGCGACGCGACCGCGCTGCGTGCGGTCCAGCAGGCCGAGCTGCATGAGGTAAGGTTCGTAGATTTCCTCGATGGCATCCTCTTCCTCGCTGATCGATGCAGCGATCGTGCTGAGCCCCACCGGGCCACCCGAATATTTCTGGAGGATGGTGAGCATGAGCGTGCGATCGACTTCGTCCAAACCGTGCTCGTCGACGCCGAGCATGTGCAGCGCCTCGTTGGCCACGGCCAGGGTGATGTGGCCCTGGGCGCGCACCTGGGCGAAATCGCGCGCGCGGCGGAGCAGCCGGTTGGCGACGCGCGGCGTGCCGCGGCTGCGGCGCGCAATCTCAAACGCGCCGTCGTCGTCCACAGCGATGCCCAGAATCGACGCGGACCGGCGCACGATAATCACCAGATCCTCCGGCGTATAAAATTCGAGGCGATGAACGATCCCGAAGCGCGAACGCAGCGGCGCGGTCACCAGCCCCGCGCGCGTGGTCGCCCCGATCAGCGTGAAGCGGTTCAGAATAAACGGATGTATCCGCGCCCCCGCTCCCTGCCCGATCACCAGGTCAATCCGGTAATCCTCCATCGCCGGATAAAGGACTTCCTCGATCGCGGGAACGAGGCGGTGAATTTCATCGAGAAAAAATACTTCTTTCTGCTCGAGGGAAGTCAGGATGGCGGTCAGATCGCCCTTGCGCTCCAGCAGAGGTCCTGAACTCGTCTTGATCACCACGCCCAATTCGCTGGCAATGATTTGCGCGAGCGTGGTTTTGCCCAGGCCGGGAGGGCCGTAAAGCAGCACGTGGTCCAATGCTTCGCCGCGGCTGCGCGCCGCCTGGATGGCGATCTCGATGTTTTCCTTCACGCGCGACTGGCCGATGTAATCGGCAAAGCGCTTTGGGCGGACGCTGGCGTCGATGCGCGCGTCTTCGTCCAGCGCCGCGCCGGTAATGATGCGCTGCGAGGTTTTTTCCATTCGCGGATCGCTTCCTGCACCGGAAGTCATTTTTCGTATCCCTCGGGCGTGACCTTTGCGGCTGGCGGCGATCGTCCAGTCGCGATGTTTCTATCGCGCGGCCCTTGCGCCGGTTTGCGCGGGAGCCGTCAATTGCTGCAGGGCGCTGCGCAGAAGCGCTTCAAAAGTTTCCGTCGCGCCATCTATGCCCGCGCGCGCGACGGCCTTTTCGGCGACGCGCTGCTCGTAGCCCAGATTGAGCAGCGCGGATACGACGTCACCAGCAGTGCCCGTCGTCGCGACCGGCTGGCGGGCATCCTCGGGAACTTCCATCGCGGCCAGTTTGTCGCGCAGTTCGACAACAATGCGTTCCGCCGTCTTGCGGCCGACGCCGGGAATGCGCGTCAGGCGAACCAGATCTCCCGAGCGCACCGCGGGCACCAGATCGTCCACGCTCATGCCGGATAGAATTTTCAGCGCCAGCGACGGCCCCACGCCGGAGGCGGAAATCAGCAGCTCGAACAGATGTTTTTCGCGGGAACTCAGGAACCCGTAGAGCGAGATGGCATCCTCGCGCACCTGGGTATAGATCAGCAGCGTGACGTTGGAATGCAGATCCCCCAGGGCGTAAAACGTTGAGAGCGGAATGTACACCTGGTAGCCGACGCCGCCCACATCCACCAGAATCTGGTTGGGGCGTTTATCGCCGAGCGTTCCGCGGAGCTGAGCAATCATCTTTTGGCAACCTGTCCGCGATTATGGCGGCGCGCTGCTGGAGTGTCAACGCGAGCCGACCCGAATCACGCGCCGCGCCGGTCACGCCGCATCGATCGGGCGGTGACGGCGGCCAGGCCGAGCGACTGAACATGCTCCTGAACGGTGCGGTGAATGATGCGGAGTTTCTTGCTTTCCGGGCGACCACGGCGGCTTCGCCGCGAACAAGTACGGCGACGCAAGCCGGTGCACTGCCTGCAATTTGATTCGAACGATAAAATTAACGATACAAAATGTCTGCAACAACGATGCGCACGATCAACGGGCCGCGCGATCCTTGCGCAACGCTTCTTCGATCAACGCTTCCAGTTCTTCGCGCGTCACCGAAATGCGTTCCGGCTTACCCGGGGCTTCCGTGACGCTGTCACTGGTGACCGGGCAGCCGGGAGTGACTGTGAATGCCGTCGTCGTGCCGTAGCGGGCGCGCGCCGCGAGCAATTTCTCCACATCACGGCTGGACAGCAAAACTTGTTTGCCGAGCAACTCCGTCGCCAGCGATACCTGGGCAAAATGCTCGACCGTTTCCATGCGGAAAAAAGTGGTCAGCAAGTCGGGTCCGCAGGTCACCACGCCGTGATTGGCCAGCAGGAGCGCGTCATAGTGCTGCACCATGGGCTCGAGCGCATCGGAAAGTTCCTGCGTACCGGTCGTGCCATACGGCACAACCGGAATGCAGCCAAGACCGATCACCAGCTCGCTCAGCAGCGCCTTATTGAGCGCGATCCCCGCGGCGGCGTGCGCGGTGGCGATGGGCGGGTGCGCATGGCATACCGCATGAACGTCGGGCCGGCGATTGTAAATCAACAGGTGCATCGCCAGTTCCGAGGAAGGCTCGCGGCGCCCGGCCAGTTTCCGGCCCTTCAGATCCGTCACCACCAGATCGTCCGGAGTCATCAGTCCCTTGCCGATGCCCGTGGGAGAAGTGAGGACGCGGCGCGAATCCAGGCGCACGGAAATATTGCCGTCGGTGGAGGCGACAAACGAGCGGCCGTGGATCCAGCGGCCCGCCGTGCAAATTTCGCGGCGGTGCTCGTCTTCGGTCTTGCTTACACCGGGTGAAATGGATTCGGTGTGCATAAGTCAGGTTTGACCGGCCCTGTCCTCTCGGCCGCCACGGAGGAAACTCCCTGTCGGCTTGCCGCAGGGCTTCCGGACGGTTCGCGGCATTCTACTCCTGTCAGGCATAGATTCCGCGCTCTTTCAGAGCGAAGGCCACGCGGTCGATCGCGAGCATGTACGCAGCGACTCGATTGTTCACTTTATGAGTACCCGCATAACGGACGACCTGTTCGAAGCTGTGTTCCAGGACGTCCTTCAACCGCTCGTTCACTTCCTTCTCCCTCCAGAAGAAACCCTGGCGGTCCTGCACCCACTCGAAATAACTGACCGTCACGCCGCCGGCGTTCGCCAGAATGTCCGGGATGACGAAGATGCCCTTGCCGTCCACAATTTCATCCGCCATCGCCGTGCAGGGACCATTGGCGCCTTCGCAAAGGATGCGGGTCTGCAACCGATGCGCGTTTTCGGAAGTAATCTGATTTTCCACCGCCGCGGGGATGACGATTTCCGCCGGCTGAAAAAGGATTTCCGTGGCGTCCATCTTCGCGCCGCCGCCCGGAAAATCCGGCAACGGCTGGCCCCGCTCAATGACCCAGTCGAGTAATTTCGGGATGTCGAAGCCGTTTTCGTTGTAGAGCGCGCCATGAATGTCGGCGACGCCGACGATCTTGTAGCCGGCCTGGTGCAGAAGCTTTGCCGTCATCGAACCCACGTTGCCGAATCCCTGAATGATGACGCGCGTATTCAGCCGCAGCATGCGGAACTTGGCCAGCGCGCGGTCGCAATTGATCAGCACGCCCCGGCCGGTGGCTTCATGGCGGCCCCGCGATCCGCCCAGGTCGATGGGTTTGCCGGTGACCACGGCCGTGGTGGTGTGCCGCATGTGCATCGAGTAGGTGTCCATGATCCAGGCCATGGTCTGCTCGTTTGTGCCCAGGTCGGGCGCGGGAACGTCGCGCTCGGGACCGAACCATTCGATCAGCTCGGCCGTGTAACGCCGCGTGATGCGTTCCAGCTCCCCCTTGGAAAGTTTTTCGGGATCGCAGATCACGCCGCCCTTGGCTCCGCCAAAGGGAATATTGACCACCGCGCATTTCCACGTCATCCAGCTGGCCAGCGCGCGCACCTCATCGAGCGTCACATGGGGAGAAAAACGAATGCCTCCCTTGCCCGGCCCCCGCACGATGGAATGGTGGACGCGATAGCCGATGAAAACATCCAGATGGCCGCTATCGAGCATCACCGGGATGTAGACGGTGATTTCCTTGTTGGGATATTTCAGGAAGCGGTACAGGCCCTCGTTGAGATTTAATTTTCGGGCGGCGGCTTCAAAGCGCGCTTCAGCGGATTCGTAAATATTGAATTCGTTTTTCAAAGCGAGCGTGGCCATCGAAATGGCCCCTCGGAATTCTGCATGGTGTCCGTTACCTCCAGGCCAGCCCGCGCGCTCGCGCCGGCCTTTCCCTGGAAAAATTCGCCACAAAACCGTTCCCGGCCAGTATACGAACCGGAACCATGCGGCGCAAGGATGAGGAACCCGGTGTTGCCTGGGTGGAAAACTGAAAAGCCGCGCCGCTCCCGGTCAGCCGCGCGTGGCCTGGCGCTCGACAAATTCCTCGATCAGAAGCTGCGACAGCCGCGCCGCGTCATGGCGAACGACGGCGTATTCCTCCAGCAGATTGTCGAGCAGGCAGCGCACGCCCAAGCGCTGCAATTCCGCGACGTCCACGCGCACCGGCTCGGCGCCGCGCGACTTATATCGGCGCGCCACCTCTAGCGAGACCTGCTGGTTATTGGCCACAACCCAGTCAAACAGCTTTCGCCGCGTGTGGCTGTAGATGACCCGCACATGATCGGCAAGCGAGAATCCGTCGGTCTCCCCCGGCTGCGTCATCAGGTTGGCGATGTAAACCCGCGTCGCGGAGGATTTTTCAATCGCTTCGGCGACGCCGGAAACCAGAAGGTTCGGCAAAATGCTCGTGTAGAGCGAGCCGGGACCGATCAAAATCAGGTTTGCCTGCGCGATCGCTTCCAGAACTTCCGGCAGGGGACGCACACGGCGGGGGTGCAACTGCAGGCGCCGAATTTTCTTTCCGCTTTTTGCGATGCGCGTTTCGCCGGAGACGATCTTCCCATCGATCATCACCGCTTCCAGAGAAACATTTTCCACCGTGGCGGGAAAAATTCTGCCTCGAATCGCCAGGACTTCCCCGCTGACGCGCACGGCCTCGGCGAAATCCCCCATCACGTGGGACAGCGCGGTTAAGAACAGGTTCCCGAAGCTGTGCCCCTTCAAACCGCGGCCCGCGTCAAAGCGGTACTGAAACAACCGACCCAGCAGCGCTTCGTCCTGCGATAGCGCGACCATGCAATTGCGAATGTCGCCGGGCGGCAATACCCGGTACTCGCGCCGCAAACGCCCCGAACTTCCCCCATCGTCGGTTACCGTGACCACCGCGGCGAGATCGCTGATCGGATGACGCCCCACTTCCTGGCGGCGCCGGGGCACGAAATGCTTCAGCCCGCGCAGCAGTGTCGACAGGCCCGTGCCTCCGCCGATCGCCACAACACGCACCCCGGGCGTGACCGCGGTCGCCCGGGTCCGCCGCTTCGAACTAGGTTTCTTTGGAATCACAATCGGAACCACAATCCGGACCACAATCGGAATCACATCGCGATGTCACGAAGCCTGCCATCGCGCAGGTCTCAGCCGCCGGACGTTTCGCGCTCGGGATACAGCAATTCCGTAAAGCGAGGATCTTCCTGAAGGAACGCAAAATCTTCGTCGTTGCGGGCGTGATATCGATTTTCAGGACGCAACTGAATCGCGGTCTTCAAATTCTCCATCGCGGATTCGGTCTCTCCGGTGAGGCAATCGAGTGCCGCCATCGCATAAAAAACAAAATCCGCTTTGGGAGCCAATTTGAGCGCCCTCAGCAAATGGTCGCGCGCCTCGTCCCAACGGCCCAAATTCATCATGGCCACACCGGCCTGGTAATGTTCCTCGGGGGTGCGCAAAGCCGGCGTGGACTGCTTGGCCATTCGCTGTTCGGTAATGCGCAGATGGATTTGCGCGCGATCGGCAAGTTCTTTGCTCGGGCCGGCTAAAACCTTTTCCAGCAGTTCCTTGGCCTTGCCCAGCTTTTGTTGCTGGAAGCTCTGAACGGCCTGTTCGTATAGTTTCAGTTGCTGTTCGAAATGCGGGTCCACCATCTGACGAACGGCTTCGGCATGGGCTGCGACAGCCTTAGCAGCCTTATTTTTCAATGCCTTAGACTTACGAGAAGCAGTTGATTCCCGTTTGATGCCGCGTTTTGTTTTTCCCGTGCGAGCCATTTCGGGGAGTCTAGCAGAGGCGCTCCACGCCGTCAACGCAACTGCCAATCCCCTCGATCAAACCATCCGGGCCATCCGAAACAAAAAAACGCCAGGGAGAAGCAGGCATTCCCGTTCTCCCTGGCGATTCAATCTACTTTTTTTTCTTCGTTTTATTCATAGCGACTGGAGCCGCAGGCGCGGCCGGAGCAGGTTCGGGAACCAGGACTGCCTTGGCGGAATCGGGTAATTTGTCCGCATTGGCAACCAGCAGCGCCACTTGCCAAAGCTGCGTATCCGACAGGGCCTTTTTAAAGCCCGGCATCCCGGACAAGCGGATTCCATTCTGGGCCTTCCAATAACTTTCCTGCGGCGGATCATCGGTCACACCATGGCCCTTGAACAGCATGGGGGCATGGGGAAACATGATGTCGGAGATTACCGGAGACGGCTGATTGGGCAGGCCATGACATTCGGCGCAGTGATCCTTGTACACTTTTGCGCCGGCAACCAGGTTCGGCTCGTCGGCGGGAATGGGAGGCGCAGGAATTTTCTGTTCGTCGATGTGCGCGCTCAGCGCTTTGCGTGCCATCATATGCTCAAAAGGCATGGGCGGATCGCTGGTTGCCACCGGAGCCATGCCTGAATCGAAGTAGTAATAGACGGAACCGCTCAAGAGCAAAATGCCCACCACGATGCCGATCAGGAAGCTTTTAATCACAAGTTTTCTCCTCCGTGCGGTTTGAAAGTATAATCCAAATATGCATTTTTCTACTGCGTATAATTTCAAGAACCCGGGGTAAGACCGTCCTCAGGAGCTGCCCTCGGCGGCCACCAAATTCCGAGGGGCGGCAACGATCGCGCGCCCCGGCGCCTTCCACTTCGCAATTCGCCCGCGGACCGGCCTTCGCCAATCCCCAAGGCCTAAACCCAAAGTCTAAGAAATGACCGGCAGCAACAAATAAGGCTGCCGATCTTTTTCGGAATGCAGCGTGGTCTTTCCCGCAAACAGTTTCTCCGGGCGGTCCACCGGATCATCGTGCAGAAACGGCCCGCAACCTCGAAGCTCATTCTTGAAGTTGGAAAGTTTCCCTCCGCTGCATGCATGTTCGTAATCCTTGCCGCGAATCGTGAGCGCGACGCGGTAGCCCGCGGGAACTACGATGCTGGTGGGCCAGATCTCGATGTCCAGGTCAACCGGCACGCCCGGCTGCAAGGGTTGCCGTTCGTCATGCGTGTGATACGGGCGCCACGGCTTGGAGAGCGAGGGATCCAGCTTTCGATGGGAGGCGCGCAACCAGCCCTGGCCCACCGGCGTATGCGGGTCAATCGCGCCCTGAAAGACCACTTCCTGCAAGTCCGGCGAAAAAACGCGCAGCACGGCAAAAACGTCGGCGTCTTCGGTGGTCGAGGAAAGGAACAGTTTCAGTGCCGAAGGGCCCGTAATTTCCGTTTCCGCCGCCATCGGCGGCGTCAGGAACGTCAGGCCATCGCCCATCGCGTCAAACGAGAGGGCTCCGGGATTCGCCGCGGGTTCCGAAGTCAGAGCTCCGTTCGCAAAGTCGAAATAGAATTTTGTCCATTGCGTGCGCGCGAGCGGCCACTGCTGCTCGGCGCGCTGCTCGAAGCGATCGATGTGGCGGACCTGCAGCAAAGCCCGGGGCTGGAGGTCCCATCCGTTTTTTTCGCCCTTCAAAAAATAATCGAAAAAGCGTTTCTGAATTTCGCGGCCATAGTCGGTGTAAAAATGCGTCCAGTGTTCGTCGCCGTGCACTTCCAGCCATTTGTGCGGCGCAGCCGCGCGCATAAAACCTTCGAAATTGCCGCGGGGATGCAATCCCTGCCCGCCCCAGTTCGCCGCGGAAAGAAACGGCACGGTGATCCTGGACCAATCCGGAGAGCGGCTGATGCTGTACTCATCGTCCAGAGGATGCGCGAGCAGGTCGGCGCCGAAGTCGGCGCGATTGGCGGCCAGTTCCGCTTCCGAGAGAGTCTCAGGTCCGCAGACCAAGTCGCCGGTCGCGCGGCTGCGTGGCCCGCGTTCTCCCAGGCCGTGCTGGACGCTCTTAACCTGCACGTCATACCAGTTCTTCCAAAACGTGCAGAGAATTCCGCCGTGATGCGAGGTGTCGCGATACCATTCCGCCGCGCCCTCCCAGATGCACATGGCCGCCAAATGCGGCGGCTGCTGCGTTGCCACCTGCCACTGGTTGATTCCGTAATACGAAATGCCGTTCAGGCCCACCTTGCCGCTGCTCCAGGGCTGCTCGCCGGCCCAAGCGATCGACGCCGCAAAGTCGCGCGTCTCGCGCGGCGAAAATGGATTCACATAGCCGGGCGAGCGTCCGCAGCCCCGGCTGTCCACGCGCACACATGCGTAACCGTGCGGCACCCATTTCTCCGGGTCCACCACTTCCCAGCTCTGATATAGGTTGGTCGAACCGGCCGCGACGTCCGGGTGCTCGCGCACCATGATTTGCCAGGCGTCGGGATAGCCATCCTGAAAGGCGAGCCCCTTGGCGTAAGGCCCGTAGGTGAGCAGCACGGGATAGCGGCCTTCGCCGATGGGACGAAAAACATCTGCGCGCAGGATCACGCCGTCGTCCATGGGAATGGGCGCATCCCAATCGATCCTCATTCCATCCCGGACTTCACTTTTCGTTTGCGAATCATGTCCTTGTGTCATACCTGCTCCTCGCGATTGGGTTCAGGAGGGCAAAGGCTTACCCTTGGTTTCCACACCGAAGGGCAGGAGCATCAGCCCAACCACAAATGCAATTGCTGTGAGCGCCACGGGAAATCCCAAAGTCTGAAAATGGCGTATCCCCGCGCCGACAAGAAAAGTGGCGCCGGCGCCGGCAAAGCGCCCCACATTTTGCGCGAAGGCCAGCGCGCTGGCGCGGCATTCGGTCTCGTATTGCTCCGGCAACCAGAAAGAATAGACGGTATAGTTGGCCCCGCCGATCCCCAGGAAAAAGAGGCAGACGAAAAACCACCTCAGCGCGTCCGTCTGCAGGTAAAAAACATACCCGAACGTGACGACGATCACCACAAGCATCAGCGAATAAAAAGCCACCTGATTTCCCTTGCGTCCCAGCCGGTCGGCGATAAACGGCACGCTGAGCGCCCCCAGAATGGTTCCCACGGAAAGGATGGCCGTGCCGTCGGAGGCAAGGCGCGCGGCCTGGAAAGTCGAGTGCCCGGACCTGGTCGCCAGATATGTGATTGCCGCAGGCACGTATACGGTGCCTGCCCACAAACCGATGGTGGAAACGAGCTGGTACATGAGGTTGAGAAACGTGCGCAGGCGGTATCGCGGCGAGAAAATTTCAAGAAATGTCCGGCTCAGGGTCCATTTCTTGCCGGGCTGATCCCGTTTGGCTTCCCAGCGCGCCGGCTCGTGCATGCCTTTGCGGATAAAAATGACCAGCAGCGCCGGCACGCCACCGACGATGAACATCCATCGCCACCCATACCGGCTTCCCACGAAATAATTGGCCAGCGCGGCCAGAAAAAATCCGAAGTAATACCCCGTGTGCATCAATGCCGCACCCATCGTGCGGCGCGTTTCCGGCCACTCTTCCGAAATCAGGGTGGCGCCCATCGCCCATTCCCCGCCAATGCCGATCCCGGCGCAAAGCCGCAGCACCGCCAGCATCCAGATATTCGTGGAAAAAGCACTCAGAAAAGTAAAAATAGAAAAGCAGATGATCGTGAACATCAGGGTACGGACCCGCCCGAACCTGTCGGCGACCGGCCCCCAGAGCAAAGCCATGCCCCAGCCAATCAGGAACAGCGCGAACAGCAGCCCGCCGTAATATCCGATATTGGCGGTGGTGGCTGGAATTCCCGACTTGGGCAGCAGTTCCCGCATCGCGGGAACCAGAACCAATGCGTAGATGAACGAATCCATCCCGTCCAGCACCCAGCCGCCCCAGGCCGCCCAGAAGCTGCGGACCTGATTGGCGTTGAGCGGGACTCGTTTCGCGGCCAGGGAAGTTACTTCACCGGGTGCAGAATCAATTTGCGCACCCGCCAGTTGGCATTGTTAGCGACATAAATGTCATATTCGGATGAACCTGTGAATGCAGGATGCCGGGCAAACTCTATGATTGTTCTGCCGCCCCTGCAACATATTTCCGGGACTTTCCGCCCAGGATCAGCTTATAAATTCGGCTAGGGGCCGCATAGAGCATGCGGAGAACACGGAGCAAGCGCTTCTCGACCCGATGAAAGCAGGCGCACAAATCTTCCATGATGCAGACCGACTACAATTCGAGAATGCCGGGTATGCTTGTCCGCCGCCCGCGTTCACGAGTCCCCGCTGCAAGCTTGTCAGTGACCTGGCGTCGATTCTATTCAGTAGCACCGGACAATGCCACAAATTCCTTCCGATGCCGGGAGGGACCCTCCTGCTGCCTGTTGCGCAACAGTCACAGGTTTGAGCATTGGTCCGCTTTCCGGCCTATGCTATAAAAGAATTCCGGCGTGTCCGGACTACCGTGCCCTTTATCAACTTTCCTGCTCGCGAAATTAACTGCAAGCTCGTGTACTACGGGCCAGGTCTGGGCGGAAAAACGGCCAATTTGCAGTGGATTTATGACCATACGGGGTCCGCGCAAAAAGGGAAGATGATTTCCCTGGCGACGGAAACCGACCGCACCCTGTTTTTCGATTTTCTGCCCATCGATCTCGGCACGGTGCGCGGGTTTAAAACGCGCATTCATCTTTATACCGTTCCCGGACAGGTATTTTACGAATCCAGCCGCAAGCTGATTTTAAAAGGCGCGGACGGCGTGGTATTCGTTGCGGATTCCCAGGAAGAGCGCCTGGACGCAAATCTGGAAACACTCGACAACCTGCGCGAGCATCTGAAGGAACACAAACTCGATTTCGAAACGATTCCCTACGTGCTGCAGCTCAATAAGCGCGACCTTCCGGGCATCCTCTCCGTCGAAGAACTAACCAGACAACTCCAGGTCAAGAATGAACCAGTGCTTGAGGCCGTGGCCATCACGGGGCAGGGTGTATTTGAAACTTTGCGCGAAGTCGCCAAACTGGTTCTGGCCGAATTGAAAAAAGGTTCCTGACAGGGCTCAGTACCGCTGCAGCGGCGCGGCATTGCGCTGACTGCGGCGCGCAATCCTCGGCGGCAAAGCCCGGCATTCCAAATGAGGCATCGCCGGGCGAGGGAGACCGACCAGGAAATTCACGTACAGTACCGGGGTGCAGTGTCATAATCCGCTACATCGCCCTAACTTTATCGGATTGTGGATGTCCGCCAGATTTATAATGGCGCATAGGGCGTCCTGCTCTCATGTTCCAGTCAGGGCCAGCCATGAATCCATCTTCGCCATCGCCGCTGTTACCACCGTCAGATCCGTCCGCGAAAGCGAGCCTCGCCGAGGTGCAGGCGCAGCTTCAGAAATTGGAACGCCGGGACTGGTGGCTCTGGAGCATGGCGGTGATCGTAATGCTCCTGCTGACCTTCGCGGTCTTCACCATGAGCTTTCCGGAATTGTTCACGATGGATGACCCGTTTTTTCAAGCCAGTTTGAGTCGGGCTGTGCGGGGCCTGATCGGGTTGGTCCTGATCTTCAACGCGTACACGATTTATCAGCAGGTGATGGTGAAACGGTTGCGCCGGCAATTTTTCAACAAGCTCGATGAAATGAAAAAATTGCAATTCCTCGCGGACGAATTCCAAAAGCTGGCGATGGTCGATCCGCTTACGGGGCTGAGCAACCGGCGAGTCGCCGAAGATCGCCTGGCCTCGGAAGCCTCCCGTTCACAGCGCTATGGCCATCCCCTCACCGTGGTCGCTCTGGACCTGGACAAATTCAAACAAATCAACGACACCTACGGCCATCTTACGGGAGATCTGGTCCTGAAGGAATTTGCCGCGCGGCTGCAGACGGCGATTCGCTTGTCGGACTTTGCCGCGCGCATGGGCGGTGATGAATTCCTCGTGCTTTTGCCGGAGTGCACGATCGGCCAGGTCGAAACCCTTCTGTCCAGATTGCGGCCCATGGCGCTCGAAACCAACGGCCGGAAAATTCCGATTTGCTTTTCGGCCGGATGGGTGGGATACGAAAAGGGCGAAACGATCGATCAATTTCTGGAGCGCGCCGATCGCACGCTGTATGCGAAAAAACGCGAGGGGAAATTAAAAGTCCCGGAGCCTTCGATCGCTCCGTAGACCGGTTACCGCCGTCCCCAT